>CALKPY010000001.1 GCA_937991435.1 uncultured Acidimicrobiales bacterium
CTGACCCATTTCGTCAGCAAGGGTCGGCTGGTAACCCACCGCTGATGGCATACGGCCCAGCAACGTTGATACCTCGGAACCGGCTTGCACGAAGCGGAAGATGTTGTCGATGAACAACAGAACGTCTTGGTTCTGCACATCACGGAAGTACTCGGCCATCGTCACGCCAGCAAGCGCGACGCGAAGGCGCACACCAGGTGGTTCATCCATCTGGCCGAACACGAGGGCGGCTTTGGAAAGAACGGTTGCGGCATCTTCGCCGGCACCCATCTTTGTTTCGCCCATCTCGATGAAGAGGTCAGTTCCCTCACGGGTGCGCTCACCTACACCGGCGAACACCGACACACCACCGTGGTTCGAAGCCACACGGGTAATCATTTCCTGAATGAGCACGGTTTTGCCCACACCGGCACCACCGAACAGGCCGATCTTGCCGCCCTGCTTGTATGGCGTGAGAAGATCGATGACCTTCACGCCAGTTTCGAACATCTGCGACGACGGTTCGAGCGAATCAAACGATGGAGCTGGACGGTGGATCTCCCACCGGTCACCGATCTCGACTTCGTCGATCGAGACGTCGAGCGGTTCACCGATCACGTTCCAGATATGGCCGAGCGTGACATCGCCCACCGGCACCGTGATACCGGCGCCTGTGTTGCGTACTTCGGTACCTCGCTTGAGGCCGTCAGTCGGCTTGAGCGCGATTGCTCGCACTCGACTGTTGCCGAGTTGCTGCGCGACTTCGGCACGGATGACGGTGGTTTCACCATCGATCTCAACCTCGAACTCAAGCGCGGTGTTGATCTCGGGCAGAGAACCCGGAGGGAACTCTGCATCGATCACCGGTCCGGCGATCGAAATTATTTTGCCGCTCTTGAGCGTGGCGGGCGCATCGGTGACAGTCATGTCGTGATTCCTAAGTGCTCGGGTTAGTTCGTCTGGAGAATTTGTGCGACCGCATCATTTTTGTCATCGTCGCCGCCGCCGAGTGCTTCGGCACCGCCCACGATTTCCATGATTTCGGTCGTAATGGCTGCTTGACGCGCGCTACTGAGCTGACGGCCAAGTTTTGTAATCAGGTCTTCGGCATTGTCTGTGGCGGCCTTCATGGCCCGCTGACGATTCGCGTGTTCCGACGCTGACGAGTCGAGTAGCGCCGAGAACAACCGGCTTTCGACGTAGCGTGGAAGCAGCGATTCGAGCACCCCATCTGCTGATGGTTCAAACTCGAACTCTGCTCGTGACCCTGCGTCGCCACCGCCGACATCGGCAATGGTTTCAACCGACTCGAGCGGCAGGAACTGACGCACGGCCAATTTCTGGGTTCCGATACTCACGAACTCAGTAAAGATCAAGATGACCTGATCGATATCGCCGTCAATGAATTGCTCGCTGACGAATTCGGCGACTTCGCGAGCCGAGTCGTAGTTCGGCGTGTCGGTGATGCCTTCGTAAAAGGCGTCGACGGTGTAGTTGCGGAACGTGAAATAGTCACGAGCCTTTTTGCCGATCAAGATCAACGAATAGTCGAGGCCATCAGCGGTACGGGCCATCAGCTCGCGCTCGGCAGCGCGAATGACCGTCGAGTTGTACGGACCAGCAAGGCCACGATCGCCAGCGATCACGACATAGGCAACCTTGGCGACCTTTTCTGGAGCTTCGAGCAACGGGTGGTTTGCACTCGCTCCGCCTTTGGCAAGATCCTCAATAACGCCGGTGATACGCGCCGCATACGGGCGTGCTTCGTTAGCCCGAGTCTGCGCTTTGGCGACTCGGGTGGCGGCGATGAGTTCCATGGCACGAGTGATTTTCTTCGTGCTTTGAACGCTCGCGATTCGGCGCTTGAGGATGCGCTCTTGTGCTCCAGGAATGGCTCAGCCCTCCTGAGGACGAGCGATGTCAGTCTCAGGAAGCGTGACATCGCTATCGACCATGCCGGTCGACGCTGCAGCCTGGGCGGCAGCGTCGGGTGCGTCGCCAACAACTGGCTCGCTCGATTCGAACTGCGAGGCGAAGCCCGCAACGATCGACTCAAGCTCATCGGTGTCGATCTTGCCGGTGCTCTTGATGCTGTCGTACAAACCGCCATGGCGGGTGCCGACATAATCGAGCAGCTCGTTTTCGAAGCGGCTGACATCGGTAACCGGAATGGCATCGAGGTGGCCATTGGTGCCGGCATAGAGCGACACAACTTGGCGCTCGACAGGCATTGGTGAGTTCACGCCCTGCTTAAGGAGCTCAGTCAGGCGGTACCCGCGATCGAGCTGTGCCTGTGACACTGCGTCGAGATCGGAACCGAACGACGCAAACGCTTCGAGCTCACGGAACTGCTGCAAGTCAGACTTGAGCGTGCCTACGGCAGTCTTCATGGCTTTGATCTGCGCTGCAGAACCCACTCGCGACACCGAAACACCTACGTCTACAGCCGGGCGAAGACCCGACTTGAACATGTCGTCTTGCAGGAAGATCTGACCGTCAGTGATCGAAATCACGTTGGTGGGAATAAACGCAGACACGTCGCCCGCCTTGGTCTCAATGACAGGAAGCGCGGTGAGCGAACCTGCGCCGAGCTCATCGCTGAGCTTTGCGGCACGTTCCAGCAGACGGCTGTGCAGGTAGAAGACGTCTCCGGGGTATGCCTCGCGGCCGGGCGGACGGCGAAGCAGCAATGACATTTGGCGGTAAGCCTCGGCCTGCTTAGAAAGATCGTCGTACACAACAAGTGCGTGGTCGCCGTCTTCCATCCACTGCTGGCCAATAGCGGAACCAGCGTAAGGAGCGAGATACTTGAAGGGCGCCGGATCTGAAGCCGGAGCCACAACGACCACGGTGTATTCCATGGCGCCGATCTCTTCGAGTACCGCCACGTTCTGGGCAACGGTCGAAGCCTTTTGCCCGATCGCTACGTAGATGCACTTCACGCCCAGGCCGCGCTGGTTGATGATCGTGTCGAGCGCAATCGTGGTCTTGCCAGTTTTGCGGTCGCCGATAATCAGCTCTCGTTGGCCACGGCCAATCGGAATGAGCGAGTCGATGGCCTTGATGCCGGTCTGCATCGGCTCGTGCACAGGCTTGCGGCCCATGATGCCTGGTGCTTGGACTTCCATCTGACGAGTTCGAGCGCCGACAAGCGGGCCTTTTCCGTCGATTGGAGTTCCAAGAGCGTTGACGACTCGGCCTAAAAGGGCATCACCAACAGGCATCGACAAGATATTGCCGGTTGACCGAACGGTTTGTCCTTCTTGGATCTCGTCGACCTCGCCGAGAACAACGGCACCAATGGTGTCTTCGTCGAGGTTGAGAGCAAGGCCGATTGAGCCGTTCTCAAATTCGAGCATCTCGTTGACCGCCGCGTTGGGCAGCCCCGAGACACGGGCAATACCATCGCCGACCTCAACGATGTGGCCGACCTGGCTTGCTTCGAGACTCGGCTCGAAACCTGCAAGATTCTTGCCAATCGCGGCCGTTATGGCGCTGGTGTCAATTGTGAGTTCCGACATGTGCGTCTCCTCGGGCTACAGCGACTCACGCAGCCGGCTGAGCCGGGTGCGCACGCTTCCATCGATAACGGTGTCGCCGATCGTGGTGACGAGGCCACCAACGACTGACGAATCCTGAATGACCTTGACATCAACCTCGGTGCCGACCTTTTTGGCGAGAGCGGCGGCAAGCCGATCGCGCTGATCGTCAGACAACGGGACGGCAGAACGCACAGTTGCGACCTGCTTTGACTGCGAAGTTGCAGCCTTTTCGGCGAGCGCCGCGGCAATTTTTCCGAGATCAGCTCCGCGGCCTGCACCGACAACCATCGACACGAGACCTTTGGTGGCCGGTCGGGTCTTGCCGTCAAGCAGGTCGTCCATGATCTGCATGCGGCGTTCTGCCGGAATGCGAGCATCGCTGAGCGTGTTGCGAAGCTCGTCGTTTGTATCGACGGCACGACCAACGGCGAACAGTTCGTCGCTAATAGCGCTCACATCGCCTTCGGCTTCGGCGACAGCAAGCATGGCTGTGGCATATCCCTGAACACGGTCGCTCATGATGATGCTCCCAGCTGGCTGATGTAGCTCTCGATGAGATCGCCGTGGCCACCAGCATCGAGACTTGACCGAACCACTTGTTCAGCCGCTCCCACTGCCTGAGCCGCGACTTCGGCCTGCATGTCGGCGTTGGCTTGCACCTTCATTGCAGAAACATCGCTTTGCGCCTTGGTCCACGCGTCGTTGACCATCTGTTGGGTGCGGGCGTTTGAATCGACACGAAGTTGCTGTGCAGACTCGCGAGCTTCGGCGATGATGCGCTCTGATTCTGCGGCTGGGTCACCGAGTTCGGCTCGCGTTGCAGCGATCTTGGCCTGTGCTTCTGCCGTTGCGTCTTCGGCGGCAGTTGCATCAGCGACTGCGTCGGCTTGCCCTTGATCGAGCGCCTTTTTGACGAGCGGGAAGACCTTCCAGGCGAGTAGTCCGAACACCACGAGGAACGCAAGTAGCCCCCACCAGAATTCTAAAACGTCACCTGGCAGGAATCGGCCGTTGGGACCTTCTGCCGCGAGTAGTTGGAGTGTGCTCATGCTCAGCCTTTGACCCGGTTGAGGAACGAATCGATTACCGACTGGTTCGAGGCGACGTCGACGTTGGTACCGAGCACCTTGCCCGCCGCGCCAGCTGCTAGCTCAGAAACCGGACCTCGTGCGCCAGCCATCGCTGTCACCCGTGCGGAGTCGATTTCGCGTTGAGCATTGGAGCGCAGCTTGCCGATTTGTTCTTCGACTGCGGCCATGGCCTGGGCGCGCTCTTCGTCAGCTTCGGCTCGTGCTGCATCGACGATGCTTGCGGCCTCGGCTTTGGCGACATTGAGGTGGTCATTGTGGGCAGCTCTGATCTGGGCCAGCTCGGACTCGGAATCGGAGACAGAGTCCAGTCCGGCAGCGACCTTTGCGCGCCGTTCATCGCGGCCAGCCATGATCGGCGGCAGAAGAACGAACTTCATCAATGCCCATAGGCCGAAGAACGCCAATCCCGACCAGATCATCTCTGGAACGGCAGGAAGAATCGGATTGAAAGTTCCTTCATCTTCGGCCGCTTCTTCAGCGAAAAGCAGCAGACCCAGCATGGGGTCAATAGGTAACGTCACGTAACACCTCCTCGATGCGGTATGTCGTCAGATGTCCCGGTGGGACGAATCAGACGAACTTCAGCAGAATGAAGACAACGAAGCCAATAAGGGCCAGCGCTTCGGTAAAGGCAATGCCCAAGAACATGGTCGTTTGAACCTGTCCAGCAGACTCAGGCTGGCGAGCCATAGCTTGCACGGCCTGGCCAACGAGGTAGCCAATGCCGATACCAGGGCCGATTGCGGCGAGACCGTATGCGAAGCCTGCGCTTCCGGCGGCCTCGATGGCTTTGAGGTCTGCCGGGTCTTCGACCTGGGCAAGGATGTTTGCAATAGTGCTCATTTTGGGATGTCTCCTTAGATGATTCTCGAGGATCGAGAGTGGTTGCCTGAACGGTTGTGTGTACGGATCAGTGCGCTGGGTGCAGCGAGCTGCCGATGTACACGGCGGCCAGGATGGCGAATACGAAACCTTGGATGAAGCTCACACCGACTTCGAAGCCGGTGAACGCAATGAGGCCGGCAAGCGAGCCGACCCAAGCCACGGCACTGATGCCGCCGCTGAAGCTGAGGCCGATGGCCGCAAACGTGCCGATCGTAAGCACACCGAATGTGACCAACAAGATATGGCCGGCGAGCATGTTGGCGAAGAGTCGAACTGCGTGGCTCAGAGGACGAGCGATGAACGTCGAGAACAGCTCGATGAAGCCCACGAAGCCTCGCATGAATGGGTTCTCAACGCTCGGTGGCCAGATGACGTCTTTGACGTATTTGAAACCGTGGTGTTTAAGGCCGACTGCGATGAACATGGCCCAGGCGGTCAGTGCAAGAATCAACGGGGCGGCCATGCGAGCGTTGAGCGGCATCTGGAAGAACGGGATGACCTCGAACAAGTTGCCGATCACGATGAACAAGAAGAACGTCGTCAAGAGCGGAACATACGGTTCATAGCCGTGACCGATACCCGGTTTCGCGATCTTCTCTTCGACAAAGTTCACGATTCCCTCGGCAAAGATGCGCATCTTTGACGGATTGTCGGCAGAACCGCCACGTGCGAACAAGAAGATCAGCGTGGGAAGAGCAAAAGCGATGACCGCGATCAAGGCGATCTTGTTGAACTCGAATGTGCTGCCTTCGCCAAAGATCGGAGCCCACTCCACAAGGTTTCGTGGTGGGGGAAACGGAACTGGTGATTCCGATCCGCCTTCGACTTCTTCAGCAAATGCGATGAGTGCTTGCATCATGATGCCACGGACTCCTTGTGAGGTTTAGACGCGAGGCCGGCTCCGGGCTTGAGACCCGGATACGCCAGACTTGCAGAGATGTATCGCAGCTCCCAGAACAGAAGCCCGAGGTGGGTGACGATGATGGTGACGCCGAGCGCAACCAGATCGACCCAGGTTTCATTGCGAACGAGAATCACGACGGCGCTGATAATGCCTAGTCGGATCAGGAAGCCGAACATTGCGCCGCCAGCCATCGCCGCGAACGAGATCTTGGCGCAGGTGGCGATGATCCAGGCCGAAACAAAGACATTGACCAATACGAGACCAAGCCCGAGCGCAACCGAAGCGGCGCCATCGGTGCCCCAAATCAACGCGCCGATCAGAATCAACGGGGGTGCGATCACCGCGCCGCGTTTGATCATGTCAAGACCAACCTGCATGGCAGGCGACGGGCCTTCGAATCGGCTGAGCAGCGGATTCGCTTCGTTGACGTGCACGTTCATTTTCGGCGCTCGTTCCGCCGTGCGGTGCGCTCGGTTTCGGCAACCTGCATTTGGGTGCGATAGGTCAACCAGATGCTGTACGACGCACCAATGAAACCGGCGAGAGCGAAGACGAGAAGAAAGATCGGAGTTGTGCCAACCACCGCGTCGACAGCCCAACCGACAGCAGCCGCGGCAAGTGCGGCCACGACGAGTTCATACGCACCGGTACTGCGGTGCATCGCACCGACCATCTCGCGTGTGATCTCGCGCTCTGGCGAAGCTGTCACTGGGACCTCATGGGGGAAGTTGCAACTACGTGTACAGGCACCAAGTGAAAGGGGTCTACGAGAGCCCCTACACGCTCGCCTGTGACTATGTGAATCTATACACAAAGTCTCATTGCCGCCACATTTGACGGGGATTTCAGCCAGTTTTCTTTTTTGCGTGAGCTTGATTCGTTGTCATCTGGTCGTCTTGGCCGACGCCGCCTGGAGCATCGCTACCGTCACCGGGCCATCACGAAACACGACCCACTCCCCACTCTCGGTCATTCGTGCGACGGTCGATGCCATCGCTGTGCAGGCTCCCCCGTCGACAATCAGCCCGACGGGCCCGGTCAGGCTCGCCGCCGCATCGAGAGCAAACGACGCTGTCTCGCTTCCAGTTCTATTCGCACTCGTCACCGCAAGCGGACCAACGCGAGCCGCGAGTGACCGGAGCCATTCATGAGCCGGACACCTGATGCCGATCGTGCCATCTTCGCGGCCTAGCCAATCGCCGAGACCGAAGCGACGTTGAACCACCATGGTGAGCGGACCGGGCCAAAGCTGTTCCGCTACCTGCTGCGAGACGGCATCAACAGCGCCAAGCAACTTCGCCTGCTCGAGGTCAGCCACGATCAAAGCAATCGACCGCTGCACTGGGCGGTCCTTCAACGCGAACAGATGATCCACGGCTTGCTCGTTGCTTGCGAGAGCGGCAAGGCCGTAGACGGTGTCAGTCGGCACCACCACTGACTCGCCACGGCCAAGCGCTGCAGAGGCGGCATCGACCGCCGACTCCGACACGGCAATGACTTCTACCGACATAGTTTTGCTCTCGTTTCTCGCGCGTTGTTTCTTACCGGCGACGAGCGATCAACGCCCGGTCTCTGCCCGCCAGGTCTCGATGGACTTCGATCGACGCATAGCCGGCACGTTCGGCCATCTGTTTGGCCGCTTCGAGCTGCGTTTCACCGAGTTCCAGCACCAGCACCCCGTCGCTTCGTAACCATGCAACGGCCCCAGCGATCAGAATCTCGGCAGCTTCCAGCCCGGTAGGGCCCGAGCGCAGCGCTTGGCGTGGTTCCCAATCGTTGACGACGGCCGGAAGTTGTTCGTGATCGCCGATGTAGGGCGGGTTCGAAATGATCAGATCGAACTCGCCGAGGCGTTCGACAGGCAACGCTTCGAACCAGCTTCCTTCGCGCAGCTCGACTCGGGCGGCAGGGCGCCCCAGGCCGGCGGTGTTCGCACGAGCCGCGGCGAGAGCATCGGCGGATATGTCGGTACAAATCATCTGCAGCCTGAGGTGTTCGCTCACCAGCGACAGGCCAATACAGCCGCTGCCGGTGCCCAGGTCAGCCGCGAGCAGGCTCCGGTCGCCGGCACGATGTTGCAGCCGGGTCAACTCGTCAAGCGCCAAGCCGGCCACGGTCTCTGTTTCTGGTCGCGGAATCAGCACCCGCGCGTCGACAGCAAGGTCCAGTGAACGAAACGCCCAGCGTCCAAGCACATATTGCAGCGGCTCACCCTGCAGACGCCGTTCCAGCATCGAATCAAAGTGAGCGACTGCGCGTACGGTGGCGAAGTCGTCGAGCGTCAACGCAAACTCGCCCGGCTCGCAACCTGATGCCTCTTCGACAATGCGCCGGGCTTCGATCTCGGCAAAGTCTTCACCTGCCGAAGCCAACCGAGTCACAGCCTCGGAATAGAAGGATCGCCAAGGCACGCCGTCAGACGTGTCGGCGACCGGTTCGGGGGTTGGTTTGTCAGTCATCGCCCGAAAGCTGTTCGGCCCGTTCATGCTGCATCAACGGGTCGATCACATCTGCCATTGCACCGGCCAGCACCTTGTCGAGCTTGTAGACAGTGAGCCCTATGCGATGATCCGTGACGCGGTTCTCTTTGTAGTTGTAGGTGCGAATCTTCTCACTGCGTCCACCGCCGCCAATCTGGCCCTTGCGCATGTCACTGGCTTCGTCAGCCGCCCGTTGCTGTTCTGCTTGCAGAATGCGAGCGCGCAACACCTGCATTGCTTTGGCCTTGTTCTGAAGCTGGCTCTTCTCGTCTTGCATCGACACGACCACGCCGGTCGGTTTGTGGGTGATCCGAACCGCAGAGTCGGTGGTGTTCACCGATTGTCCTCCCGGTCCCGATGCTCGGAATACGTCTACTTGCAGGTCATTGTCGTCGATGTTGACCTCGACCTCTTTTGCTTCGGGAAGCACAGAAACCGTGGCCGACGAAGTGTGCACTCGGCCCTGTGATTCAGTGACGGGCACACGTTGCACCCGGTGCACACCGCCTTCGAACTTCATGTGCGACCACACCGACGCGCCTCGCAAGACGAAAATGATGGTTGAGAACCCGCCCATGTCGCTTTCGTTGGCCTCGAGCGTGTCGAACTTCCACTTCTGCACCGTCGAGTAGCTGCGATACATCTCGAACAGGTCACGGGCGAACAGGTTCGCTTCCTCGCCGCCTTCGGCACCGCGAATTTCGACGATGACATTGCGCCCGTCGTTGGGGTCTTTGGGGATCAACAGCTCGTCGAGCCGCTCCGACGCATCGGCGGAAGCCTTTTCTGCTTCGGTGATCTCTTCGGCGAGCATGGCGCGTTCGTCGCCACTACTTTCGGCGTGCATTTCACGGGCGACGAGCACGTCTTCGTCGGCAGATCGCATCTCATTGATGCAGGCAACAATGTCAGACAGTTCCTTGTACCGGCGAGTCGTCTCCGCGTAGTTCGTGCGGTCCTTGACAAGTTCGGGGTCTGCGAGTTGTTGCTCGACGTTGTGGAACTCGCGCAGGAGTTCGTCGTGCAGTTCGCTCACTGTTGCACGCTACCGGCGACCGTCTCTGCCTCGCCGCCAGACCACGGTTCATCGCTCGCGATCACGACAGTCGAAAGGCGCATACGATCGATCAGCCCCATAGTGGCGGGATGCCGGTCGCGTGCAGGAAGCACGAACACCACCCGCGCCACATTTTCGCGAGCTGCCACATCAGCCGCATGCGGTGCCAGGCCGGGATCGATTCCGACACTAAAGGCGACGAGAGCAGTCTGACCATCTGAGTCGATCGCTGTCGCAAACGCCGGAGCAGTGTCGTAGAGACCGGTGCGCGCGACCGCCGGCTCGACCGGCATGATCTGCGAAAGGCCAAGCTCGCGCAGCGGCCCCTCGTCGGTGCGTCCATCGAGCAACTCGGCTCTGAGCCAGCGCTCGCGCACGATGCGACTCAGGGGGTGCGGCGGGGCGCCGCGTTGTCGATGTTGAGCAACCTGGTCGACGACTTGTTGGAGCGCGTCGTTGGGCGTGAGGCCAGGGTTCATCACGGCGAACGCACCCTGGTCATAGGCGCCAACCCCAACATCGAGGCGTTGTTCGTCACCTGCGCCGGTCACCCGTGCCACCTCGACCCCTTGGCACTCTGCGGTGATGACGCCGTGCTCGACGATGACCCGCACGCCAGCGGCTGCGAACGCGTCGGCGATGTCTTGTCGTAATGCCGATGGAGCGATGTAGACGTGCGGTTCTGCCTCGCACACAACAAGTTCGGTCCCTGTTGCCACCATGACGATGGGGCACGGTTCGAACTGAGCGGCTCGACGAGCGACGGTTGCCCCATCAGAGTTGACGATGAGCGTCAGATCGCTGGCCTGGTGACGTGCTGCGTGCAAAAGCGCCTGCCCAAAAGCTGCAACCGGATCACCCTCAACAAGGGTGACCGCAGCGTGGCCGTCGACGAGCGACGCGCCCCACGGCAGCGGGTAGAGCTCGCCAGCTTCTCGGCCGAGCGACTCGCGGGCAAGAGAGCGCAGTTTTGCCGACCAGATCGATGCCTTCTGGTCGGCGGAGAGTGCCAGAGTGGCTACTCCTCTTCGGTGGCGTCGCCACCGTCAGCATCTTCGACAGGTGCATCAGCAACGGGTGCTTGTGCAACCGGTGCTTGTGCGGTTTCGCTTGCTTCTTCGCCAGCAGGAGCTTCTTCGCCCGGCTTTTGCTTGCGACGGCCGTAGCGCTTCTCGAAACGCTCGACGCGACCAGCGGTATCGATGATCGTCATCGTACCCGTGTAGAAGGGGTGGCTTGCTGCCGAGATCTCGACCTTGGCCAGCGGGTATTCGACACCGTCAACTTCGGTGGTTTCGTCGGTTTTGATCGTCGACCGGGTGACGAAACTGGTGCCGTTCTGGGTGTCGAGGAAGACCACGTCACGGTACTCAGGATGAATGTCGGGCTTCATGTCGGCTCGCAGTCTTTCGGGGCGGAGGCAATTCGAATGATGGTTCCTGGATACCCCAGGTGGGAGCTCCGTTGACAATAGTGAATGGAGATGTGTCAATGGAGATGTCCGGGGAAACCGCCGCCTCTGGCGGTTTCCCCGATCGATCAGCAGCGGCACTCAACGTGCCGCTAGATCACTTGAGGTCGACCTGAGCGCCGGCCTCTTCGAGAGAGGCCTTGGCCTTCTCTGCGTCTTCCTTCTTGGCGCCTTCGAGCACTGGCTTTGGCAGTGACTCGACGAGCTCTTTGGCTTCTTTGAGGCCCAGACCCGTGATGGATCGAACTTCCTTGATAACTGCAATCTTTTTGGCGCCTTCGGCGATGAGAACAACGTCATATGCGTCTTTCTCCTCTTCGGCAGCTCCGCCAGCAGCAGGAGCTGCTGCCATTGCAACGGGAGCAGCAGCGGTGACATCGAACTTCTCTTCGAATGCCGTGAGCAGTTCACTCAATTCGAGGACTGTCATGCCCTCGATCGTGGAGAGTACGTCTTCAACCTTGGACATGATCAGTCCTCCTTGTCTTCGGGGTCGTCAGAATCAGCGTCGGCTGACTCATCGGTCTTGTCAGCTGCCGCGTCTTCCGCGGCGGCCTCCGGTGCGTCATCTGACGCGTCGGTCTCTTCAGCTACCTGCGCTTGCGCTTCAGCGGCGTCGGCAGATTCTGCGGCCTCTTCGGCGACAGGGGCTGCATCGTCAGCAGCTGCCTCGTCGGCGGCTTCGGCAGCGGGGGCAGGTGCCTCAGGTTCGCCAGCGCCACCCTTGTCGATGAGTGCCTTGACGAGTCCGGCAAAGTTGGTAGGCATGGCCTGCAACAACGCAGCGAACTTCGACATTGGGGCTTGCAACAGGCCAGCGAACTGGGCGAGCATTTCTTCGCGAGGCGGGACCTTTGAAAGTGCCGTGACTTCATCGAGGCCGATAGGGGCGCCGTCCATGATGCCGCCGCGAACCACAAGGCCCGGATTGGTCTTGGCGAATTCGGTCAGTGCCTTTGACAGGCCGACAGGATCGGCCGGTGAATCGTCGGTGCCATAGGCAAACGCCAACGCGGTCGGCCCGCCAAGATGTTCACCAATGTCAACACCGCTGCGTTCGGCCGCCAGGCGCGTCAGCGTGTTCTTGTAAATCTTGAACTCGCCACCCGATGCGGTGACTGCAGCGCGCAGTTCAGCCTGAGCTGGAACATCGAGGTGGCGATACTCGGCAACGAGCACGGTGCCTGCCGCATCGAGCTTCTCTGCGATCTCGTCGACTTTTGCGACTTTGTCGGGACGGGGAGCCATCCGGGACTTCTTTCGGTTACGGGAGTGGGGCCAAAACAGCGATTGAGCATGTGCAAACACCGAAGATCAGGGCGTGACACATGCTCAGCGAGCGTGTTGTCTCCTCGTCAGGCGGCACTGCCAGCAGTGCGCTTATGCTCAATTGAGCACCGGATATCTTTGGGACGAATGCAGTTGTGCGACGTACGGTAGCGTCGCTTACAGGCGGCGCAACCCGGTCAGCGGGATTGCCCGCGACCGAGTCGGCCAGTGAATGAGATTTACAGGCTCAAGGGATCGACCTGCACGCCAGGTCCCATGGTCGAAGCCAAGGTGACCTTGCGCATGTAGCGACCCTTGGCCGACGCAGGCTTGACACGCTCGAGCTCATCAACGATGGCCTTGAGGTTGACGGCAATCGCGTCGCTTTCGAAGCTCACTTTGCCGATCGGAACAGCGACATTGCCGTTGCGGTCGGCGCGGTACTCAACGCGACCGCCCTTGAACTCGCCGACTGCTTTGGCCACGTCGGGAGTCACGGTGCCAGTTTTGGGGTTCGGCATGAGACCACGCGGACCGAGCGAACGGCCGAGTTTACCTACGGTCGGCATCATGTCTGGTGTAGCGATTACCACGTCGAAGTCGAGCATGCCGCCTTCGATCTGCTCGGCCAAGTCGTCGGCGCCGACAATGTCTGCGCCGGCGTCGCGGGCCTGCATTGCGGCTTCGCCCTGGGCGAACACGGCGATGCGAACGTCGCGACCGGTTCCCGACGGCAGTGCAACGGTGCCGCGAACTGCCTCTTCGGTCTTGCGAGGGTCGATTCCCAGGCGAACTACGAACTCGATCGATTCGTCGAATTTCGCAGCGGCCAAACTCTTCACGAGCTCGACTGCCTCGTCGGGATTATGCAGACGGTTACGGTCATACCGTTTCGCCGCGTCGCTGTAGCGCTTGCCACGTGCCATGTTCGCTTCCTTTCAAGCTCCCTCATTTGTAGTGGAAGCCGTATCCGGGGCGAGGTCTTCCCCGGTAGGCCAATTGCGTGCGACAAGCGCACGCAGACTGTGTCAGACGACTCGAAGGCCCATGCTGCGGGCAGTGCCTGCAACCTGGAGTTTCGCCTGGTCGATATCTGCGGTGTTGAGGTCAGGCAACTTGATCTCGGCGATCTCAGTGACCTGAGCATCGGTGACGGTGCCGGCGTCGATGCGCCCGGGTTCGGTCGATGCTTTGTCAAGGCCAGCGGCCTTGCGCAACAGGAACGCCGTTGGGGGCGTCTTGGTGATGAACGTGAACGAGCGATCTTCGAAGATCGAGATCTCGACCGGAATGATCTGGCCGCGTTGGCCTTCGGTCTTCGCGTTATATGCCTTGCAGAAATCCATGATCTGCACACCGTGGGGACCAAGTGCGGTACCCACCGGTGGCGCAGGCGTTGCTTCGCCTGCGGGGATCTGGATCTTGACGATTGCAGCTACCTGCTTCTTTGCCATGACGTCTCTCTTGGAGTTTCTCGAGCCAATTGCTGGTGGTGTAGCCAGGACGGCCACATGCGATTCACCGTCGGCACAGCCGACACAACCGAGCAAGTGTGCCGCCGCGAAACGGGACGGACAACCTCATTCGATTTGGTAAACGAATTCAGAGTTTTGCGACCTGCGCGAACTCAAGTTCAACGGGCGTTTCACGACCGAAGATATTGACGAGCACCTTGACACGAAGTTGGTCTTCGTTGATCTCGATGACCTCGCCGCTGAAGTCCGCAAAAGGACCCTCTTTAACGCGGACGGTCTCGCCCATTTCGTACAACTTGCGCACTCGTTTGTTCGCCGGGCCAGCAGCTGCGGCTTCGCCCTCGGTCTTGACCTGCAAGAACGTTTCGACCTCGCGACGAGGCAGCGGGGACGGCTTGCTTCCTTGACCAACGAAACCAGTAACACCCGGCGTGTTGCGAATAACGAACCACGAGTCGTCGTCGAGCCGACACCTGACGAGCAGATAGCCAGGGAACATTTTCTTTTGTACAACGACCTTTTTGCCCTGGCGAAATTCGACGACGTCTTCCATGGGAATGACGACTTCGTGGATGCGGCCATCCATGTTCATCGAAGCGGTACGAGCCTCGAGGTTTTGTTTGACCTTTTTTTCGTAGCCCGACTGCGTGTGCACGACATACCAGCGACCTGGGCGGTCGTACGGGCTAATCGGCTTAGGTCCGTCGTCGGTCGCGGTCTCCGCGTCTTCGACTTTTTCGTAAATCAGCGCTTGCTCATCGACAACCTCAACGGCCTCGGCCGCGCCAGGTTGCGTGATCTCGTGGCTGACTTCGGTGTCTTGCGCTTCGGATTCTTGCGCTTCGCTGCTCATCGCTCGAAGAGTTTGACGATCGCCTCGCCAAGGCCGTAGTCGAGCGCAGCAACGAGGCCGGTAAAGACGACCAGCAAAGCGAACACGACCAAGGAGTAGTTGATGACCTCTTCACGCGACGGCCACGAGACGAGCTTGAGTTCCTTGCGGACTTCCTTGATGAACTCACCCGGCGGCGTGCGCGGCTCTTTCGACTGATTTCGGTCGCGCTGCTGGCGCACGGGCTCGCCCTTGTCATCGAGCAGACCCTGCTTCTTGGCGAAGCGGCGGGTTTGTCTGTTGAGACTCGTCGTATCGGACATTGCCGTTGCGTACCTTGTTTCGAGAGATGGGATTTTTGGGGTTTCAGAAATTGGCAGGGCAGGCGGGGCTCGAACCCACAACCGCCGGTTTTGGAGACCGGTGCGCTACCAGTTGCGCCACTGCCCTACAGACATCGTCGCTCACTGGTCGTGAGCTGTCCGTTGCGTTGGTCAGGGTAGCCCGTTTGTTCGCCAGCCCGACCGCAGCGGGTCGACGTCGGATCTAGCTGGCGTTGCGCCGAACATTGAGTTCGATGACATCTGCTTGTGAATCACCGGTCGTGTCGGCCGTGTTCTCACGGTCAGGCTCGGTTGAGACAGACTCGTTGGCTTGGTTCGGTCGCCACGCAGTAAGGCCGTCGCGCAGTCGCGCACGGGCGCGATGCAGTCGAACTTTTGCCGCAGCCTCGGTGATTCCGAGCTCCGACGCGATCTCGCGATGGCTCATGCCGTGCACGTCTCGAAGAACAACGACGCTTCTCAATCGGTCCGGAAGGCTGTCGAGTGCGCGGCGCAAACGAGAACGCACCGCCTCGTTTTGGGCTTGGAACTCAGGGTCGATGTCTGCTCGATGGTCAGCGAGATTGATGACCGAGTCGAGATCGGTGTGACGGTGCCGTTGCGACCGACCCATCAGGGTAGACGCTGAGTTTGCGGTGATTCGATGCAACCAGGTTGAGAACCGTGCGTCGCCTCGAAACTTGCGCAACCCTCGATAGGCGCGCACATAGGTGTCTTGAACAACATCATCGGCGTCGTGTTCGTTGCCCGTCAGCCGAAGGGCCAGGCCGTGCACTCGTGCGTAGGTTGCTTTGACCAGCTCATCAAAGGCTTCGCGATCACCGGCCTTGGCCCTGATGATCAGCTCCTTGAGCTCGTCTTCCACAGCAGCATCTTACGCAGACGGCCGAAGCATGTCCCCCTCAGGCGCTCTGAACCGCTCACCACGCTGTGAACGGTTGAGACCAGAGGTGGTCGCGTCAACTCGCAGCGGCCATGTCTTTGGGCCGGCCTGCAATGATTCCGGCAGCGCCTTGATCGATCATCTCGGTGTAGAACTCGCGGTTCTCTTGTGTCGATGCATCGCTTGGCCAGATCCACACGTCGACGCCACTGTCGGCGGCCAGCTTCCAGAACGCGTCGCTTACGACTGGCACGCCGTTGAATTCGGGAGGAACCTGCACGATCCGCCGGCCGTCCAGCGGTGCACCGGCGAGAACCCACGCAGTCAGTTCATCGAGGCCTGGGCTTACCTCAACTGCCGGCACGAGTTCTTCAAATGCATCGATCAGCGCGTCGTCGAACGAAACTACGACGGTCGACTCGACACGATCGAGCTCGACCAGCTCACCAGCGAGGGCTTCGACGGCAGGAAGCGATTCAGGGTGGCTGCCCTTGATCTCGATGATCAGCGGCATTGTGGGGAAGCGCTCTGCAAGCTGCCGCAACGAGGGCACCGCAAAGTCGGCCGGCTCGAAGCCGTCGGGCGGCGGTTGATCGCCGGTGCGAACTCCGCGCCACACATATTCGTCTATCGGTCGGTCCTGGCACGGCCAACATTCGGGCGAGAACCAGTATGCGTTGTCGAGTGCATGCAACTCATCGAAAGTCAGCGCCGCGACTGGTCCGGTACTACCCGTGGTTTTGTCGACGGTGTCATCGTGTTGCACGACGAGCACGCCGTCGCCCGTGAGCTGCACGTCGATCTCCAAAGCATCGGCTCCTTGCTCGACGGCTTGAGCCATCGCGTAGAGCGTCGAGTGCGGGTAGTCCTGATCGCCGCCAGCGTGCGCAATGTTGAGCACGTCGTCTCGCTCTAACAAGTCGTCAATGGTCGGTGGCCGCTGCGGTGCGACTTCTACTTGTTGACCAGAACTCTCAGGGACTGCCACGTCTTCGTCTTCGAGTGAACCCTCTTGCGGTTCGACTACCGCAACATCAGTTTCGGATGACCCGCTGGTGGCCGTGTCCTCGTCGCCATCGCCAACTTCGTCGCTGCCATCGTTTTGGGTAGTCGTCACCGACGCGGATTGTTCCAACGCGACAGCCGTCTCAACACTGTTCTGTGCAGCGTCGTCGTTGCCGCCATCTTCGCTTGCGCACGACACGGCAAGCATCACGGCGCTGAGCATCACCGCGCGGGCGATCAGAATTTTAAATGACGTTCGCTTCACCGGTATCGACACAACCCGACAGTAGGGCATGTGACACAGCCCTCGCATGGTTGATCGGGTCGAAATCTGACCAGCGACCGATCAACGAAGTTCGGAAGAATTTGTAGCGCCGGACAGATTTGAACTGTCGACCTCTCGATTATGAGTCGAGCGCTCTCACCAACTGAGCTACGGCGCCCCGGAACATGCACAACACCAGCGGCGAACCGCTGATGTTGAGTAACCAATCGATGACCTCGTGACATCGACTTTCCGGCTGGAGCTCCCTAAGAGAGTTGAACTCTTGACCTCTTCCTTACCATGGAAGCGCTCTACCGACTGAGCTAAGGGAGCAGGGGCAACAGGATGCCACGATTCGGGCTCGTGCCCAACCTTGCGGAAGGATCTGCGACGACATGTTGATTCGAGACGCAACGATTGACGACGCTGAAGCCATCCTCGCCATCTACAACCGTGAGGTTCTCGAAGGCGTCGCTACCTTCGACGTCGAGCCGCGAACCCTCCTACAGCAGCAATCATGGCTTCGAGAACGAAGCGGCGGACATGTAGTACTCGTCGTTGAAATCGACACGACCGTCGCCGGTTTCGGTTCGCTATCGGCGTTCAAGGACCGCGCCGCGTATCGCACCACTGTCGAGAACTCCGTCTACATAGACCCCGCGTTTCAACGACTTGGCGCAGGCCGGGCGCTGCTCGCCGAACTCGTGTCACGAGCGCGCTTGCACGGCTTCCATTCGGTAATTGCCCGCGTGGCCGGGTCGAATGCCGGTTCGGTTGCGTTGCACAGCTCTCTCGGGTTCGAGATTGTTGGCGTCGAACGCGAGGTCGGCCGCAAATTTGGTCGATGGCTCGATCTCACCGAAATGCAGCTCATACTCGATAGCTGACCGCTGTCGGTCGAGCACGACTAGGGAAGTTCGTCGACCGCTGCAATGCCGAGCTGCGGACCGCTGCGAACCCGCCGAGCGAGCTAGCGTTTCGCCATGGCCACGCTTGCAGACCGCCCAAACTCGGCGTTGATTGTTATCGACATGCAGAACGATGTGGTGGCCAAAGCCCACAACCGATCGGCAGTCATCTCCGCGATTCGGGGTCTAGTCGACCAGGCCCGCTCCCACAACGTCGGCGTCATCTGGGTGCAACACCACGACGAAGACCTGCACCGTGACACCCCGGGCTGGCAAATCGTGCCCGAACTCGTGCCGTCACCGGTAGAACCGGTCGTCTTTAAAAGCCTTCGCGATTCGTTCGAAGGAACCGACCTCGAACGCCGACTGGCCGATCGCCAAGTCGGCCATCTGATCGTGACCGGAGCCCAGACCGACTATTGCGTGCGGTGGACCTTGCACGGCGCACTCGCTCGCGGCTACGACACCACGCTCATCGCCGACGCCCACACCACTGACAAACAATTCGGAGTTGGCCTGCCATTGGGCGCCGAAATCATTGCCCATACCAACGCCGTGTGGCAATCCCAAGGCGTTCCAGGTTGCGCCACCAACGTCATCAGCTCCGAATCCGTGACCTTCTGAATCAGGCCCCGATGCCGCCACCGAGAGCGTGTGGCAAGATCAGGTATGACCTCAGCTTTGGGACCCGACCTGTTCACCGCTGCTAACGGGCTGCAGACGCAGACCGTCGAACTTCGGCGTGCGATTCACAAAGAGCCCGAACTCGGCCTGCATCTGCCCGACACCCAGGCGAAGATTCTTGAGTCGCTCACTGGCTTGGGTCTCGATATCACCTTGGGCGAGACGTCAACCTCAGTTGTCGCGGATCTCGATACCGGACGTCCAGGGCCGACGGTGTTACTTCGCGGCGATATGGATGCACTTCCGCTTCAGGAGGACCTCGATGTGGCGTGGAAGTCCACCCGCGACCAACAAATGCACGCATGCGGTCACGATGCTCACGTTTCGATGCTCGTCTCCGCTGCCCAACTACTTAGCGACAATACGAGCGAGCTGTCCGGCCGGGTTCGATTCATGTTCCAGCCCGGCGAAGAAGGCTTCGCTGGCGCCAAACACATGATCGACGAGGGCGTGCTCAACGGTGTTGATCGAGCATTTGCGATCCACGTTTTCACTGCGATCCCGTCTGGCCTTTTCTTTGCCAAAGGCGGGCCGCTTATGGCCAGCGCCGATGAATTCGACATCACCATCACCGGTCGCGGTGGCCATGCGTCGATGCCCGCTGGTTGCGTCGACCCCATTCCAGCGGCGGCGGCAACAGTTCTCTCGCTTAACACCATGGTCGGGCGAGTGACCAACGCCACCGATCCGGCCGTACTGACCGTTGCCAACCTTCATGCCGGAACCACAACCAACATCATTCCCGAGACGGCCCACATGCAGGGCACGATTCGCACCCTCGACGAACGCACCCGCGAGCTGCTCATCGAGCGTGTCGATCAAGTGGCTGTGAACACCGCCGCAGCCCACGGCTGTTCCTGCACGACCAAGATCTCTCGCGGTTACCCGGTGACCGTCAACGACCATGGCGAAGTCGAGCGGGCTTCTACCGCCGCGACTCAGGTGTTTGGCGACGGCAGCTTCCACGACATGCCCGATGCGGTCATGGGAGCCGAAGACTTCAGTTATGTGCTCAACGAAGTACCTGGCTCGATGGTGTTCCTCGGAGTCGCGCCACCCGACATTCCCCTCGAAGACGTGGCGCCCAATCATTCGAACTACATGACGATCGACGAAGACGCTATGGCTCGTGGCGTCGCGATGTACGCCGCGATAGCGATGGCGCACTAGGCCCCCGCTATCCCCGTTCACCGCTCGCAAAAATGAAGTTGCCCGGCGGATAAACCGCCGGGCAACTCACCTGTGGGCCGAGGAGGATTTGAACCTCCGAAGGCAATGCCGACGGGTTTACAGCCCGTTCCCTTTGGCCACTCGGGCACCGACCCTTGGTGAGCCACAACCCTATCTGTCGGGTTGGCGTGACCCCACCCAGATTGAGCGGTTGCGGACTAGGTTTGACGGTCACACGAACGGAGGTCGCCATGCCCACATTTGACATAACCTCAGAAGTCGATATGCAGGAAGTCCGCAACGCGGTCGATCAGGCCAGTCGCGAGATCGTCAATCGATTTGATTTCAAAGGAACCGACTCCTCGATCGAGCTCGGCGAAGACGCCATCGCGATGGAATCTGCGAGCGAAGATCGCCTCGCGGCATTGCGCCAGGTGCTCGAAGAAAAGATGGTTCGCCGAAACGTCTCGCTCAAAGCGCTGGATTATGGCGATGTCACAGAGGCATCCGGCGGGCGCGCTCGACAATCAGCAGCGCTGTCGGTCGGTATTTCGAGCGACAAGTCCAAGGAACTCAACAAGTTCATCAAAGCGCTCGGCATCAAAGGTGTCTCTAGCTCTACCCAGGGCGAACAGCTGCGGGTTCAGGGCAAAAAGCGCGACACCCTGCAAGAGGTCATCGCTGCTCTCAAAGGCGAAGACTTCGAGATCCCTCTGCAGTTCGGCAACTTCAGAGACTAGGTATTGCGCAACTCAGTTGTTCCAGTTGCCTTCACGCAACAGCCGCACGCGATCTTCGAGCGGCGGGTGCGTCGTGAACATGCGACCGAGATTGCCGAATGCGCCCATACCGCCCATGCCGCGACCAAAGTTTGACTGGGTCGCGCCGGCAAGCGGATTCACGATGTAGTGCGATGCCTGCTCCGGCACAACACCTTCGGCAGGAATTCGGCCGGAAGCCATTCCCAGCTTCTCCAGTGCCCGTGCAAGCGGTTCAGCATCGCCCATCATGCGAGCGGCGCTGGCGTCGGCTTTGTATTCGCGAGTGCGGCTGATTGCTGACTTAATGAATGACGCTGCAATCGGCGCAAGGATCACGGTGGCCAACATGACCAGCATGTTTCCGTTGCGGTTACGGCCGCGCATGCCGCCCCACATCGCCATGCGGGCTGCCCAAGTAACCGCCATGGCGATCGCTGCCGCAACTGAACCGATCAAGATGTCGCGGTTTTCGATATGTGCGAGCTCGTGCGCCAGCACGCCCCGAATTTCGTCCCAGCTCATGATGTCCATCAGGCCCACGGTCACGGCGACTGCAGCATGATTCGGGTTGCGGCCGGTGGCAAACGCGTTGGGTTGGCGGTTGGGGGTTACATACAGCTTGGGCATTGGTAGGTCAGCCCGCGTCGTGAGCTCTTGCATAATCTCGAAGTACTCGGGATACTGACCAGGATCTGCGGGAACGGCCTTGGCGGACTTGATGGCCAGCTTGTCGCTGAACCAATACGAGCCGGCAGCCATGGCGAGACCGATCATGAGCCCGAAACTCATACCAGAACGGCCACCCATGGCGCCGCCTAGAGCAATCGCGAGCCCGCCGAGACCAGCGAGCAGAAGAAATGTTTTGATGGAATTGGCCATTACGTGGAAACCTCCGTCGGGTGTCAACAGTAACGGACCGCCGCTTGTTCCCAAGCTCGCAGCCCTAAGCAAATGTGCCGGCGCCGCCTGACCTCAGACGTAACAGTTTGCACAGGCTTTAGGCCTCGTAGTACCCCGAATGCAGGTAGAGCGTCTCGATACCTTCGTTGCGAAACATCTCGACATTGCGCATGTCATCGTCGACTGCAAACTGAGGTTCGTAGCCCAAGGCTCGCAGCTCCTGCACGGATCGCTTTTTGAACTCGGGTGACCGCAGCCCGCCGTCGCTTCGATGGCGCATGATCAGCAGGTCCCAGCGGTGCCCCGACGATGCGAGCCAGTCGAGAGTCACCTGGTGCAAGGTGTGCGGTCGTGCGGTCAGCAGCACCACCGTCGTTTCTGAACCGATGAGCGCGAGAAATGCAGCAGACCCCGCGATCGGCGCGTCGCCGTCGGCTTCTTGAAAGAATGATTTCCAGTCAGGGCGCTGTTTGCGCAGGTGCCGCTGTCGGTGGGAACCATCGGAAATCACGCCGTCTACATCGATGATCGCTATGGGCCCGGGGGCACGCGGTGCGCTACGCCAGGTCCAGTTCTCGGGATTGGCGAGCCCGGCCACCGCACGACCGTTGCCATGGTCATTGTTGGCGGAAGTCAATTTTCGTCACCGGCCGCTGCTCCGGCCCGTATGGCCTCGACTACTGACTCGTCGGCCAACGTCGTGGTGTCGCCGAGCCCGCGGCCTTCGGCGACATCGCGCAACAGACGACGCATGATCTTGCCGCTTCTGGTCTTGGGCAGGTCAGGCACGATGAACACCGAGCGCGGCCGGGCGATGGGTCCTAGCTTTGTCGCGACGTGTTGGCGTATCTCTTCACCCAGTTCTGCACTTGCATCGTTGCCGCCTCGCAAAATCACATAGCCGACAATGGCCTGACCAGTCGTGTCATCGCTCGCTCCCACAACAGCCGCCTCGGCGACAGCTGGGTGATCGACGAGACCAGATTCGATCTCGGCGGTCGAAATACGATGGCCGCTTACATTCATCACGTCGTCGACTCGGCCAAGTAGCCACAGATATCCGTCGTCGTCGAGTCGAGCGCCGTCGCCTGCGAAGTAGCGCCCAGGGAATCGCGACCAATACGTTTCTTGGAACCGCTGCGGGTCGCCCCAGATTCCGCGCAACATCGATGGCCACGGCTGCGAGATGGTGAGGTATCCCCCGCCATTGGTGACGACCTTGCCGTCATCGTCGACCAACTCGGCGGTCACGCCGGGAATGGTGTGGCAGGCGGAACCAGGTTTGGTGGTCGTGACCCCGGGCATTGGGGTGATCATGTGCCCACCCGTTTCCGTCTGCCACCACGTGTCGACAATCGGCGTTTGGCCAGCACCTATATGTTCGTGATACCACATCCATGCTTCGGGGTTGATTGGCTCGCCCACTGTGCCGAGCACCCGCAGGGTGGAGAGGTCATGGCGTTGAACTTCGGCTGTGCCCCACTTCATGAAGGTGCGGATCGCCGTGGGTGCCGTATAGAGCTGGGTTACGCCGTAGCGCTCAATGATGTCCCAAAGCCGGTCTTTGCTCCACTGCGACCGATCGTCGCCAACGCGGTCGCTCTCGCGCGGTGTATCGGGGGTTCCCTCATACATAACCGACGTGCAGCCGTTAACGAGCGGCCCATAGACGATGTAGCTGTGCCCGGTCACCCAACCGATATCAGCAGCACACCAGTAGACGTCGGTCTCGGGCTTGAGGTCAAACACATACTTGTGGGTGAAGGCCACCTGCGTGAGGTAGCCCCCAGTCGTGTGCATGATGCCCTTGGGTTTCGCCGTTGTGCCCGAGGTATACAGCAAGTACAAGAGATGCTCACTGTCAAGAGGCGCTGGCGGGCAGTCGGGGCTGGCAGCAGCAACGACTTCGTGCCACCAATGGTCTCGCCCGTCGGTCATTTCAACCGGTGTGTCGCAACGATTCACGACGATCACGTTCTCGACCGTCGCAGCACCCGCATCGAGTGCAGCGTCGACGTTGACCTTGAGTGCCGACGGCGCACCTCGACGAAAGCCAGCATCGGCGGTAATGATCATGCGAGCGCTGGCATCATCGCACCGATCCACGATGGCGTCGGGCGAGAATCCGCCAAAGATCACCGAATGGGCAACGCCAATACGGGTGCAGGCCAGCATGGCAATTGCCAGCTCTGGGATCATCGGCATGTAGATCGCGATGCGGTCGCCCTGTTCGAGCCCCATGCCCTTGAGCACATTCGCAAAGCGACTTACCTCGTCTAGCAGGTCCGCATAGGTGATGGTTCGCGTATCTCCTGGTTCGCCTTCCCAGTGATAGGCGACCTTGTCACCGCGCCCCGCTTCGACGTGGCGGTCGAGGCAGTTGTAGCTCACATTGAGCTTGCCGCCAATAAACCACTTGGCGAATGGCAGTTGCCAATCGAGAACCTGACCGAAATCTTGATCCCATGTGAGAAGCTCCCGCGCCTGCCGGGCCCAGAACGTCTCCAGATCAGCGTCGGCTTCGTCATAGAGGCTTCGGTCGTTTGCCAACGAGGCCTCGGCGAATTCAGGGAGCGGCGGGAACCGTCTGCCTTCGGTCTCGTACACCTCAATCGTCGCATCGCTCATCGCTGCTCCCCCAGTTCGTGTTCATCTGCTTGCTCGTGCGACCCTACTTTGCAGCTGACGTCTCGGTCACCTCGTCATTGCAGGGAGCGCTTTACGAGCCGCGCATCTCGCGTTGGCCCGTTGGGCGGATCGCAGCGGAAACCCTCAAACCGCCACGCAAGGAAGCACCGCCGCCACTCGCTGTGTACGGCGTTTGCGCACGTCAGATACGGCGCGACAAAGCGTGGGGATTGTCCGTCAGACGATTCGGAGAACCGACCCAGGTTCCAAGAAAGAAGGCTTGAAAAAATGCTGACTGAGTTCAGAGAATTCCTCGAGAAGTTCAATGTCATCCCCGTTGCTGTTGGCCTCGTGCTGGCACTGGCGTTCCAACCTCTGATCGATTCGGTTGTCAATGTGATTCTGTCGCTGATCGGAAAGGCGGGCGGCCTCGACGTCAACTTCGACGAGTGGACTCCCGGCGATATCCCGTTTGGCGCGTTCCTCACCGCACTCATCAGCTTTTTGATTCTTGCGTTCTGCGTGTTCATGATCGTCAAGGCCCTCGCTCGCGCCGGCGCTCGCACGACACCGGCCGCGACTCCCGACCAGACGCTCTTGACCGAGATCCGGGACCTTCTCAAGCAGCGCTGACCCTCAGGTACTGGTTTCACGAGATCGGCACAGCCGCCGGGAGACCATGTGGCGTTGGCTGCTCACGGGTGATCCACCACACACCCGTGGGTGCCAGCGTCACGAACCCACACCCCGCATGCCGTGCTCGTCACGCAGATTGACCTCCGGGATCAACTGCCAGACGGGTGCGGCATGTTCGTTTTATGCCGAACCGGTCAGCGCCCAGACCGTCCGGTAGGTCAGCTCAGTGGTCCTGTGGTCCGATGAGCTTGTTGTGCGCAGCGAGGGCCGAAGCTACGGAACTAGAGCGGCAGCCGCAGCTGGCACGTCGATGTCGCTGAAGTGTGTGACAGCCGCTGGGTAGACGCCGAAGGCGATCGTGGCCACTGCCGTGATTGCTATCGCTGCTTGCAGAGCAAACGGAACTCTGAGCGACGTCGTATCAAGCGAATCGGGTGCTTTTTCGAACCACATGCGTGACGCCAAGCGCCCGTAATAGCCAAAGGCAATCACCGTGTTGATAGCCGCGAGACCGGCGAGCACGTAGGCCCACCAGACATTTGCTTCGAGCAGTGCGGTGAACACCGAGAACTTCGCGTACCAGCCGCCGAGAGGCGGGATGCCAGCGAGCGACACGAGGAATACGGTCATCAGTACCGCCAGGGCTGGAGCCCATTGGAACAGGCCGTCAAAGGCAGCCACCTCAGCTGAGGCTGTGCGGCGGGTCACCGCCAAAATGATGGCGAATGCGCCCAGGTTCATCGCCGCGTAGATGATCAGATAGGTGACGACCGCGGAAGCCGACGTTTGTGCGATTTCTGCGCTTTCACCAGCGACGGTGAGTGCCGCAAGCATGAAACCTGCCTGGGCCACACCGGAATATGCCATCAGGCGAATCAGGTTGTTTTGTCGAAGCGCCGTGAGGTTGCCGATAGTCATAGTGAGCGCAGCAAGAATCCAAAGAGCTGGGCTGTACACGTCGCTACGGCTCCAGAAACCGACGAAGATCAGGTTCATAAGCGCCACAAAGCCGGCAGCTTTGGCGCCCACCGCAAGAAACGCGGTGATCGGCGTGGGCGAGCCTTCGTAGGTGTCAGGAGCCCACAGGTGAAACGGCACGGCCGAAACCTTAAATGCGAAGCCGACGATCACAAGAACGATGCCGAGGCTGATGATTGCGGTCGACGCAGCGGCTTCGCCAATTGCCGCGTTGATTTCGACGAGAATCGTGCTTCCGGAAACACCGAACAACAGCGACATGCCATAGAGCATGAGTGCGCTGGCGAAGACACCGTTTAGGTAGTACTTCAGGCCGGCTTCGTTGCTTTTAAGATCTCGCTTGCGCCACGTGGCGAGCAGGTACGCAGGAATCGAAAGCAGTTCGAGGGCGACGAACACGGTGATCAGATCGCGAGCCGATGCCATAACGAGCATGCCGAGCACCGACGACAACAACATGCCGTAGTACTCACTCTCCCAATAGTCACCTTCGGCGATGTAGTTCGTCGACATCAGCACCACGAGGTAGGCAATGATGATGAACAGTGCTTTGAGCACAAGCGAGTAGCCGTCAACGACGTAGACCTCGCTGCCACCGAATGCCATGCGGGGGTTCGACGCCACACCATCAACGGCCAATGTCACGATCGGAACAAGCACAGCCAAAAGGCCAAGCCCCGCGATCGCGGGTGTGATCGCTCGGCCTTTTTCAAGCAGGACGACATCGAGAAGCGTTACGAGAGCGCCCACCACGAGCAGCGTGATCTCAGGCGCGAGAGCATGCCAATCGATAGGCGGGCGATTAAACGCCTCGGCAAACAAGCCGACGAACGAGACGAGCGAGATCACGGTCAGTTGCCAGATCCAAGGGCGCTGCGCAGATCGGCGAAGCACGCCTCGCCAGCAGATTTCGCCATTTCAAGGCAATCGGCGGCGGTGCCGTTTAGGCCTTCGACTTTGAGTGACTTGATGACGGCCGGATCGGTCAGATCGAAGATGAGGTTCGGATAGAAGCCGAACACGACGATGAGAATCAAGAACGGCGTCCAAGCGATCCACTCAAAGGCGGTTACATCGTGGATGTGCGGGTCGTTCTCAAACTCTTCAGTCGGTGTGCCAAAGGCCGTCTTCTGCACCATCCAAAGCAGGTAGCCGGCGGCGAGCACTGTGCCGAGCGCAGCCACGACCATATAGCCACGCCACAGGCCAGCAGAGAGAATTTCGGCGGGGTTGTAGGCGGCAAGGATTGCAGGGAACTCACCCCAGAATCCGGCGAGGCCCGGCAGGCCGAGCGATGCCATCGCTGCGAACGCGAGGATCCAACCCATCTTCGGACCCTGTAGCAACAGACCGCCAAGGCGGTTCATGTCGAGGGTGTGGTAGCGGTCCTTCATCGAACCGGCGACAAAGAACAACATGCCGGTGATCAGACCGTGCGCAACCATGCCGAACACCGCAGCGTTGATACCGAAGTCAGTCAAGGTCGAGATGCCAAGCATGACGAAGCCCATATGGGCAACGGAGCTAAAGGCAATCAAGCGCTTCATGTCTTGTTGCGCCAGACAGCCGAGAGCGCCATAGATGATGCCGATCACAGCGAGCAGGCCAATGATTGGTGCCCAGGCCGCTGCTGCTTCGGGCAGGAACGGAATAGCGATGCGCACAAAGCCGTAGGTGCCGAGTTTGAGCAATACGGCGGCCAGGATCACTGAACCAACCGTTGGAGCCTGGGTGTGAGCGTCGGGTAGCCACGTGTGGAATGGGAACATTGGCACCTTGACGCCAAAGCCAATGAACATGCCGCCGAAAATCCACAGCTGAGCGGAACGGCCGATGACCGACGTTGCGCCCGTTGACAACGCCCGCATGTCAAAGGTGTTGACGGTGGCCGCGGCTGATTCGGCCACGGTTCCGTCGGCCAGAAAGAACAGCGCCAAGAAGCTGATCAACATCAGCGCTGATCCGAACAGCGTGTACAAGAAGAACTTGAGCGAGGCATAGCGGCGGTCGTCGCCACCCCAGACACCGATGAGGAAGAACATCGGCAACAGCACAACTTCGAAGAAGACGAAGAACAAGATGAGGTCCTGGGCGATGAACGAACCGAGCATGCCGGTTTCGAGCACCAAGATCAGCGTCAAGAAGGTCTTGGGGTTGTGCGGCTCGGGGAAGTGCGCAAACGAATAGATAATGCACAGCGGCACTACACCGAGTGTCAGCAGTAGCAGCGGCAGAGACATGCCGTCGAGCCCGACGATGTAGCGACTGTTGATGACATCGATCCACGACTTGTCGACGACGAACTGCAGATCACCTGCCGCCCCGTAGTCGAAGTTCGCGAGCAGGAGCACGCCGAGTACAGCGGCAACAAGAGTCGTGCCCAGGGCGACGGCTTTGTGCATTGATTCGTTGACGCGCGGAATGGCCATCATGACCAACGCGCCCACGAGTGGGATGAATGTGACGAGGGTCAGGCCCCAGTCGTCAATAAATGCTTCCATGCTCCAAAGACCCCTCAGATGATGATGATCATGAGGCCCGCAAGCAGGGTCGCGCCTGCGAACATGATCGTTCCGTATTGCTGGACTTTGCCGGATGCCAGACGGCGCAGCTCGCCGCCCGCGCCTGACGAACCGGCGCCAGCCGAGTTGACTGCGGTGTCGATGACGCCCTGATCGATGTGCTTATAGACGGCCTCTGCCGCCTGCACCGATCGCACACCGACTTGATCGACAGTTGCGTCGAGCAGATTTTCATGGGTCCAGTTAGTGGCCCATGCAAGTGGTTTCTTGACAAACGATGCAACGCCGACGCCGGTGCTCAGTGCAAGTCCGACAATGCCGAACACCACGGTGCCGAGCGACAAGCCCCAGGTGAGCGACGGTAGGAATGCTTGGTTCAGCCCGTTGTCGAGCGTGAAACCGAGAGCACTACCCGCCGCGAGACCGAACAAGCTCGCCACGATGCCGGCACCGACTGCGGGCACGGGTTTGCCGCTGTCGTAGATGTGATCGAGGTAGTAGCGATTCTTGAGCAGCGTGTGGCCGGCCTTGAGCACACTCGAGCGCGAGGTCGGGCCGTTGACCAGTTCAGTGGCCGCCGGGCTCTGGCGGTTGACCTTGACGAAGTAGTACCAATAGGCCGCTGCGACGGCCGAGAGCACCACGATCGTGGAGAAGATCGCCAAGGACCAGCTGGGATCTGCGTGGTTGATCTTGGGGAAGTATTTCGCGGCTGATGACGGTTCGACATAGTGGCCAAAGCGTTCGGTGAGCCCCTTTGGCAAGCCAAGGAAGCCAGGCGGCAGGTTCAAGAAACCAACGGTGACGGCCAAGAAGGCAAGAATGCGCAGCGGCCACAAGATGCGGGGCCCCGACTCGTGAGGGTCCCCGTGGTGCGCGTCGTGCGCATCGGCGTGACCGTGATCGTCATCGTGGTGTCCGCCACGGAACTCGCCGTAGAAGGTCAGGTAGATCACGCGGGTCATGTAGGCGGCTGTCATGGCAGCCGTGATCATGCCCATGATGAGCATGACGGTGTAGGCGCCGTTCGAGTGTGGTTTGCCCTCAAAGAAGCCCCAGCCACCGGTACCAACGAGAATCTCATCTTTCGACCAGAAACCTGCCAGCGGCGGCAGGCCAGCCAGCGCAATCGAACCGATGAGGAACGTTTTATAGGTCGTCGGCATGAACTTGCGCATGCCACCCATGTCGGTCTTCATGTTGAAGCTGTGCACCGCGTGGCTAACCGAACCCGCACCCAGGAACAACAACGCCTTGAAGAAGGCGTGGGTGAAGAGGTGGAAGATCGCTGCGGTCCACGCACCGACGCCAAGGGCCAGGGCCATGTAGCCAAGCTGGCTGATCGTCGAATAGGCAAGGACTTTCTTGATGTCGTCTTGCACAAACGCCAGAGATGCGCCAACGAGGGTCGTGATGCCGCCGATTAGGGCGAGGGCGTTGATGGAGCTTCCGGCGATCGACAGGCCTTCGAAGAACACGCCATAGAGACGCGCCACGAGATAGATGCCGGCGACAACCATCGTTGCCGCGTGAATCAGCGCCGAAACAGGTGTGGGGCCAGCCATGGCGTCGGGCAACCAGGTGTGCAAGAAGAACTGGCCAGACTTCGACATCACCGCGGTGAGCAGGCACAGCGCTGAGATCAACAGCAACGTGTGGCTAGTCGTGTGATCGATTGCCAGCTTATTGATGTCGATGATCGACCAGGTTTCACCGCTGGCGAAGAACAGCACGATCATGCCAATGAGCAGGCCCATGTCGCCGACGCGGTTAGTCAAGAACGCCTTGAGCGCGGCATCGCTGTTGGCCTGGTCTTCCCACCAATGGCCAATCAACGCAAAGGAGCAGACGCCCACCAGCTCCCAACCAACAATCATCTGGAGCGTGTTGGCGCTTGTTACGAAGAACAACATGGCAGCGGTGAACAGCGACAAGAACGCGAAGTAGTGCGTGAATCGACGATCGCCTGCGACGTAATCGGTGCTGTAGATATGCACCAGCGACGAAACAAGGGTGACGACCGCGAGGAGGGTGACCGTGAGCCCGTCGGCCATCGTGCCAATCGTGAAGTTCACTCCTCCGTTCGACCACCAGGTGCGCTCCGATACAACCGCTTTGAGCCCGGCACCGTAAGCGCCTTCGCTTTCTTCTTCAGCGGCACCGAGAACTTCGCCAAAGGCCGAGGCCTGTTCGCCTGCCCCTTCGTGCGATTCGCATTCGTATTTACCTTCGGAGATCTCGACAGCCACGCAGTTGTCTGCCCGGTTGACTTCGCTGATCCACTGGGCCCCCGTGAGCAGCGACAGCACGAAGCATGCGAGCACGGCGGCGATGCCGATCTCGCTTCCGCCTTTGGGCATGCGCTTGCCGAAGAACAAAATGATGGCGAAAGAACACGCCATGATCGCCGGAATGATCCACACGTTTTCGAGGAACCAGCCACCAGCTTGGATTGCGGCCGAGGGGCCTTCTGCTGCGAGGAATGCGTGCATGATCAACCCTTGAGGAGATCGACCTGGTGAAGGTCGATGCTCTTGCGGTTGCGGTAGATGGTCAGAACCATGGCCAAGCCAACGCCGACTTCAGCGGCGGCTACGGCAATAATGAACAAGGCGAACACTTCGCCAGGGATTGCAGCGCCGACGTCTCGGTTGAATGCGCCGAAGGCCACAAGGTTGATGTTGACGGCGTTGAGAATGAGCTCGATCGACATGAGCACGAGCACCGCGTTGCGGCGAACAAGTACGCCGTAGACGCCAATGCAAAAGAGCACCGCGGACAGAAGCAGGAACTGAACGAGATACACAGCCCTACTCCTTTCGCGCCACGACAATGGCGCCGATTAGTGCGGCGAGAAGCAGAACCGAGATGGCTTCGAAGGCCACAATGTACGTGCTGAAGATGGCGTCACTCACCTGTTGAACGGTCGTTTCTGACTGATCGAGAACCGCGATCTCTGAATCACCAGCGAAATCGATCACCGCATAGGCCATGACCAGCACCAACATGACGGCGGTCAAGATTGCTGGCCAGCGGTTGTCATGGTCGAGATTGTCTTCGCTGCCGACCTTGGCGCGGGTCAACATGATTCCGAATAGGAACAGCACGACCACAGCGCCGATGTAGACGAGCACCTGGGTGATGCCGACAAATTCGGCGCCGAGCAGCAGGAACTGTGCGGCAACTCCGGCGAGCACGACCACGAGATACAGGGCGGCGTGCACGATATTGCTCGACGTCACCACGCGTAAAGCCGCGTAGACCATGATCGAAGCGATCAGGTAAAAGAAGACGTTCTGGGCAACAACGGCCGCAAGTACAGCAGGCATCATGTAGCAGGCACCTTGCGAACCTTCTGGTCTGCACCAGATTCGTATGCAGGGAACTCAGGAACAGTTTCCATCCAGTCACCAAGGCGCGACTTGTCGTGCAACAGATCTGCGATACGCATTTCGCTGAACTCGAATTCGGGGCTCCAAAAAAGCGCATCGAACGGACAAACATCAACGCAGATGCCGCAGAACATGCACAGTGCAAAGTCGATGTCGAAACGATCGAGCTTGTTCTTCTGGCGGGGTTTTCCGCCGGCGCGGCGAGGCGGGGCGAGTTCTTTGTGGCCCTCGATGTAGATGCACCAGTCTGGGCACTCGCGTGCACACAGCATGCACGCCGTGCAGTTGTCGTCGTGCAGCGCAATAACGCCCCGGGCTCGTGTTGGTGGGGCCTCTTTGACGTGCGGGTACTGGACCGTGTGTGCACCTTTTGAAGGAGCGGGCGGCGAGAACGGGCCACCGGGGAACACGGTCTTAAAGAATGTCTTGGCAGTGACCCTGAGGCCAACGAGCATGCCGGGCATCTTGGGCATCAGAGAGCCACCTTGAGGATTGCGGTGATCACGATATTGGCGAGCGCCAAGGGGATCATGAACTTCCAAGCGAGTCGTTGCAGCTGATCTTCGCGGAACCGTGGATACGTGATGCGGAACCAGAAGATGAGGAACGCAATCAGGATCATCTTGGCGGCGAGCACAAGCGGTCCGATGTAGTTCATGAATTCGGCGTTGGCATCGACAAAGGGAATTGTCCAACCCCCGAGAAACAGCGTGGCGCCGATTGCCGAGAAGATTGCTGCGGTGGCGAACTCGGCAATGAAGAACAACAAGAAGCGAATACCGGAGTACTCGGTGAGGAAGCCGGTGACGAGTTCAGACTCAGCCTGCGGCATATCGAACGGCGGTTGGGTCAACTCAGCTTGTACCGAGACAAGGAACAAGAAGAACCCGATGAACTGCGGAAGAATGAACCACATGCCGAATTCGTTCTGCTTGTGCACGATGTCGCTCAGATTCAGCGATTCGGCCATGATGACCACGCCGACGACCGAGAGCACGAGCGGAAGCTCATAGGCGATGAGCTGGCCGGCAGCGCGCAAGCCGCCGAGCAATGAGTACTTCGATGCCGAGCCCCAGCCCGCCATCAAGATGCCGATCACCGACACTGACGAGACAGCTAGCGCGAAGTAAATGCCGGTGTTGATGTCAATGAACGTGGCATCTGGGCCGCCGGGAAGCACCAGCACAAGCATGAACGTCGATACCAACACGACGAACGGCGCCGCAGCAAACACAAACCGGTCAGCTTTTGCCGGAAAGATGTCTTCTTTTTGCAGGAACTTGCCGAACTCAGCGAGCAGCTGAAGCTGGCCATACGGGCCGGTCTCCATGGGGCCGAGACGGCTCTGCATAAAGCTCATCATCTTGAACAAGAACAGGTAGACGAGCGCGCCCGTTGGCAACAGCACAGCCACCAGGCCAATGACACCCTTGATGATCGTCTCTTGCCAATAGGCAAGTTCTATGGCGAGCGGGGTGAGCATCAGCGGTCGATATCTCCGAGGATGAAATACAGCGAGGCCAAAATGGTCGCGATATCAGGAACGTAGACGCCTTCGAGTAGCCATGGAGCGATCGACATGTTCGAGAACGACGCGGTGCGGATCTTGACCCGGAACGGCGTGAGTTCGCCCTTGCTGATCACGTAGTAGCCCATGACGCCGAGCGGGTTTTCGGTCTGTACGTAGGACTCGCCCGCGGGCACCTTGATGATGCGCGGCACCTTGGCCATGATCGGACCGGTCGGCAAACCGTCGAGAATCTGTTCGACCATGTAGGTCGCTTCGCGCGTTTCTTGTAGCCGCACCCAGTACCGAGCGAACGAGTCACCGTCGGGATGGGTCCAGACTTTCCAGTCGAGGTCTTTCCAAGCGAGACGCGAGTCGCCATCGCGACGCAGATCCCAGTCGACGCCGCTAGCCCTAAGGTTGGCGCCACTTAGACCATAGGCCTTGCCCACCTCGGCAGGGATCACGCCAACGCCGCGGCAGCGCAGCTGAAAGATCTCGTTGCCGACGACGAGGTCTTCCATTTCGTCGCAGAAGTCACGCACTTTTTGCATGACTGACTTGGTCTCGGCAATCCAGCCCGCAGGCAGGTCGTCTTTGATGCCGCCGATGCGGTTGAAGTTCGGGTGGAATCGACCGCCAGTAACGCTTTCGATCTGGTTAAGAACAAACTCGCGATCGCGAAAGGCGTAGAACACCGCCGTTACACCACCGAGTTGCACGGCCATATCGCCGAGGAACAACATGATGTTCGCAATACGACCCATCTCAAAGAGCGCCGTGCGAATCCATTGTGCCCGAGGTGGCGCTTCGACCTCCATGAGGTCTTCAGCGGCCAGAATGAACGGGACTTCGTTGGCGAAGCTGCCAACCCAGTCGATGCGGTTGACCAGTGTGGTCACCTGCGGGTACGTGCGAACCTCAGTCAGCTTTTCGTAACCGCGGTGCATGTAGCCCATGATCGGCTCGGCCTTGATGACCTGTTCGCCGTCGAGCTTGGCGACGATGCGCAAGGTGCCGTGTGTTGCTGGGTGCTGCGGTCCGATGTTGAGGGTCATGCCCTCGGTTTCGAGCTCGACGTTGACTCGAGCGTCGACGGCCTGAGCGGCGATATAGCGGAGTTGTTCGTTGTCGTTGATGTCGAGTTCGGCGGTGATGTGGTCAGTGGTCATGATTCGATCGCCTCTGATTCAGCGACTGGGGTCTTCTCGGCGTCGTCGGCGCCGTCATCTGGCATGCCTTCGACATCGACGATTCCGGGCCAAGGCTTCACGCGCCGGGCGACCAAGGGATAGTCCTTGCGCATCGGGTTGCCCTCGAAACCACTTGGCAGGTACAGCGCCCGCAGGTCGGGGTGCCCCACGATGTCGATACCGAACATTTCCCACACTTCACGCTCGTGCCAGTTCGCACCAACGAATATTTCGAGCAGCGAGGGGATTGACAAATCGTCGTCAGGCACGTCGGCCTTGATGGTGACGCCCTGGTGCTCGCCGATCGAATACACCCGCAGCATCATCTGGAAGCGGCTGTCGCCGCCAGCGGTACCCGTTTCTTGTTCGCCTACAGGCTTTTCGTCGCGACCATGCACGACCCAGTCTTGTTCGGCTTCCATATCGCGGCCGAACGGTGACGGAAGCCAGTCGATGGCCGAGATGAAGTCGAGCCAGGTCATGCCGAGTCGATCGGCGGCGAAACGGGCCGCTTCGACCCATGCGCTTCGATCGACCCGAATCCAGAGATCACGGCCGGGGATTATTTCGGACTCGATAAAGCCTTCGCCCAGGTGATCGGCAAAGGCTTTAGCGATGGCTTCTCGAACCGGATCGGTCTCGACGGCTTCTTGAGTCTCTTCAGCGGTATCTGCGCTCATGAGATCTCACCGCCGCCGACGACAATCGGGTCGCCTTTCCAGCGCTCTGCTGGGTCTTCGTTGTGAATCATTTCTTGCAGCAAGACGATGCCTTCGAGCAAGGCTTCTGGGCGGGGCGGGCAACCCGGCACATAGACGTCGACAGGGATGACCTGATCGATGCCCTTGGTAACCGAGTAGCTATCCCAATACGGGCCACCGCAGTTTGCGCAACTGCCCATCGAGATGACGTATTTGGGGTCAGGCATCTGCTCGTACAACCGAAGAATGGCCGGAACCATCTTGTCTGTCACCGTGCCGGAGATGACGACGAGGTCAGCTTGGCGGGGACTAGCCGGAAACGGGATTACGCCGAGACGCATGACGTCGTAGCGCGGGCTTCCGAACGCGGCACCCATTTCGAGCGCGCAACATGCCAAACCCCACTGGTAGACCCAAAGGCTGTATTTGCGGCTGATATTGAGCAGCTTGGTCAATGACTTTGGCATCTTGCCGCTGTCGACGAGTCCCATCAGGTGTGCCCCTGTTCGTGAATCATCGTGTCAGATCCACCGCAGGACGCCCTTGCGCCACGCGTAGAGGAGACCGAGCAAGAGGATGAAGATGAAGATGGCCATTTCGACAAGGCCGAAGACGCCATATGCCTCGAGACGAGTGGCCCACGGAAAGATGAAAACCGCCTCGACGTCGAACATGACAAAGAGCAGAGCAAAGATGTAATAGCGGATGTTGCTCTGGCCCCAGCCGGTACCGACAGGGTCAACGCCTGACTCGTAGTTGATGTACTTTTGAGCTTGCGGACGCGTGGGCCGAAGCAGTGAGCTGATGCCAAGAAGTGCCGTTACGAGAGCCACCGCAAGCAGGCCAAAGATGGCGACCGTCAGATAGCTGCGCAGGAACTCGGACACGGTTCACGACTCTAACCCTGACCGTGGTCTCATCCAAGCTTCTCCGACCGAAAACGGGGGCAAGTTTCACCGAAATTGCGTGTGAACGATCACCACTCGAGCACGAGAAAGCCGCCAAGACCCGCAGGGTCGGTCAGGGCCTGGGCTTCGTTAACCGCACTGCGGGCCGCTATAGCGGCCAAATCCCCGATGTGGGCACGGGTCCGCCAGACCTCGCGGGCGTGAGAAACCAGCTCTGCGATGCCATTGCGAGCCAACCATTCAGCCTGCGTTTCGACACGTACGGGGTGCGGCAGCTGGTCGACCGGCACATCGCACGTAATGTCGTGTGTTCCAAGACTGGCGAACGGGTCGCTACCGCGCTCGTGGTCTGCGTACGTGCGTAACCATGCGCCAATTCCACGATCTGCTAACTCCTGGGTCGTCGCCCCATAGTCAAAGGCGAGCACTCGACCCGACAGAGCGCGGGCGTGTTCGATCCACTGATGCGCCTGCACCGCTACTGGCACACGGGAGCCGACCACAGCTCGAATGTCGACCGCTGCCAACAATTCGGGGGCCGGCAACCCGGTGGGAACAAGTCTTGGAGCATCGGTGCCGCCAGTTTCAACACCGAGAAGCCGCCAACCATCATCGAATCGTTCCGCGATATCGAAGGCGAGATTGTCGAGCAACTCATTCGCCATGACGACATGGCACGGTTCATTGGGAAGCTCAGCCAGAGACGCAACAAACCCGGGCAGCTCGCCGTGAGTCGATCGCAACCGATCGGAGCGCTCAACCAAGGTGTAGTCCAAGGAATCGACACAGTCGGGCTTGGCTCGCAGCACGCTGCGGTACAGGGTGCCAACGCCAGCACCGGCTTCGACCACACGAAACCGTGAAGGTCGGCCGACATCGCGCCATTCCTGATCAAGCCAACGTGCGATCACCGCGCCGAACAGCGGTCCGACTTCAACGCTCGTGACGAAGTCACCCCGGCTTGTTCCCGCGTGCCCATGGGAGTGATAGAAGCCAGCGGGGCCGTACAGGGCGGCGTCCATGTAGTCAGCGAACAAGAGCGGTTGCTCGCGTTCGTGGTCAGGCATTGGTGTGTTTCAGGCGCGTTATCGGCCGACGAGTACCGGGCTGGCGTCGCGCACAAGATCGATTAGCGGGTCGGCGAAGATACCAAAGAACACCGTGAACACGACAGTGATGCCGACGACGATCGCAGCCGTAATCGGCACGTGTACGTCTTCGGTTTCGCCTTGGGCGTCGCCATACATGGCGAGCACAATCCGCAGGTACAAGAAGGCACCAACAACCGCCGAGACCATGGCGATCACACCGAGCACGTACGCCTCGGTTTCAATCGCGGCACCAATGACAAAGAACTTGGCCAGGAAGCCAGTAGTGAATGGAACACCGGCCTGAGCAAGTAACAAGATCGTGAATCCAAGTGCCAATGCAGGTTGGCTCTTGGCCAGCCCGCGGAAGTCTTCTAGGCCGGTAGCCGCGTCGCCGCGGCGAGCGACCACTGCTATGACCGCGAAGCTTCCGACAGCGATGAAGGTGTAGGCCGTCAAGTAGTACAACGCAGCCGACATGCCTTCAGTTGATGCCGCTTCGGCACCAACGAGGATGAAGCCAGCGTGACTGATTGATGAATACGCGAGCATGCGCTTGACGTTGTCTTGCACGATGCCGACAACCGCGCCGATGACCATTGACAGACATGCCAGCACGAAGAACATCGGTGTCCAGTCCTCGGCCAGACCGGCGAGAGACACGTTGAACACCCGAAGTAACCCAGCAAAACCAGCGACTTTGACGGCCGATGCCATGTACGAGACGACGGGGCTGGGTGCACCGTGGTACACATCGGGGGTCCACGAGTGGAATGGCACCGCGGCAACCTTGAACCCAAGACCGACGAGCAACAAGGCCATTGCACCAAAGGCAAGACCGCGATCTTCGAGGGCGACCACTGAGTCACGAATGTGCGCGAGGTTCGTGCTGCCGGTTGCGCCATACATGAGGGCGATGCCGTACAAAAGAAACGCCGATGCGAACGCGCCGAGAATGAAGTACTTGAGCCCGGCTTCTTGAGACTCGACACGACGTAGGTGACTGGCGGCGAGAATGTACACCGCAATCGAGAGTGCCTCGAGACCAAGAAACAACACGATCAAATCGTTGGCGCCGGCCATGACAATGCCGCCGCTCGCCGACAACATGAGCAGCACGAAGAATTCTGCGCTGTTGATGTCTTCACGTTCAAGATAGTCGTGCGCGTAGAACGCGGTCAGCGCCACGGCCGAACCGATCAGACCTGTCAGAAGCAACGAAAAACCGTCGATTCCAAACGCTCCGGCAAGCGTGGAGAAACCCTGCGGATGGTCGTCATTGATCCGACCCCACTGAATTGCGGCGGCCACCATGGTGGCGACACCTATGAGTGAGGTGAACACCGATGGGGTGCGCGACGGAAGCCGATCGCTAAGCAGCGACCAGATGGTCAGAAAAATCAGCGATCCGCCACTCATAATGAGCAAGGGAGTCAGGCCACCCCAGTCAACTGACGGGATCTCAACCGCGGTCTGCAAAAGCACGCCCATCAGTGATCGTCGCCTTCGTCTTTGGTTTCGCCATGGTCTTCGTCGCCATGGTCTTCGTCGCCATGTCCTTCAGAATCGCTGTGGTGGCCAATCGCATGCCAGCCGTGACCGGCCCGGCCCTGGTTGACCGGTTCTTCGAAGTCATCGACGTGGGTTTCGATGTGGGCGACGAGTGCGTCAACTGCTGGTTCCATGCGCTCGATCACCGGCTTCGGGTAGATGCCCATGAACACAATGGCGACGACGAACGGGACAAGAACTGCGATCTCTCGTGCCTTGAGGTCGGGCATCGTCGCGTTTTCGCCCTCGGCCGGACCGTGAAACACTCGCTGATAGGCCCACAGCAGATACAGGGCGGCAAGAATCACGCCGGTTGTGGCGACGACTGCCCACCAGCGGTGAGCAACGAACGTGCCGGTGAGAATCAGAAATTCGCCAACGAAGCCGTTCAAACCGGGCAGGCCGATTGATGAAAGCATGACGACGGTGAAGAACGCTGCCATGATCGGCGCGGACTTTTGCAGTCCGCCAAGCTCAGAGATCATGCGGGTGTGGCGGCGGTCGTACATGAAGCCGACCAACAGGAACAATGCACCCGTTGACACACCGTGGTTGATCATCTGCAACAAGCCACCGGTGATGCCTTCGGTGTTCAGAGCAAAGGTGCCGAGCACGATGAATCCGAGGTGTGCCACCGACGAATAGGCGACAAGCCGTTTGAGGTCTTTTTGCATTGTGGCGACGATGGCGCCGTAGACGATGCCGATCACCCCGAGCGTCAGAAAGACCGGTGCCGCCCAGGTCGATGCTTCGGGAAACAGATACAAACCGAAACGCAAGAAGCCGTAGGTACCCAGCTTGAGCATGACACCCGCAAGAATCACAGAACCTGCAGTTGGCGCTTCGGTGTGGGCGTCGGGCAGCCAGGTGTGTAGTGGCCAGATCGGGACCTTTACCGAGAACGCAAGAGCGAATGTCACAAAGACCCAGCGGGCCGCGTTGGTGCCCAGTGCCTGAGACTCGGCGATCTCGACGAGGTTGAACGTGAGCTCGCCGCCGGTAGCTGACCGGTGCAGGAACACCAGGCTCAGCATGCCGACGAGCATGAGCGCCGAACCGAGCATGGTGTAGAGGAAGAACTTCATCGCCGCGTATTGGCGGTTGCCGTGACCCCAACCAGCGATCAAAAAATACATCGGCACGAGAACGATCTCGAAGAACACAAAGAACATGAACAAGTCGAGAGCCATAAACACGCCAAGACAACCGGCCTCGAGCACCAGCAGCCATGCGAAATAGGGTTTGGCGTCGTGTTCGGGGTCGATGGCCAAGATGGCCAACGGAAACAGCAACGCGGTGAAGACGACCAGCCATAGCGAGATGCCGTCGATGCCGGCGAGCCACTGAATGCCGACAGAATCAATCCAGGACTGTTGCGAGCCAAACTGGAAACTCGCGGCAGCATCAGTGTCGAACTGCGTGACGAGCCACACACCGAGCGCTCCAACGAGCACAGAGGTGATCACCGCGAATGCCTTGGCGGTCTCTGCCCGTGAAGAAGGAACGAGCGCTATCAGCAATGCACCGATGACTGGCAAGGCGACCATGGCCGGAAGAAGCGGGAACCCGACGTCGGCCGCCAGGTATACGGCCGTCATGCCTGAACTCCGAACCAGATCATGAGTGCAATGGCACCCAGAGCAATAAACACCGCATAGCTGCGCACCAGACCGTTCTGCAGCCGGCGAAGGAACTGACCGTCCCACCGAACTGCCGCGCCGATCTTGTTGACCGCTCCGTCAACGACGGAGCCATCAAATTTACTCAACAGAGCAAAGCCGGCACGACCGGGGCCGCCCATAAAGGCACTCACTGCCCGGTCATATCCCCAGCCATCGGCGACGATGGCTGGCGGTTCGGGCGCAGTAACCGTGTCGCTACCGCGGCGACCAAGGTAGGTCACCACCGCAGCGACGATTCCGACCAACGCGCACAGTGTGGCAACGATCGCGAGAATCCACTTGGTGCCACCTGAGGTGCTTCCGTGAAACTCATTGCCGAGTAGCGACGGCTCGAGCCAGTGTTCGAAGAACTTGAGGTCCTTGCTGAATGGCAGATTGATGAACCCAGCCACAGCGGCGAGCCCAGCGAGCACCACCAGCGGAAGCGTCATCATCCACGGCGATTCGTGCGGATGGCGAGGTTCGAGTGGTTCATCACTGCTCACCCAGGCTTCGCCTGTGACTTCGTCGCGCCAGCGAGGCTTGCCGAAGAAGGTCAGCACCACAAGACGGGTCATGTAGAACGCCGTCAGCAGGGCGGCGACGAGCAGCAACACGAAGAGAACCTTGTTGGCGAAGATGTCGTCGTTTGCCCAGGTGGCAACAACAATCTCGTCTTTAGACCAGAAGCCGGAGAACGGTGGAATACCGGCAATCGCTAACCAACCCACGATGAAGGTCATGGCTGTGACGGGCATGAATTTGGCCAGGCCGCCGTAGCGCTTCATGTTCTGGTCGTTGTTCATGCCGTGAATGACTGAGCCTGAACCGAGGAACAATAAGGCCTTGAAGAACGCGTGCGTCACCATGTGGAACAAGGCTGCGACATACACACCAGAGCCGACGGCGACGATCATAAAACCGAGTTGGCTCACCGTTGAATAGGCGAGCACCTTTTTGATGTCGTCTTGAGCAACAGCAATCGTCGCCGCGAACAGAGCGGTGAATAGGCCGACCCATGCAATCAGACTTGGCGCCCAGTCGTGAGCCGCGGCCAGAATTGGGTTGATGCGAGCCAGCAGGTACACGCCGGAGGTGACCATGGTGGCGGCGTGGATGAGTGCCGATACGGGCGTTGGGCCGGCCATTGCGTCGGGCAGCCACAGGTAAAGCGGGAACTGTGCAGATTTGCCACACGCACCGACAAACACGAGAAGTGCAATTGCGGTCGCTGTGCCGGCGGCGATTTCGCCACTGAACATGTCGCCGTACTCGATGCTTCCGAACGTAAAGAAGGCCAGGAACGTGGCGAGCATGAAGCCGAAGTCACCAACGCGGTTCGTGACAAAAGCTTTCTTGCCTGCGCTGGCATTGGCTTCTTCGGTGAACCAGAACGAGATGAGGAAATACGAACATGCGCCCACGCCTTCCCACCCGAGGAACGTCAACAGCAAGTTGTCGCCGAGCACGAGCATGAGCATGGAGAACGCGAACAGGTTGAGGTAGACGAAGAACTTCGAGAAGTTCGGGTCGCCGTGCATGTAGGCGATCGAATACAGATGAATCAACGTGGCGATGCCCGTGATGAAGAGAATCATCGTTACTGATAACGGGTCGGCAAGCAGGCCGAAGCCGACATTGAAGTCGCCCGCGACTACCCAATCGAACAGGCCGACCTCGACAATGCGCTCAGACTCGTCGAGGCCGATGAGCCCGACGAACACAACAACCGAAGCCACGAACGACGCGGCCATCGCGGCAGTAGCAAGCCAACCAGCGAGCGGTTCGCCCAAGCGGCGACCGGTCGTCAATAGGGCCACAAACCCCAGCAGTGGAAAGAGTGGAACGAGCCATACGAGCTCAGCAAGTGTCTGCATCAACTAGCCCCTCAACACCGAGATGTCGTCGGCGTTCACGCCAGTACGACGTCGCATGATGGCCACAATGATCGCGAGTCCAACCACAACCTCGGCTGCAGCCACGACAAGCACGAAGAACACCGAGATCTCGCCGCCAAGGTCATTTAGCTCGGCGCCAAAGGCAACAAATGTCAGGTTGACAGCGTTGAGCATGAGTTCGACGCACATGAACATGACCAAAGGATTGCGACGAACCAGCAGGCCGACTGCGCCGATGGCGAAGAGAATGGCGGCAAGCACGAGGTACCAGGTACTGGTGAGTTCCATCAGCTATCCCCTGCGGTTTCTTCGGCAGCGGGATCGGCATCGTCTGTGGCGTCGGCGGCGACGGCCGACTTCGTTCGTCGGCCGGGAATGACGAGCGGGTCGAGTTCGGTTCGCACCGGCATCGCAGCAAGCTCGCCTTTAGGGCGGCGGCTCAACATGACAGCGCCGACGACAGCGATGGTGAGTAGCAACCCAGTGATCTCAAAGGCAAAGACGTAGTCGGTGAACAGCACCCGGCCGAGCTGGTCGATGTTCGGAACGATCTCACCGCCGAACTCTTGGTCATCAGTCAACAACGATGTCGCCGACTGTTCGACAGCGGTTATGGAATCGACTTTGGGTGCGGTGACCGATTCAGCACCAGTCGCTCCCCCGTCGACACTTACGGCGACAAAGATGACGCTCAGGGCCAACACGCCGAGTCCAACGACCGCAGCGACCGGTCGTTGACCGGCGATCGGTTCGATCTTGAGATCGTCAGACTGGTCAACACCGAGCAACATGATCACGAACAGGAACAACACGACAATCGCGCCGGCGTAGACCACGACCTGCACGGCGGCGAGGAACTGAGCATCTTGGTTCAGGAACAGCACCGCGATCGAGAACAGCGCCATGACCAACATGAGCGCCGAGTGCACCGGATTGCGGGCGAGCACCAGGCCGAGTGCACCGACGATTGAAAACGCACCGGCGATAAGGAAGACAAAGAGATCCATCAGTGATGACCCCCGCCTTGGTCGTTTGTGGCGTCGAACTCTACGTCGCGGTGCGTAGCTGCGATGTCAGCGGTTTGGCCGAGCTCGGGCTTGCGCACTCCGTGACCGAGTTCGCCCGACCAGGCAACCTTGCCTACATATTCAGCGGCGCCGCTTGGCGAGGTCGCGCGCATCCACGCTGAGGTGTGTTCTTCTTCGCCGGGACGCCAGTCTTCCCAGGGGAGATGCTGGGGCATGCCGTCATCGTCAACGACAAGTTCATCTTTGGTGTAGATGGCATCGAGCCGGTTCGTAAACGAGAACTCGAACATTTTCGATTCAGTGATGGCCTGAGTCGGACAGGCTTCGACGCAGAGATCGCAGTGGATACAGCGCAGGTAGTTGATCTCGTAGACGAACCCGTAGCGCTCGCCTGGTGAAACCGGGTCATCGACTGGGTTGTCAGCGCCGCGCACATAGATGCATTTGGCTGGACAGACACCGGCGCACAACTCGCACCCGATGCATTTCTCCATGCCGTCTTCGTAACGGTTCAGCACATGACGGCCGTGCATACGCTCCGGCTTTTCGCGCTTCTCGTCATCCCAGCGGCCACCTTTGTAGTCGCCGGTGACCCGCTCGTCGAAGAGCTTGCCGAATGTCATCTTGAAGCCTTCGAGGCCCTCAAAGATTCCCATCAGTCGAATCCTTCTCCTGCGAGACGCTTGCGTTTGCCAGCGTTGATGGCAGCGTTGAGCAGTGCACCCATGGTGAGCAGAACAACAAAGCAGATCACCGCAACCAGTGCACGATTCCAGTCTTTGTCGCGTGCCACATCGAGTGCTGCGAGTGCGAGCAACCAGCCGAGAGACAGCGGGATCAGCAGCTTCCAGCCGAGATCCATGAGTTGGTCATAGCGGAACCGAGGAAGCGTGGCTCGGAACCAGACGAACGTGAAGCAAAAGGCCACGATCTTGACGAGGAACCACAAGATGCCCCAAAGCCAGCCGACGCTCTCGAAGAACGGAATTGGTCCGTCGGGGCCGCCGAAGAACAGCGTGACCATGACCGCCGACATGGTGATGACGTTCATGTACTCGCCGAGAAAAAACAGCGAGAAGCGAAGCGATGAGTACTCGGTGTGGAAACCACCAACGATTTCTTGTTCGGCCTCGACGAGGTCAAACGGCGGACGGTTCAGTTCCGCAGTCGTGGCGATCAGGAACACGATGAATGGAATGAAGCCGGTAATCCACAGATTCCAGTTCCAGCCGTCGGCTTGCCCAGCGACGATGTCGTGGGTCGAAAGGCTGCCAGATTTGATGAGCACAGCGACAAGCGACAGGCCAAGCGCTGCTTCGTAGCTGACCATTTGAGCGGTGGCGCGAACTGAACCAAACAGCGGGTACTTGGAGCCTGATGACCAACCGGCGAGCATGATTCCGTAGACGGCCATCGACGACATTGCGAGCACGAACAAGATGCCAATCGGCGGGTCAGCCAGTTGCAGGTTCGTGGTGTTACCGAACCATGTGACGGTGCCGTCCGCGTTGTCGAAGTCGCCGCCAATGGGCACGACGGTGAAGATCAAGAACGCAGGAATCAGGGTCAGGTACGGCGCAAGTCTGAACACGAATCGATCGCCGCGTTCGGGAATCAGATCTTCTTTGAAGGTCAGCTTGAGGCCGTCAGCCAGTGTTTGGAATAGCCCAAAGGGACCAGCGATGTTTGGGCCGACCCGGTTGGTCATATCGGCGTGCAGCTTGCGTTCGAACCAGATGATCAACATGACGCTGATCAGCAAGAGAACGAAAGCCACCGCGACCTTCACGAGCACGATTAGAACTTCTTCGAGACCGACGCCACCGACGAACAGCGGGTCGACAGCCAACGGCAACAATGACGAGATCCCCGTGTTTTGAACAACTGCGTCTCGAATCACAGTGTCTCGATCCTGATGTCAGTAACCGGGGCATCGAGTTCGATAAGGGCACGAGCGTCGAGCCCCGCATGGTTGTGAGCAATCGCAGCGACGCCACGAGCAACGCGTGCGTCGACAACAACCGGTCCCTCGACCGACGCTCGTTTGCTGCTCAGACGAACAGCAGAGCCGTCGACCACGCCAAGCGCATTGGCATCGCTGGGGTGCAGACGAACCGAACCCGGTGCGGCCAGCGGGGCAAGTGACGGCGCCGACAGCGTCAGTGTGCCGTGGTCATACATCGTGCGATCGATACAAAGCCGGAACGAGTAGCGGTCGAGAGGCGTAGCTGGCGACGGCGCTCCAAGGTCTTGCCACACGAAGCGAGCCGGGCCACCGGTGGAAGCATTACCAAGCAACACTCCGTCGGCGGCATCTTCGATTGCCGCAGCGGTCGCGTGCGCATGCAATGGCGAAACTGCGGCGATCTCATCGGTCACTTCAGTCGAAGACTCGAAACCAAGGTCTTCGCCGAGGTGCATGGCAACCTCGGCAGCGATCATCCAGTCGGCGCGGGCCGTTCCCGGCGGTGTGACCTTTTGACGTACTGCGCTGACGCGACCTTCGAGGTTGGTGTGCGAGCCAGACTTTTCGCCGCACGCTGCGGCAGGCAGCACCACGTCGGCAAACGCATACACCGAATCGTTGGCAAACAGATCAACAGCGACGACCATTCGGGCGCCAGCGAGACCGGCACGGGCCAGTTCTGGATCTGGGAAATCGATCAGCGGGTCAGCGCCCAACAATACGAGAACGTCGATCTTGCCAGTTGCAGCGGCAGCGAGCATGGCAGCAGTGTCGTGCCCGGTTTCAGCCGGGGTTGTTGGCCACTTGTCGTTGAACCAGCTTCGCCCAGCTTCGAGCGAGGTGCGCCCCGGAAGCAGACCAGGCGCGAGACCAAGATCGATTGCACCATGCACGTTGCCACGCCGAAGCGCAGACAAAAACTTGACCTTGCTGCGAGAAGCGAACGCATTGATGGCTTCGACTGTCAGCGCCGTGTGTTCGGCCAGCGAACCGCTTCCGACGATGACCGTGACTTGGTCGGCGGCGTTAAGAGCGGCGTGGGCTGCGGCGATGTCTGCTGTTGAGGTCAGGCCGATCTCCGCGGTTTCATCGCCGCGCACAATTGCGTCGGCGACAACGCCGAGGTCGCCGGGGCGAACCCGCAACGACATCGAAGCCTGGCGAGACAACCCGGTTTCAGTGGCCGTCAACTCGATGAGCTTGACGTCGTCGTGTATCGCCGCGTGACGAAGCCTGAGGTACAGGGTTCCGAGTTCTTCTTTGGGGTCGGTGCCAATGATGACGACCGTGCCACCGGGTGCACATGCTTCGGCGATTGTGGCTCGAGGCAGGGCGCACAAAACATCAGCCGGAATTCCATCGCCGAGCTGAGCGTCGACGTTGTCGGTGCCGAGTACGCCCTTGGCCAGTTTGGCCCAGGCGTACTGGCCTTCGTTGGTTAGGCGTGCGCCGCCAATGACGCCGATTGACGACGGGTTGACCCGTGCAGCATCGAGCGCTGCGGCAACCTGTGCCAGCGCAGCTGACCAGGTTGAGCCAACCAGCTCTGCGCCGGCAGGGTCCGGGGCTCCGAGCCCCCCACCGCGAACAAGAGGCGCGGTGAGACGGGCTTCGTTCATGGTTGATTCGAAACTGAAACGGTCGCGGTCTGCGAGCCAGCCCCAGTTGACGGCGTCGCTGTCGACGCCGAGGTAGCGCAGGACCTCGTTGCGTGACGACTGGATCGTGATGCGATCGCCCATGGCGTTGGGGTAGGTCGATTCGATTTCGGTCAGGTCCCACGGGCGGGCTTTGAACCGGTACGGCTTGGCTGTGAGAGCGCCTACGGGACAGATCTGCACGGTGTTGCCGCTGAAGTGCGAGGAGAACGGGTCGTCTGGAAAAGTGTTGACCTGAGTGTTATTGCCTCGGTCAATGAAGTGAATCAGCGGATCGCCAGCGACTTCTTGAGCGAAACGGGTGCAGCGGTCACACAAGATGCAACGTTCGCGATCAAGGAACACATTGTCATTGATCGGAATCGGCTTTTCAAAGTGACGTTTCTCTTCGATAAAGCGGCTTTCGCCCGGGCCGTAGGACATTGTCTGGTCCTGCAGAGGGCATTCGCCGCCCTTGTCGCAGACAGGGCAGTCGAGCGGGTGGTTGATAAGCAACAACTCAAGCACACCATCTTGTGCTTTTTTGGTGGCTTCGCTTTCGGTGTCGACGATCATGCCGTCGCTCACGGTGAGCATGCACGATGGTTGAAGGGCAGGACCGCGGCCGGTGTCGACTTCGACGAGACACATGCGACACATGCCGACGGGCGTCATGCGTGGGTGATAACAGAAGCGAGGTACGTAGACACCGGCGTCTTCGCAGGCGTCGATCAGCATGCGCCCCGGGGTGGCGTGCACCGTTTCACCATTGACGGTGATCGGTACGCCAGGGGGCGGTGCCGGAACTTCTGGAGCTTCGATTTCGGTGACCTCAGCATCGGCCACGGTCACATCGGTGTCGTCTGTCTTTGGAGCGTCGCTCATGCGCCACCCCCAGCGGCTGTTACTTCAATTAGAGACCGGTCAGACAAGGTGATGTATTCGTCGAACTCGTTGCGGAATCGTTCGATGACCGAGGCAATCGGCGACACGGCTGAAGGGCCCAGCGGGCAGATCGTTGTCATGCGCGGAGGCCAGGCCATTCCCGGGCTGATGTTGTCGCACACTTCGGTAAGAAGTGAAAGGTCGCTTGGGCGTCCGTGGCCGGCGATGATTCGGCTGAGTATGCGCTCGAGCCACGTTGTGCCTTCGCGACATGGCGTGCATTTGCCGCAGCTCTCACGTGCGAAGAACCGCACAATGTTGTGCGCGGCCCGGACCATGTCGGTGTCTTCGTCCATCACAACAATGGCTCCTGAGCCGAGCATGCTTCCGGCCTGATCAATGGCAGCCTTTTCGAGCGGCAGATCTAGGTGTTCATCAAAGAACCAGATGGCGCTTGCGCCGCCAGGGATAAACGCTTTGAGCTTCTTGCCGTCGCGCACGCCGCCGGCATATTCAGGCTTTTCGATGATGTCTCGAAACGTCGTCACGCCAAATTCGACTTCGAAGACGCCTGGGTTATTCACGTGACCAGATACGGCGAAGACACGTGTGCCTTTAGAGTTCTCTGCGCCCATGGCGGCAAATGCATCGGCACCGTTGTCGATAATCCATGGCAGGTTCGCCAGGGTCTCGACATTGTTCACGATGGTCGGTTGGCCGTACAGGCCCACCGCTGCGGGGAAAAACGGTGGCTTGAGTCGCGGCATGCCACGGTTGCCTTCGAGGCTTTCGATGAGGGCAGTTTCTTCGCCAACGATGTACGCGCCTGCGCCCCAGTGCAAGACAATGTCGACCGAGAAGTCGGTGCCGAGCACGTTTTTGCCCACGTAGCCGGCGGCATAGGCGTCGTTGAGTGCCTTGGCAACGCGTTCTTGTGCGTGAGCCATTTCGCCACGGATGTACAAGAAGCACTGGGTCAAGCCAACGGCGTAACAGGCCAGTAGGCAGCCTTCGATGATCATGTGTGGGTCGCGCTCAAGAAGCTGGCGATCCTTGTACGTGCCGGGTTCAGATTCGTCGCCGTTGACCACCAGATACCGGGGCCACTTGTTGGGCGGACAAAATCCCCACTTGACGCCGGCAGGGAAGCCGGCGCCGCCACGACCGAGCAGGCTCGCGGCCTTAACCTCGTCGTGTACCTGCGTTGGCGTCATATTCAGTGCTTTGCGCAACGCCTGGTAGCCACCGGTGGCTTCGTATTCAGCCAGCTCGTGCGCGTTGACGTTGTCGAACCGTTTCGTAACAATGCGCTCGACCATCAGGCTTCGCCTTCTTCAACTGGCCACCATGATGGCGCAGACGGATCATCGACCATGGCGTTGCCTGCGGCGCGATCTTCGGGAATTACTTGCCGACTCAGCGCCAGCGTGCCGTGTGGTGGGATGTAGACCGAACCGTCACGCAGGCCGCTGACTAGCGCATCGAATCCGTCGGCGTCAACCTTGTTCATATAGCGGTAGTTCACCTGCAGGCACGGCGCCTCGGTGCATGCTGCGATGCATTCGACGCCTTCAAAACTGATTTGATCTTCGGTCACGCTGCCCGGACGCACGCCCAGCGTGTGTTCCGCGTGTTCGAGTAGCTCTTCGGCGCCGAGAAGGTGACACGAAATGCCGTGGCAGATGTTGATGCGGAACTTGCCGACTGGCGAGCGTTTGAACATCTCGTAGAACGAGCAGGTGCCAAGCACTTCAGCGGGCGTGACTTCGACAAGCTCTGCGATGTGGGTCATGGCGTCGTCGGTTACCCAGCCGTGTTGTTCTTGGGCGAGATGCAGCAGCGGTATCAGAGCGCTTTTCTTGCGCGGATACCGACCGAGAATTTCGTGCGCGATGCGCAAGCTGGCTTCGGAGAGTCGAGCCATCAGAAACTCACCTCAGTTGCGGATTCAGGCGAATGCCGAAAGGGCGAGCAGGCTTGCGAGCCCGGAGATTCAGGCGAATGCCGAAAGGGCGAGCAGGCTTGCGAGCCCGGGAAAACTGCCATCAGCGATCAACCTCACCAAGTACAGGGTCAACAGAAGAGATAATGGCCACCACATCAGCCACGAGCGCCTCGTTCATCATGTGCGGCATGGTCTGCAGGTTGACGAAACTCGGAGCACGAATATGCATGCGATATGGGTGTGCTCCCCCGTCACTCACCATGTAACAGCCGAGTTCACCACGAGGTGATTCGACGGCTACATAGACCTCGCCCTCAGGCACTTTGAAGCCCTCGGTGAAGATCTTGAAGTGGTGAATGAGGGCTTCCATCGATTCATCGATGCGGGCACGCGGTGGTGGCGTGACCTTCTTGTCTTGCAGGCGATAGTCGCCCGGGGGCATCTTGTCGATGCACTGACCGACGATACGTATTGATTCACGCGCCTCGGCGAGCCGAACGGCATACCGGTCAAAGCAGTCACCGTAGGTGCCGACGATGACATCGAAGTCGAGTTCGTCGTACTTGAGGTACGGCATATCGCGACGTAGGTCCCAGGCGTAGCCGGAACCTCGCAAGATGGGGCCGGTCACTCCAAGGGCGAGACATTCGGCACTATTGATCGCGCCAACACCCTGCAGGCGTTCTTGAAAGATCGGCTGACCGGTCAGCAACTCGTCGAATTCGTCAATCAACGGCGGAAGCAGATCAAGAAGCCCGCCGATATCTTCTTGCCAGCCATCGTGCAAGTCGGCTGCGACTCCACCGGGACGGATGTAGTTGTGATTCATGCGCAGACCGGTGATTTTCTCGAGAATGCGCAGCGTTTCTTCGCGCAGCCGGTTGCCGTAGAGCATCATTGACACTGCGCCGACGTCCATGCCATTGGTGGCTTGAAACAGCATGTGCGATGAGATTCGATTCAGTTCGCACATCAAGGTGCGAATCCACTGGGCCCGGGGCGGCACTTCGATGCCGAGGAGTTCTTCGGTCGCCAGCGAGAATACGAGTTCGTTGAACAGCGGCGAGGCGTAGTCCATACGGGTCACGTTGGTTGGGCCCTGCATGAAGCTGAGTTGCTCGCCAGTTTTTTCCATGCCCGTGTGCAGATAGCCAATCACCGGCTTTGACCGCAGGACTTGTTCGCCTTGCATTTCGAGCACGAGACGGAGCACGCCATGCGTTGACGGGTGCACCGGTCCCATGTTCACGATCATTGGGGTGTCGGCGTTGGGGTCGATGTCGACGGTTTCGACCATGGCGACATTGGCCTCGTCGATACGAAGCACAGCGCTGTCGTCGCCGCGTCGGGTCACGCGCTCGTCGGTCGAGGCCGCGGTGGTGTCGTCAAGCAGAGTCATCGCAGAGGCTTTCGGTCACCGGGGCGCGGATGCGCCCTTGAATTGAACTGGCACGGTCCCGACCGCGAAATCTTTGCGAAGCGGGTGGCCTTGCCAGTCGGGAGGCATCAAGATCCGTGACGGGTCCGGGTGGTTCTCAAAGACAATGCCAAACATGTCCCAGGTTTCCCGTTCGAGGTTTTCGGTACCGGGGTACAGATCGAACAACGTTGCGATCGTGGGATCTGATTCAGGAACTTGCACCCGCACACGAGTGCGTCGCGGCGGTTCGTGAGCGAGCAGGCTGACAACAACTTCGAATCGTTCAGGCGCAACACCTGCGGGTAGCGATCGGTGCGCCCGGGTGAGGTTGTCGACGCCACAAAGATCTACGGCGGATACAAAGCCATCGGCTTTGAGAGCCTCGATTGTGGCGATGTAGTTGTCACGATCGGGAAACAGAACTTGCTGATCGCGCTCGTTTGTTACGGGTACGCCGTAGGCACTCGCAGGCGGATCGGCTTCGATGGCCCCCTCTGCGTCAAGTGCGTCGGACTGTGCCGTCGCCTCGTCGCTCATCGCGTGAGCACCACCTTGCTAGCAGTTTGGCCGTCGCGTTGTTCAACGACGATGCCAGCGCCGCCACCGTTGATGCGGCGGCGATCGACCAACTCGTCGGTTTCGATCATCTTGTGCAGGGTGACTATGGCGTGTAGCAAGGTCTCGGGGCCCGGCGGGCAGCCCGGTGCATACACGTCGACAGGCACAATCTGATCGACACCTTGCACCAGTGCGTAATTGTTGAACATGCCGCCGGTTGAGGCGCACACACCCATGGAGATGACCCACTTGGGTTCCATCATCTGGTCATAGATCTGTCGCAATACGGGGGCCATCTTCTGGCTTACACGGCCAGCCACGATCATCACATCGGCTTGGCGGGGCGACGCCCGAAAGGCTTCCATGCCAAAGCGAGCAAGATCGTAGTGCGGGCCACCGGTAGCCATCATTTCGATAGCGCAACAGGCCAGACCAAAGGTCGCCGGCATGAGGCTGCGGGCACGGCTCCAGTTGACAAGCGTTTCGAGCTTGGCGGTGAGGAAATTGTGTTCGAGTCCGCCCAGGCCTTTTTCGGCGATCTCCGCAGTCTCGCCGACACCGGGTATTCGAGCCATCAGGCGACCTCGGCGATTTCTGGCTTGGCGTCGGGGCCATGCGGAACCACGTTGACAACCTCGCGCCCGCGATCGCCGACCCGACGAATCGTTGATGTAGATGTGCGGTTGACCTGCATCTGGGCTGGCTGCTGCGAGACCTTCTTGATGGGACCCCATTCGAGCGCACCGTTACCAATGAGGTAGATGAACGACTCGAACACCGCAAACGAGAAGATGCCGATTGCAACCAGTCCAAAGGTTCCGAGTTCACGAAATACCATGGCCCAGGGGTACAAGAAGATGACTTCGATATCAAAAACGATGAAGATCATGGCCACCAAGAAGAACCGCACCGGGAAGCGTGCTGGCGTTGTGGTCTCTTCACCACTCACACCGCACTCGTAGGGCGCGAGTTTGATCGGCGTCGACCGGTTCGGGGCCAATATCTTCGACGCCGCGAGTCCCCCGACGGCGAAAACCACGCCGAGCACAAACAACGTGACGATAGGGAGGTATTGGCCGAGCACGATCAGTCCTCGAGGCCTTTTTCACGCAACCCGAGATCACGCCAATGCAGGACGAGACAGGTCACGAGAAACAACGCCAACGACCCGAGGGTGAACAGCGCCGGAATCAACCGCAAGTTGCCAAGATTTCGGACCAGCACGACCGAGTAGGTCGGTTCCGCGGGATCAGCTTCGGGGATCGGTGGAGGCTTCGACGGATCGAGTGGCTTATCGAGAATGCCCTGCACGTTGATCACGGTGTAGTTCGTGGGGTGTGTCACCCGCAACGTGCTGGTGATCTTGTGGCTGATGCGATCCCACATGCCGGTGCCTGTGCGTTTCGGCTTGCCGCCTTGTTGATAGGCATCGAGCACGACGAACTCGCCCTCAGGGAACAAACCATCACGCAAATAGGCATCGGCGGTGGCTGCAGCTTCGCCTGACTGGCTGCTTGTTTGCAGGTTCCAGCCTGAAAGATCGAGCACGCCGGTGTTGGTTGCCCAGTCGATCATGGCCGACGAGTTCGACGCCAAGACGCTCAAGCTGATGTCATCAACTCGGAGATTTTGGTTCGCGATGGTCTCGCCGACAACAGCTTCGAGGTCACCACCTGCCAGGAAGCGAGGGTCGCCGCTGAGACGATCATTTGCCGCCATGACGCCGTCGGTGAGTTCACCATGTTTACGGGCCACAATCTCGTCGAATACCTGGTCTCGTTGACCTTCGGACAGGCTGCTGAGGACTGCCTCGACCGAGTCGCCGCTTGCACCGAACAGGTCCTGGGCGATTGCCGGAATCTTGCTGGTGTCGTCTTGCGGATTCAGCAGTTCCTGAATCACCATCTCGCGCTCAATACCGGGGTATGCCATGAGCACTTCAATCGCACGCGGCGAGCAGTCTTCGGCATTGCTCGCCGACAGGGAAACGCTGGCGACGCCACCTGCAGGAGGGAAGCTGTCGGTTCCAGCCTGGCAGTTCCCGTCGGGTAGGTCACCAACATTGCCGATAAAGGCATCGGCAATGCCTTCGGCTTCGTCGCCAGCTACATCGGCGAAGGTGTCCTGGACTTCCCACGTTGGACTGTTGCCAGTCCAGCCAATGCCATAGATCCACCAGAAGATGCCCATCACGAACATCCAGCCCCAAAAGCCTGCGAGGGCGATGAGAGAGCCGAGTCGGGTGCCGGTGTTCGTAACCAGCAACAGCCACACGGAACCGCCGAGCACGGCCGATGCCAAGGCAACGGTGAGCAGGCCGCGAATTTCTGGGTCCCAACCGAGCCCAGCAATAATCTCAATAGCGCTGAGCATCAGTCGACCGACCTTTCGTACGCAACGATCGCTTCGATTTGTTCGGTGGTCAAGATGCCTGACCGGCCGTCACAATGACCGGCGATTCGATCACTCTGTATACGAGGCAGAATGGCATTATCTTCGGCCCAGCATGCGCCGAACCCTGGCATCTGCCCGCCGCCATCACCCTGGCCAAACGCACCATAGGCAATCCCGTTCTTGCTACCGCTCGTCACGAAGCTCGTCTGATCAGCGGCTGTCTCGAACTGGTCGGCGACCCCGCTCAGACTCGGGCCGAACCCACCCCCGCCATTAACGATCGGCGGAATAAGCGGATTGTCAGAATAGCTGTTGGCATCGATGCTCCAACCGGCGCTGTGGCAGCGAGCGCAGCCGTAGGCACCCGATGACGCGGGGTTGTTGAACAGCAGCTCGCCCATGACAATCTGGTCGGTATCAGCAGCGGCCCGAACGGCCACCCCAGCTGCGGCCAACGCATCGTCAAGAGCGTCGTGTTCGGCCTGGAGCACTTCGATCTCGGCAGACAACGCCGCGGCTTCGGCACTGTCGGCAGCGAGACGACCAAGGTCTGCGTTCAGATGGGTGATCTCATTGCGCAATGAATACATGGCATTGGCTGTCGCCGGATCATCGGCTTCGGCTTTGGCGCGGGCGGCTCCATCGAGCCCATCGAGCACGCCCTTGGCGATGTCTTCGGAACTCTGTTGTTCATGAGCGAGATACGCAATCACCTTGTCGACCTGCTGATCGGTCATAGGGCCACCACCAGGAGCGCCCCACGCCGGCATCGGCGAGTTCGACCGGCCATAGTTCAAGATGTACTTGACTTCGTCGTAGCTAAAGCGATCGAGAACTGCGGCCAACGATGGGGCTTTCCAGTCGACCTGCTCAACGAATACGCCGTTGCCGTCAACAATTGCGTAGTCGGCCGCAATGCCTCCTTCACCGTTTGCTGAGCCGTGGCATTGTGCGCAGTTCTCGGCGAACAGCTCTTCGCCCTGTCGAACGAATTGGCCATCGGTGAACTCAATGAGACCGTCATGACGTCCGGGTTCGCCGAGCCAGTACAGCGGCAACGCAATGGCGATGATCGTGAGAGTAACAAGGCCACCGGTCAGGCTGAGATCGAGACGCTTAGTCTCCATCTCTTCATCGGTCATGTTTGGTTTGCGGTTCGCGGCCAGCTCAATTTCGGAGCCGGTTTCGTTGCGGCCTGCGAGCCAGTTGAACAGCCAATAGATGACCATGGCTGTCAGCACGATGCCGACAATCACATAGCCAATCTGGCGTTGCGCGGAGGCCGCGATCAGGTGTGGAGAGATTTCCATGAGTGGTGCAGACAACTCTTCTAGTAAATCAGTGGGTGGCTTCGCCGATGCAGTTTGGCCCTTCGGCCTCCTGCCCCGTCGTATTCGTGCCGATCGGTGGACCTTGGATCACTTGCCCGGTGTTCACGGTGAGGAAACCGTCGCTTGAGACAGTCATCGCGAAGCGGTCCATTCCGCGAGGCGCTGGGCCGCCGCGCTTCTCGCCGACTCGGTTGTACTTGGAGCCGTGGCAAGGGCACTCGAACCACTGCGACGTCAGGCACTCAGGCACGCGACATCCGAGGTGTGGGCACTTCTGGTACAAGGCAACAACGCCTGCTTCCATGCCTGAAAGTTCGGGGCCGGAGTACACGCTGCGGGCACGTTCGATCGCGCCTACTGGATATTCGGTGAGCCACATGCGGCCGTCTGGCCGATACCAGAAACCGCCATTGTCGCGAATGGTTTGCACGATGTCGGTGATTTTGCCGACTTGAATCGGTGCGCCGAAGCCGGTGATGAACGGTGGCCACAGAAACGCAAGCACACCGCCGCCGAAGCCGCCGAGGCCGAGAGCGAAGCTTCCGATGATTGACCGGTTCAGGAACTGGCGACGGGCCATGCCGGTCTGCTCAGCTTCTGGCGGAGTCCACGTAGTGAGCTCACTCGATTTGGCCGGAACAATCGATTGACCTTCGCGGCGAGCCACAACGGCAGATCGTTCAACTTCGCGACCAGTCGGAAGCTCGACATCGGTTTCGGTCAAGGTGACCATGCCGCGGTCGCGTGACAACGTCTCGCGCGACAGGTGACCGGCCGCCGACGCAGTGTCACGCCGTCGAAGCGTTGCAACAAGTGTGACCGCCGCGAGTACGACAAGGGCGGCGATGACGATCAGAGCGATGGTCATGAAATGCCTTTCGGGGAGTTCGGGCTAGAGCTCAAAGAACAGACCAGCTTCCCAGGGGAAGACAAAGTTGAAGCCGGGACCACGGAAGAACGAGCCGATCATGACCAGCACGGTCCAGAACATGAGGTGCACCGTCATCAAGGAGATGGCGAACTTGCGCTTCTCTGGCTTGTTCGATGGGTTCTTGTCGATGTAGGGAGCCAGGATCAACAAGATCAAGGCGAAGCCTGGCAGGGTCACACCAGCGACCATGGGGTGGAACATTGTCAACAGTTCCTGCAGGCCGAGGAAGTACCAGGGTGCCTTTGACGGGTTTGGCGTGGCGTTGAAGTCTGCGAGCTCGAGCAACGGCGCATTGACGAAAATCGAGAAGATCAGGGTAAACGCGGTCACAGCGAGCGCGGCCACGAATTCAACAACGAGCAGGTGCGGCCACACATGGACTTTGTCAACCGGCATGGCCTTGACATCTTGAATCGAGCCAGACTTGACGACCGTCAGCAACCGTTGTGTGTGCCCACCCGGTCCAGTTGGAGGAGGAGCCGTTGCTGTAGCGACTGCACCGCCTGCGGTCGCCACGGCTGCCGCGGGAGCGGCAGATTCGACCGCGGTACTCGCCGACTTGGCGCGCGCAGCTTTGGCACGCTCAAGCAGGTGAGGCGGAATTTTCGACGCGGCAGCAGCAGCTTCGGGCGAAACGTCTTCGGCTGGCGCTGCAGCTGCGGGCGCGTCGGCTGCAGCGGTCTCGGCGCCTTTTGCAGCGGCGCGATCTCGGGCTTCTTGTGCCCGTTTGAGCAGGTGCTCGGGGATTTCAGTCATGGCTGTTCCTTGCTCCTACAGCGGCCCGGAGATTCCGCCGTCTTTGCGGACCCTCCAGAAGTGGATCGCCATCATGATGACGGTCACAAAGGGCAACATCAGTACGTGAAGGACGTACCACCTCAACAATGTGTCGCTTCCGATCTCAACGCCGCCGAGCAAGACAAAGCGCACCTGATCGCCAAAGACCGGGGTGAAGCCCATCATGTTCGTTCCCACCGTTACCGCCCACAGGGCCAGCTGATCCCAAGGAAGCAGATAACCGGTGAACGACAGCAACAGCGTCAACGTAAGCAGGATCACGCCGATGACCCAGTTGAACTCGCGAGGCGACTTGTACGCACCGTGATAGAAGACACGTGCCATATGCAAGAACACCGACAACACCATCAGGTGAGCGCCCCACCGGTGCATATTTCGCACCAGCAGGCCAAAGGTCACCGCTGATCGCAGGGTTTCCATGTCGGCATAGGCCGCAGAGGCAGTCGGCCGGTAAAAGAACATCAAGAAGATGCCGGTGACGGTCAACAAGATGAAGAGGAAGAAGCTCAGACCACCGAGGCACAGGGTGTAGCTGACCTTGACCGCATGGCGCTTCACTTTGACCGGGTGAAGGTGGTACAGCACCGAGTTCATGATCACGTAGCTGCGATTACGCGGACTGTCGGTGTATCCCTTACGGAAGATAGAGCCGGGCCGGAAGATTGAGCTCCATGCTTGGGAGCTCTGTGTGCGGTCCGCGAGGTCGCTGACGGCCTGCTTTACCTGATCAGCACTTGGGGGTGTTGGTGCCACTTGCGTGGTCTCCTCTGTGTCAGCGGTGTCGGGTCGGGTTGGTGGGTCGAAAAATCAAGTGAGCGTGCGGCGATCAGCCGAGACGCATGCCGTAGCCGTAGCCATGGGTGTTTGTGCGCTGGTGAAGGTCGCCAACAGCGGCGGCATCGCCGAGCTTGCCAAGAATGATGACTCCGGTTGGGCAACGATCGACGCAAAGCGCACAGCGGGTGCAAACATCGTCATCGATTGTGAAGATCACGTGGTCGTTGGGGTCTTCGCCAGGTTGCTCGGTGCCGATTGCGTCATCGATGGCGTCGGTCGTGACCATGTGAATGCATTTCCACGGGCAGATGTCGACACAACCTTCGCAGGTGATGCACTCGCTTTGGTCAATGTGAATGAATTGCTTGGGTTTGACCGCCTGGCTCAGCCAGGCAGCGTCGACCTCTTGCAGCACATAGTCGCTACGAAACTCGGGCAGTGGCGGGTTTGCATCGAGTACACCCATCAGACAGACACCTTTTCAGCAGCCCGCACGATTGGACGGCCATAGCGCGAGGTCGACTCAAGTTCAGGGGCTTTGACGGTTTCATCTCGCCGCTGCCACATAGAGAACACAGCGACGTTGGCGACGAGAGCGACGCCGTAGATCAGCACGGCGATGAGATCTTTGACGACGGTGTAGGTAAGCGTCAGCGGGAGCGCCCATTCCAAGATTCCCTGTGACGAGTCCCATGGAAGCCGCGGACCGATCAAGAAACGGTCACTTCGCCAGTTCAGTTCGCTCTCTGCAAACGTCAGCCATTGGTGCGGCACGGTTCCGTAGATCCAGAACAGAACAAAGAAGGTGTAGGTGGCACCGATCATGTTTTCGCCCCAGGTGGCCGGCTTGCCGGCTGGGCGAGACTTCATGATCATGAGCACAGGAACAAGCGACAAGAGGGCGATGATCCACGACACCACAAAGGCGACGTTCAGATACGGGAACTGGCGCCCTGGAACGGTAAGGCCAACCCACAGAGCGATGATGAAGAACAGGCCCACGGTCGTCGCGGCAAGAAACCCAACGAACTTGACGATTGCGCCATCAATCCAACGGTTCACTATGCCTGCCGTTTCACGTTGCTCTGTCGTTTCACGATGCTTCGAAACCTCGCTCGGAATCGCTCGTGAAAGTAATCACAAGCAGATTGTACCCAGCACAAGCGGCCGCGTGTGCACTCACCTCGCCTGTCTATCAGCGAGACCAGACCGAGGCCAAGTCTTTGGGCAACATTTCTCGGATGTTCTTTGGCGCCGACAGGACCAATCGCGAACCTCTGACATTTTTCTGCCCTCATAGTTGTCTCGCTGACCGGCGGTGCGTCTACGATCATCGTCGGCGCGGTCTGCCCGTCATGTTGCGCTTTGAATGATCCTCCTCGACGCCTCGGAGTCTGCGTTGACCGAAGTCCCAGAGCATCTACTACAGCGGTCACGTGATCGTCGACGCGCCATGGGCTTGGTCGTCGATGACGGCGACGCCGCCGCATCTGCAGCTCCAGCCGCCGCCGCGGCCACGAGCGCCGTCGCAACGGCACCCGCCATCAAGGCACCGGTGCCAATCCCCGCCGCTGCGCCGCCTGCCCCACCTGAGCCTGATAGTCCTTGGGTTTCTGCGGCGAAGAGTCGCAAAAAGATCCCCTACTGGGTCATGCCGGTCCTGTTGTTTCTCCCTATCTGGTTGATCATGTATGTGGGCACCCTCGAAGATGTCGCCCGCGAAGAGGGCGTGCTCTACGAAGGCAGCGTTGTCTACACCGAGTCGGGTTGTTCGAACTGCCACGGCGCAGCTGGCGCAGGCGGTACCGGCCCCGCATTTGCTGGCGGTGCGGTAATCGAGACGTTCGCCGATGCCGAAGCGCAAATGGCCTGGGTGGTTCACGGCTCGCAGGGCTATACCGACGCCGGCTTCGATTCCTACGGTGACAATGGCAAGGCAATCGGCGACTACAACGGTTCGGCGATGCCGGCCTTTGGCGCTGACCTGACGACCGAAGAGCTCATCGCCGTTGTGTTCTACGAGCGCATCGAACTCGGCGGGTACGAAGAAGATCTACCCCTAGCCGAAAAGGTCTGGGACATGCTCGAACACGGAGAGCTCGAAGATCTGCCTGAACACTTCGCCGAAGGTCCCGACGGTGATTTCACTGGCCAAGGTGAAATCGCTGCGGCTCTTGCAGCCGCACGTGCGGAACTCGCCGAGGCTGAAGAAACCGCAGCCGAGTAGTAGATCGGCTCAATGGCTGCCCGCGGACGCACGGACGGCCTGATTCACTCGCCTATCGGCGCGGCTTTCGGGCTTCTCGCCGCGCACACTCCACGGCGGCCGCTGCTCAATTTGTCGCAGGCGGCCCCCAGCTTCCCTCCGCCCGCGATTGTGGCCGACCGAGTCGCCGAAGTCGCACGCGAACCCGATGGGGCTCGGTACGTACCCCAACAAGGCCTGCCTGCGCTGCGTGAAGCCCTCGCCGCAGAGCTCACAGCCGACCATCGAACAGGTGTCGGCGCACACGAAGTCCTCATCACCGCTGGCTGCAATCAGGCTTTTTGTGTAGTTTCCTCTGCGCTGACCCAGGTCGGCGACAACGTCATCGTGGCCGTGCCCTTCTATTTCAACCACGACATGTGGTTGAACGTCGAGGGTGTCGAGCGGCGATACCTCGAAACCGGCACCGACCTGCTGCCAAATATTGCCGATGCCGCAGAGCTCATCGACCCGCGTACACGAGCGATCGTTCTTGTGTCGCCTGGCAATCCGTCAGGAGCGACGTTGCCAGCCGAACTACTCGAAGACTTCTTCGATCTCTGCCAAGCGCACAACCTGCATCTCATACTCGATGAGACGTACCGGTCGTTTCGAGGAACCGACGCGCCGTCGCACGCGCTCTACGAACGGCCCAATTGGCAAAAACACCTGGTCACGCTGCACAGCTTTTCGAAAGATCTGGCGATTCCGGGCTATCGGGTCGGCGCCGCAGTGGGCGGCCCAAGCCTGTTAATCGAAGCGATGAAAATTGTCGATTGCATTGCTATCTGCGCACCTCGGATTGGTCAAGAGGCCGCAGTTGCAGGGCTCAAATCAGCTGGTGAATGGCGCCGCACCCAGGCAAAGCGCATCGAGAATTTGCACGACCATTTCCGTGCTTCGATGCGTGCAAGACCCGGCGGCTACGAACTTGTTTCGTCGGGCGCGTACTTCGGCTGGGTCCGTCACCCCTACGCCGACACGCAAACCCTCGACGTGGTGGCCTCGCTTCTGCACGACCGCGATGTGCTCGTCATTCCCGGCACGGCCTTTACACCTGACGATCGGGCGATGCTGCGATTCAGCTTCGCCAACCTGTCGAGCGATGAGATTGGCGAGCTCGTTTCCCGGCTCGCCCAAGACTGATCAAACGGCCCAATGCACGGCTGGTTTTCAGCCAGCAGCCATTTCACCAGCGACTTCGGCCGCTGCAGCAATGGTCATGTCAATCAGTTCATCGGTATGCACCGTGCTCACAAAGATCATTTCATAGGGGCCCGGAGCGAGTGCAATACCGCGCTCGAGCATGCCGTGGAAGAATGTCTTGTACCGGTCGCCTTCGACCGCGGCCTGTGCTTCGTCAAAGTTCGTCGGTGCAACATCGGTGAAGAAGATGCCGAGAAGCGACCCAACCCGAGGGCAGACGACATCGATACCCGCCGACCGAAATGCAGTTTCAAGACCGTCGCCGAGGCGCGTCGCGAGGTGCTCGAGCGTGCTGTAGGCGCTGGCGTCAAGCTGTTCGAGAGCCGCTAACCCCGCAGCGGTGGCCAAAGGATTCCCGCTCAACGTGCCGCCTTGATAGACGCCACCGAGCGGTGCCACGCTTCCCATGATCTCGCGCGACGCACCGTAGGCGCCGACCGGAAGGCCACCGCCGATGACCTTGCCGAAACACCACACATCGGGCTGCACGCCGAAGTATTCGGTTGCGCCACCACGTGCAAGACGAAATCCGGTTATGACTTCGTCGAACAGCAACATGGCGCCGACGTCATCACACGCCGCTCGAAGGTCGCGCAGGAAGCCTTCGCCCGGCGCCACAACGCCCATGTTCGCCGCAACCGGTTCGACCGCTACTGCAGCCACCGATGAATCCAGCTCGGGTACGACGTTGTACGGCGCCACGATGGTGTCAGCCACAGCTCCCGCTGGAACTCCGTCGCAGCCACTCAGGCCCTGGTTGGCAATGCCGCTTCCGCCGGCGGCCAAAAGGTTGTCGCTGTGTCCGTGATAATTGCCTGCAAACTTGACGATCACATCACGCCCCGTCGCACCGCGGGCCAATCGAACGGCAGACATCGCTGCTTCGGTGCCGCTTGACACGAGACGCATCATCTCCATGCCCGGCACCCGGGAGCACATCTCTTCGGCCATGAGCACTTCGCGCTCGGTGGGCGCTCCGTAGCTGGTTCCCTGCCCAGCGGCGACCGACACTGCATCGACGATGTTGGGGTTGGCATGCCCGAGAATGCACGGCCCGTAGCTCATCACATAGTCGAGGTAGCGCTTGCCTTCGGTGTCCCACACCCACGGGCCCTCTGCGTTCGCAACGAAGTATGGAGTGCCGCCGACAGAACGGAAGGAACGCACCGGCGAGTTAACCCCACCCGGCATCACCTTTTGGGCTCGTTCGAACAGTGCAGCGTTGGTGAGAGCGTTAGACACGGTCGAAGTGTATGGGCTCATTCAGTTCCACACCGGGGCCAGTGATCAACTTCGCACCGGGTGCTCGCCAGCCCACGCAACAACGGCGCTCACCAGGCCATCAAGGTTGTGAGGATCAGCTTCGACATCAACGACGATGTCGTGACTATGTGCTGTGGAACTCGTGATCGGACCGATTGTCACGACAGCTCCGGGCAGGTGCACCTTGCCGACCAGACGCACGAAACGGTCAACCGTCGATGACGACGTAAATGTGATGGCATCGACTGTGGCGAGCTGTTGTCGATCGCGTTCAGATACAGCGGCGTCAACCGTACGATACGCAACGACCGGGTCTACCTGCCAGCCCTTTGCGCGTAAGCCGTCGCTCAAAACTGAACGACTGACCTCTGCCTGCACCAGCAGGACTGACGAGCCCGTTCCAGGAGCGACCGGGAAGCTAGCCACGAGACCCTCGGCCACGCTGCGGCCCGGCACAAGCGCAACCTTGATGTCTGCCGCTGCCAGCACACTTGCAGTACCGCTGCCAACACAGGCGACCAGGGGCATCGGCGCACCCGATGCGGCCGATGGATACAACGCCGCAAGCCGCCTCGCTCCGTTTGGCGATGCTACGACGATCCACGCGTAGCGGTCTGCGTCGCTCAGCGCAGCGACGAACGGCTCATCGCCACCGGGAGGAGCCACAATTTCTATAAGCGGCACCTCGACGACCTCGGCGCCAAGTACTTCAAGCCGACCAGTCAGCTCTGACGCTTGGTGCCGGCTGCGGGTGACAGCGACTCGGCGGCCTGCAAGCGGCCGAGTCATCGTCATCGATCCGTATTCATGATTCGGCAAGCGCTGATCGCACCATGCGCGCCACCCCTGCACCGGCAAGACGCCCGTCTTCATCGGTGAGCGTGGCGCGGGTCGAGCGGTCAAGATCGGCTGACGCAAGGAAGCCCTCAACCTGCACAGCTCCCGAATCGGTGAGAGTCGCATGGGCTCCTGCGGGCAGCGAGCAGTCGCCGCCAAGCTCACCAAGAAACGATCGTTCTGCGTGCACCAGGCGGCTCACGGCTGGGTCGTCGAGCAGAGCGAGAGCCTCAATGGTGGCTTCGTCGCCAACCCGGCACTCAACCGCAAGTGCTCCCTGCCCAACTTGCGGAATCATGTCATCGACGCCGATCGCATGTAGGCCCTCGGGGGTGAGGCCCAAGCGATCCATCGCCGCCATAGCCACCACAATCGCGTCAAACTCAGTCACGCGACTCAGTCGAGTCGCCATGTTGCCGCGCAGCTCGGCAAAACGCAGGTCTGGGCGAAGCGCAGTGAGCAGCGCCCGCCGGCGTACCGACCCTGTGGCGACAATCGCGTCGGGGCGAAGTTCTTCAAGCGCGACTCCGACGAGGGCGTCGCGAGGGTCACCGCGCTCGGGAATTGCCCCAATCGCGAGTCCGTCGGGACTCACGGCGGGAAGGTCCTTTGCCGAGTGCACCGCGATGTCTGCACGCCCGTCGAGGACAGCGGCCTGGACTTCTTTGACAAAGACCCCTTTACCGCCAAGCACGTGCAGTGGGGTGCGCTGATCACGGTCGCCAGCTGTCTGGACAACGACGAGTTCAACGTCACGACCAGGGTCCTGTCGCGTCAACAAACTTCGGACGCGGTTGGCCTGCCAGAGAGCAAGCTCGCTGCCGCGGGTCGCAATTTTCATGTTGGACCGCCGGTCAGTCGAGGTCAAACAGTTCACGCACTGCAGAGGCCAGACGGTCTCCGCGAAGCGTCGCCGAAGACTCTTTGAGTCGCACGGTTGGGGTGTGCAGAACCTTACCCAGCACCGAACGCGTGATCTCGTCAACGGCGGCGATCTGTTCGTCAGTCATCGACCCCAGCCGGGGAGCGAGACGGGCCATCTCGGCCATTCGAATATCTTCGGCATTCGATCGAAACTGTGTGATCAACGGTGCCATGGCGCGGGCACCTTCGTCACCAAGGTGACGAACAACTTCGCGCTCAACGATTGACCGAGCGGCATCGAGTTCTGCAGCTCGGGACTCGAGGCCGGCGGCGACAAACGCTCCCACCGTGTCGAGATCACACAAATCAACACCGGCAAGCGTTGCGGCGGCCGCGTCGACATCACGAGGCATGGCAACGTCGATGATCACTAGCTGGCGCCCATTGCGGCGTGCCATCACTGATGCGAGCTCATCGCGACCGACAACGGCACTCGGGGCAGCGGTCGACATAAACGCGATGTCACACTCGACCAGCGAATCGTGCAGTGCAGAAAACGGAGCAACGATCGCGTCGACCTGAGATGCGATGTCCTGAGCAGTCTCAGGAGACCGGCTCATCACGGTGAGCGAGGCGAGATTTCGGTCGGCGAGCGAGCGGGCCATGCCCGAACCCATTTCGCCGGCTCCGACCAGCAGCGCCTGCTTGTCAGCCAAGCCGCAACGATCTTCGCCGAGCACGATTGCTGCTTGCGAGACAGAGGCGATATTGCGGCTGATCCCCGTGTCAGTTCGCACCCTTTTGCCGACTTCGAGCGCAGCTCGGAAGATCGAATTCAGACTTGTCGCAGCGCAACCGTGCTCCTGAGCAGCGAGCCATGCCCGTTTGACCTGACCCAGAATTTCGTGCTCGCCGATAACGGCAGAGTTGATGCCTGCACTGACTTCGAACAGGTGACGAATCGCTTGTTCGTCATGCATCGTGTAGAGGTGGTCGCTCAGTTGTTCTGGTGGCAGAAATGAATGAGCGCACAGAAAGTCGCGCACGTCTTGATATGCCCCGTGGAATCGCTCAGCGACGACATAGATTTCGGTGCGATTACAGGTCGACAACACGACTGCTTCAGAAATGTGTTCTCGCCGAGATACATCGGTGAGTACCTTGTCGAGCCCATCGGCCGGCACCGTGACCTGCTCAAGAACCTCGAGGGGTGCGGTGGCGTGGTTGAGTCCGATGACTACAAACGACACGACAGCCCGCAATCAGATACGTAAGCCAACCGCAAGGCCGGTGGTACGGACGCGTACACCATTGCATCATGCCCGATAGTTGAGCCCAATATCATCCTAAAAGCCTGACGTTTTCGTCACGTCGACCTACCCGCGGCCGGTAATAGGTAAGGATCTGCAGCTCAAGCGCAAGGTCTACGGGCCGCAACGCCACGCCTTCTGGTACCTGCAGCACCGTTGGAGCAAAGTTCAAGACCGAAACGATTCCGGCTTCTATCGCTTGGTCGCATACCGCCTGGGCCGCACCGACCGGAGTGGCGATGATGGCTGTTTGCACGTCGTGAGCGGTAACGATCCGAGCGAGGTCGTCGAGGTGCGCAACGGTCATCGACCCGATTCGGGTCCCGACTTTGGCAGGGTCGACATCGACGAGGGCGACTATCGGGAACCCGCGATCCCCGAACCCGGCGTGGTTCGCTAGCGCTTGACCGAGATTTCCCAATCCGATCACGACGACCGGCGAGACCTCATCGAGGCCGAGTTCGTAGCGAATTTGAGCTGCGAGGTTCGGAACCTGATAGCCGACGCCGCGGGTTCCGTAGCTGCCCAAGTGCGACAGATCTTTGCGAAGCTTGGCCGCGTTCACTCCCGCCAATTCGGCCAAACGGGAAGATGACACCGTGGCTACATCGTCTTCGCCAAGCTGTTCAAGCGAGCGCAGATACAGAGGCAGTCGGGCGACTGTCGCCGCTGGAACTAGAGGCTCACCGACGTCCACCCCGCCGAGAGTACGACTTTGTGAGCCAGTTCACAAAGGTTGTGCGGACGATTCCGAGCTGACGATTCCGATCTGACGATTCCAAGTTGATTGAGCACTGACGATTCCGCTCGCAAGACTCAGGTTCGGCGATCGGGTTTTGTCAGCGCAGCGCCCGCCGCTTGAGCTTGCCCGTCGCACCTCGAGGCAGCTCCTCGACCATTTCGAACCGGCTCGGACACTTGTAGCCCGCCAGCGAGGCTCGACAATGTCGGTCGAGGTCCGCTTCTTCTGGCGGCAGGGTCACATCGCTTGCAACTACGTAGGCCACGACTCGCTCACCGAACTCAAGGTCAGCTTCGCCGACGACCGCGGCTTCTCGCACGCGGGGGTGCGACTGAATCGTCTGCTCAACATCGCCCGGGTGCACGTTGAACCCTGAGACGATGATGAGATCCTTGGCGCGTCCCACGATGAACAGGTGACCGGACTCGTCAACGACGGCGAGGTCGCCGGTATGCAGCCAGCCGTCAGCATCGAGTACCTCGGCAGTTGCTGCGTCATCGTCGAGATAGCCGGTGAAAATATTCGCGCCACGCGCCAAAATCTCACCGACATCACCGACCAGCGCATCGTGTCCAAAATCGTCGATCAATCGCATCTCGACCCCAGGAAGCGGACGACCGACTGACGACGCGGGTGCTTCCGTTCCGATTGCTGAAGCCAGGGCAGGTGAAGCCTCGGTGAGCCCGTACGCCTGTCGAACCTGGATTCCGAACCGGTCCGCCACCGAACGAGCGACTACCCCTGGAAGCGGAGCTGCGCCGCTGACGGCGAGCCGCACAGAGCTCAGAGCAGACGCGGTCAGCTCTGATTGACTCAGCCGGTACCAGAATACCGGCGGGGCTACGAGCAACGTGGGGCGATGCTCGAGCAACGCCGCGGCGACTGACTCAGCCGACAAGTCCTCGTCGAGCACAACCGTCGCCCCGGTGTGAAGCGACACCATCAGCACGCTCACCAGGCCGAGTACGTGTGTCAACGGCACAACGCCGAGCACAATGTGACCGGGCGCTCTCAGTTGTTCTGCGCCGGCGAGGGTCTGGGCAATACTCGCCTGAATATTGGCGTGGCTGAGCATCGCAATTTTGGGACGGCCCGAGGTGCCGCTGGTCATAAGCAGCACAGCGGTGTCAGAAGCTTCGCGCTGAACCAACGCTGGCACTGTCGCCGCTGGTGCCAGCAGTTCCGAAACGCTGCGCACCGGAACGTTGCATCCTTGAGGAAGCTCGAGACCAGCCGGGTCGGCAGCGATGATCATTGCTGGTCGTGTGACCCCAATCGCGTGTTCAAGTTCCGCGACTGGCTGTCGGGCGTGCACGGGCACGATTGCGCAACCTGCCGACAGTGCACCAAGCACGGCTTCAACGAACGCAATCGAAGTAGCTCCGACGACAACCACTGAGGCGCCTGGAGACACTTCGCTGAGCAGGTTCGCTCGAATCAGCCCGACCTCAGCATGCAGCTCGCGGTAGGTGCGGCGGTCAGGGCCGACGAGCGCAACATGGTCATCGCTTGACGGTCGGATCATCTCGCAGATGTTCATACGCAGGCTGATCGTACGCGTAATTCGCTGTTTCTGGGTCAAACGATCCACGTACTCCATATGGCCTCCATATGGCACGGGTCGCCCTGACCATTCAGGCTTCGCCGCCTTCACCAATTCAGGGGGCGTCCGAATCTCTCATTAGTCCCCTGTTTTTGAGAGAAGACCATGCGCCAGATTCTTGCCAAGATCGTGCTCCTACTCACCGTAAGCGCACTCGCACTGGCTGTTGCCCCAGTGATCGACGCCCACGCCCAAACAGCCCCAACACGAGACACAGCGATGGAAGGACAGTTCCTAAGCGCCGTCAATCAACAGCGGGCTGCCGCAGGGCTTCCGGCACTCACCTACAACGGCGGTCTGGCCGCAGCCGCTTCGCAGTGGGCCTATTCGATGGCGAACGGGAGCTTCCTTCAGCACGCCGGCGACATAAGTGGCGGCGCACCCGCTGGCTGGACCAAAGTCGGCGAAAATGTCGGCCGAGGTCAGACTGTTGCGTCATTGACGACATCGTTCATGAACAGCCCGTCACACCGTGCTGCAATCCTCGACCCTGATTTCACCCAGATCGGTATCGGCGTGTGGATTCACCCGACAGGCAAGGTGTACACCGCCCACCGATTCGCTGCAGTAGGCGCCGCTCCGGCGCCGGCTCAGGCCGCAGCTCCGGTCGTAACCGAACCCGTTGCGACCGCAGCTCCTGTCGTAGTCGCTGCACCCGAGCCCACAACAGCCCCCGTCGTCGTCGTCGCAGCCCCAGAGCCCACAGCTGAACCGGTTCTCGTCGCAGAAGCAGCGCCGGTCGTTACTGCCGACCCAGAGCCAGTCGCGGTCGTGGTCACGCAGCCCACAACCGCAGACGAGTCCTTTGGCGAAGCGCCAACAGAATTGGCGTTCGTCGATGATGCACAGACTCAGTCCGAGCGCAAAGCCGCCAAGATGGCGATCAAGCTTGGTGCCGCAGTGACGGGCCTGTTCAACTGACCTGTCGATTCGACAGCCGGTCAGCACTGGCTTAGGTCATGAAAACAAGCTGAAGCACCGCTGCGCCGACAATCAGAGCGAGCAACACTGCGATCACGAGAACGGTTGCCGGACGCATCAAGACTCCTTGCGACCGATGGTCACTGGGGTGGTTTGGCCGGCTGCGTTGTTGCGGTCGGAGCCTGCGGGAATTAGGCGTACTTCGGTGCCGGGCGCGAGTCCGAACTCACGAGCTGCCGACGCCCGAGAAAGAGCGACAGAGATCATGCCCGCGCTGTCTGTGATCAAGCCGAGCTCGCCTGATCCCAAGCGGTCGAAGTGCGTTTCCCGGCGCACCGGACGGGTCGTCTGCTCGGTTTGCAGCGACCAGGTTTGCGTGCCGCCAGATGCACCGTCGAGCTCGTCGGGATCGAGGTTCAGCTGAGCGTTGCCAAACCGGTCGACCCAAAGCACCTCGGCAACGATCACGTCACCTTCGAGCGCCGATACCGGAACCACGGCCGGCATCAGCTTGGCCGGATCGATTGGAGTTCCCACCGATTGCAAATCGGCCCCCATGCAGAGATGGGCCGCAACCGGTCCGAACAAGTCGCGGCCATCGAAGGTTGCTCCCGGACCTTCAAGGCGCACAGGACTGTTGCTGATGTCAACCGCGGCGGTGGCACCGCCGACCATGGCCACAGCGGGAGCCAAAAGACCGTTGTCTGGACCAACGAGCACTGACGCTCCCCCGCCGACCTCTACAGCCACAGCGCGTCGGGAGCTTCCGACCCCGGGATCAACAACCGCAAGCACGACGCCGGGGTTGAGCCAAGAAGCGGCACGGGCCAACGTCAGACCTGCGCCTTTCACATCGAAAGGCGTTATGGCATGAGTGATGTCCACGATGCGTGTATCTGGCGCGATATCCCAGACCACAGATTTGACGACCGCTACAAACTCATCATCGAGTCCGAAGTCGGTCAGGAAGTTCAGTGTGCGATGGCGCACTGGACCGGTGTTGCTATTCGCCGGTTCCCGTTTCGCGGACGTACCGGCTGTCGAGGAACTTGTCGAGATCCGCAACGCGGATTCGGTACGACTTGCCAACACGAACTGCGCCGAGCTCACCCGACTTGATCAAGCGGTACACGGTCATTGTCGAGACGCGCATGTCGTGGGCCACTTCGGCGACGGTGAGGTAACGAGGGCGCTGGTTCTCAGTCACGTTGGGTCTTTCGGTTCGTCTGCGATTTCTTTTGCGATTTCTTTGCCGATGGCGAGGTACAACTTGTGTCACTCACAGCAGCGGAGCACAACGCACTGTAGACGCGTTTTGTAACTTTCGTCACTCGCGCCCAACCGCACACGCGTGGCCCTTTAGCGTGTTTGCGCCACACAAACAACTTCTGCGCCAGATCAGTTCGGGTCAGCTGGCGCCGAGTTCCCGACTGCGACGGGTAGCAGCGCCAATCGCCTCGTGCACGATTGCTTCGAGACCGCGATCTTGCATTACGCCGATCGCCGCTGCGGTGGTGCCCCCCGGCGAGGTGACATTGGCCCGCAGCTGCCCTGGCGAGGAATCATCTGCGTCGAGTAGCGCAGCAGCTCCGAGCAGTGTCTGAGTCGTGAGAGCGGCTGCCAGGGACTCACTAAGCCCCTCAGCAACTGCGGCCGCCTGCATCGACTCTGCGAGCAGGAACAGATAGGCCGGCCCAGAGCCTGACAGCCCGGTTACCGCGTCGAGATCGAATTCATCAACGACCGCCACCGTGCCGACTGCTTCGAGGATGCGGGTTGCCCATGTGATGTCATGTTGTGTTGCGTTTGCTGAGCCCGCGATCGCGGCCGCACCGACACCGACCAGCGCAGGCGTATTAGGCATAGCCCGTATCACCCGTGGTGTCGGCCCCAGCGAACGCGAAATCGCCTCGATGGTCACGCCCGCGGCGATTGACAGCACCCGCTGCGTCGATGAAGACGCAAGCGCCTGACATACGTCAGCGGTGTGCTGCGGTTTGACGGCGATCAAGACGTCGTCAAGGTCGAAATCGGAATCGTCGATCGCCGCATCGATCGATGCAGCCGCACGGACCCCGCGCTGGCCGACCAAAACCTCGCGGCGGTCGCTATCAATCTCTACGACACCGATCTCGCGCGGCTCGGCCCAAGATCGGTCGATAAGGCCGCCAATCAGGGCTTCGGCCATCTTGCCGCCGCCAATGACACACAACTTCATCGCGTTCACGGTCAGCTCAGATACGACATGGGGTTGTAGGCAACGCCATTGACCCTCATCTCGAAGTGCAGATGTGGACCCGTGCAGCTACCCGTGCAGCCGACAGTTCCTACCGAATTCCCAGCGGACACTCGTTGGCCATTCGAGACGTTGATGCTGTTCAGGTGGGCATAGGCGCTCACCAGACCACCACCATGGTCAACGAGCACGAGATTACCGAACCCGCCCGAGGGCCCTGCGCCTACGACCGTTCCCGCTGCTACGGCAATCACGGGGGTACCGGTGTTGGCGGCAATGTCGATGCCGTTGTGCTGGCGCCCCCAACGAGGACCGAAGTTCGAGGTGACCACGCCAGTCACAGGCCAGCCAACTTGCGAAATCGTGGCGCCAGAGGGTGGTCCGGTTAGGCCAGCAGACGCCCGGTCTACCGCTTCGTTCTCAGGCACAACGCCGGCCGCAATTCGCGCGGCACGTTCGGCCTGAATTCGAGCCTCTTCGGCGGCGACACGCTCACGCTCGGCCTGGATGCGAGCCGCCTCGCGAATTGCTTCTTGACGGGCTTCTTCTTCAACGATCAGCCCCGTGATTTGCGAGGTCAGCAGATCGTCATCTGCCGCGTGAGCATCGACCTCGGCTTGAAATTCGGCAATGCGATCGTTGAGCACCTGCTGTAGGCGTTGTTGGCGACCAATCGCCTGCTCGAGGCCCACGAGCTGTTCTGCCTCGAGGCGTTGGCGAGCTTCGATATCAGCTTGTGCTGCGGCAGCCCGGGCCGCGGCGGTTTCGAGCCCAGCCTCGGCGGCCCGAAGATCGTCGAGAATGTCGTTCTGTGAGGTGCTCACCGCCAGAACGAGGGCGCGTCGTCGTTCGCCTTCGTTAATGCTCGCGCCGTTGAACACTTCGTCGCTTCCTGACTCGCTTCGTGGCTGCACATATGCGGTGATCGCCTGGCGTTGCAACTGCACACGGAGGTCCGCGATTCTGGCCTGCTCGTCAAGCACCTGCTGATTCGCCGCGGCGACGTCTGAACGGGCCTTGTCGAGTTGTGTGCGGGTCGTATTCAGCGAGGCCTGGTGGGCTGCGAGGTCATCGTTGAGTACCTGCAAGGCGGCTTCGATGTCTTCATTGCGCGAGAGCAGCGGATCGAGGTCGGCGGCTGCGCGAGCTCGATCGCTGCGAACCTCGTCTCGGGCAGCGCGCAGATCTTCGATCTCATCGGTCTGCGCTGACGCGCCTCCGGCCAAAAGTTGAGTCAGGAGGCACACCGCGAGTAGCGGAAGCAGTTTGCGTGAGCGAAGGTTCATAGCAAGAAACCGGCACGAGCCAGCTGCAAGAATGTAACACGACCGCAACAGGGGCACGCCCCACGCGGCACTGAAATTTTCCGACACGACCGGAGCGATAATGCTCTGTTCGAATTGAACCAACCCACGGGGCTGGGCGCAGCTGGGTCAGTCGAGTGTGCGTAGTCTCAGGTCGACAGGCAGCGTTGGATCAGCATCGGGCCAGCCACTGCGATAGGCCAAGGCAACAGCGGCTGCCTGGCTGTTTACACCAAGTTTGCGCAGAATGGCTTTGACCTGTGTGCGCACGGTGCCAACCGACACGAATGAGGATTCCGCAATCTTCGCGACCGAGTGGCCCTCCATGAGCAGGCACAGAACTTCACCTTCGCGTCGCGACAACGACTCAAATGGCAAGAATCTGTTGTCCCGATCAACGCGGTGCTTCACAAAGAGGTCAGTGAGTTCGCGGCGTCTCTCCGGAGACATCAGCCGTTCGCCTTTTACCATTGCCAGAATTTCGTCAACGGTGTCGATGAGAAGTTCACTTGAGCCAATTAACCCGGCAGCGCCGGCGTTGACAGCTGCAGCCTGAAGCAGTTCATGGGTTGAGTCAGACAGCACCGCAACGGTGCCGCCTGCATCTGCCGCAACCGACACGAGCGATAGTGCGTTGGTCAATCGCGGTCCCGGTTGGATCCGAACAAGCACAAGGGCTGCCGCGCGTTCTTCGAGTTCCGCAGCGAGGGTCTCGACCGTGGTTGCCTTGAGGGTGCGCACCGCGCAACCTTCAGCGGCGAGCACCATCGCCAAACTCCCGGCGAGCAGCGAATGATCGTCAACGATCAGTACTGGAGCCACGAGCTCACCATTGTCTTGCATATCGAGTACATCATCAATCTGTTCCACTTGATCTCGGTTCGTGAGCACGTCGACATTCTTCCCGCACTCAGTCTGACGGCACTATCCCCGATTTGCTGTAAGGCATCGGAACCAATCGCGTAGGCATATCAACCCAAGGCCATGACGCCCATTACGGCGTAGCACAGGCCAGACTTGCCCGACAAGTGTGCCAAACGCGAGGGTTGATGCGTATGAACCGTCAAAGTTCACGAAAGTCGACTGACCAATTGGTCGACTCGACAACTAGCCGATCAGGAGTTTTCCGAACGCTGATAGTGCGAGCGAGCCCACGATCGGTGGCCGCTGGTGCAGCGTTGGTGGTTGTTCTACTGGGCTCAACCGCGTGCGCTACGACTTCGTCGGTTTCGGCGATCCGAGTCGCTCCGACCGTAGTACCGGCCGCCCTGCCGACCCCTGCGGCTGGCCCCAACGGAGAGTCGTTGACCTTGCAGGTCGTGGACAACGGCGAGCATGTGGTCATCACCAATTCTGACGGACGCCCGGTCTACGGCAACAGCCGCGATCGTGACGATGCACTGTTCTGCGTTGGTGAGTGCACCGAATCATGGATTCCGTTGGTCCAGACTGCCGCCCTGATCTCAGCTGAACTCGACGTGACCAAATACCGCCTTATTCAGCGGCCCGACGGCACAGAACAGGTCGTCTATAACGACATAGCTCTGTACACGTGGACCGGCGACTCAGACGTTGGATTACCACTCGGCACTGGCGTCGCTGGAATCTGGTTCGCCGTGTCGGTCGACGGCGAACGCATCAACTAGTTCAGTCCGAGCTCAGCACGCAGTTCAGCAAGCGTGTCGTCGGCTTTTGCCAGTGACACCGCGTCGCGCAATTCGGCTTCGGCACCTTCAGGCGTCGACTGCGCGACCTCGGCCTTGGCCTTGGCATTTGCCAGCCGTGCCTGGATCTTGTCTTCGACACGCTCAAGGCTCGGAGCATCGGTCTCAAGAGCGCCCGACATCGATTCAACGGCCTTGTTCACTTCTTCTTGCATTTTCGCCTGTTGGATCTGACCAACCAGCTGCATGCGCTTGGCGGCAAGTTCCTGCACCCGCATGGCATTGCCTTGCACGGCCTTGTTGGCTTCGTCTGCCTGGGCAACCGCGATCTCGTACTGAGATTTGAGACTTTCGAGGTTTCCCTCTGATGCTTGAAGCTTCATCGCGAGACTCGACGCGGTGTTGGTCCACTTTTCTGTGCCTGCGCTGTCGCCTTCGGCGGTTGCGCGCTCAGCGCGAAGTAGCGCCTGCTTGGCCATCTCGCGCGCTTCGCCAGCTTGGTCGGCTGCTTTTTCGATGCGGCTTTCGAGCTGCTCACGGTGAGCGATGACCTTGGCCGCCTGGTTACGCAGCTGGCGGTCTTGCTTGCGCGCTTCTTCGATTGCCTGTTCGATCTCGATCTCTGGGTCCATAGCATTTTCAGCTTTGACCTTGAAGAGCGTCTTCAGGTAGTTAACGATTCGCTTAAACACTGTGCGCTGCCTCTTTCGTTCGGTGAAGGCGATTGTATTGGCCAGACTGTATTGGCCGGACAACATTGCCCAGACAACATTGCCCAGACAAGGCGTTTGCATGCATCGCCCAGCACCGAGTCTCGAGCCCGGAACCCACAAGCGTCAAACCGGTGCTAGCGGCGGCGGCGACGAGACGAAGGTCGGCGCGATGAGCTGCTCGAACGCCGCGACGACGAGCGCCGCGACGAAGAGCTACGAGCCCGCGTGCGCCGCTGCGGCGACGAACGCCGCTGGGTGCTTGACCGACGCGTAGATCCAGACCGACGGGTGCTCGTCGACCCACCACCAAACACTCCGCCGCCCTGTCGGGTGCGGCCACTGGAACCGAATCCGCCGGAGCGCGACGAGCCGCCGAACATGCCACCAGAGCTGCGCCTTGAGCCGCCACGAGACCCTCCGAACATACCGCCGGAGCTGCGGCCGTAGCCGCGTGACTGGCCGAGCATGCCAGCGCCTGCAATAAGGATGTCGAGAAGGCCGCCGCCGCTTCTGCGTCGCGACGGGCTGTACGGCACCCGAGGTCGTGGCTCGCGTCGCGGAAGCGGACGTGACTCCATGCGGCGCTGTTGCTCTTGGGGAGGTCGTTGCGGCTGGGGCGGTGGCGCAACTTTGGGCTTTTCCGGAAGTTCCTCACCGTTGAGGAGCGCTTCGGCGGCATCCATTTCCCAACGAGCGTGGGCGATGCGTGCACCGAGCGCTGAAAGTTCTGGCAGCTCGGCATCGGCGAGGTCCGCGACATCGGGAAGCTCATCGGAAATTTCGGTGTAGGTCGCTGTCGCCTCGCGGTAGTACTGCACGGCTTGTGCATTGTCGCCGAGATCGACCGGACTAGACAAAACAAGCACGTCATTGGCGAGCTCATCAAGTTCAGTTTGGATCTCGGCCCGGATCTTTTGAGCGGTTTCTAGTTGTTCAGCTTGTTTACGATTCTTGCCACGGCTACTCGCGAACCACATGCCCCCACCCACGGCGACAACAGGAACAGCGAGCCATGCCAACGACACGCCTGAGCCGCCGGTATCGGTTGTGGCTGGGTTCGACGCGTCGGCTGATCCCGAGCCCACAACATCGGTTCCTGCGCCAGCGGTCGCCGCTGCAGCGCGCTGATCGAGACGCTCTGCCACCTCGATCATGAATTCGTCGGGCGTGTCCCAGTCGCTGTCAAAAGCGTCGAGCGCGAAATCGTCGTCTGCTTGCGAATAGGGCGACGAAAGCTGGGCGCTCACAAATACTTCGCCCTGGTCTTCTTCGAGGAAATACACCAGCACGTTGCCCGGTGTGCGCACGCGGTCTGCAAGATCCTCTGCGAAAAAGTCATCGACATAGTCGGCCATCGACACGAAATACCAAGTGTCGTCCAGGCTCTCAACGCTACGCATGAGCTGCGCGAACTTGTCTGATTCGCCTTCGGCCCCCGGCTCGATGTACCAGCCGTCGGCATCGAGTTGACGGGTGATCGCGTCAAGGTCCTGCGCCGCAGCGGTTCCCGTCGTTGCGAAACATACGCCAAACGCGAGAACGAGTGCTGCAAAGGCGCGAAGGAGCCTCGATGTACGTCCCCCGTTGAATCGCTCTGTCGCTGCCACGCATGTCCTCTCGTCAGGCCAGATTGTAGAAGGCAACGGCAGTTCCCAGTCTGTTGCCCCGCCACTACCAACGCGTGCAACCCAGCTTGGCTTCCCAAAGCCCCATGCCGCTCTTTTCGTGATCAAGCCCGCATTGTGAGCACCGTCGCTGAAATCCGCTCACCCAGAACAGATACCGTGCACACAACCACAGTCGTAGAGGAAGTCGTGATGGCACTGTTCGGACGAGACAAGCTGGCAATGGTCGCCCCCGAGGCGGCGCTACCTGGACGCGATGTCGCGATGCCGCTCGCGAGCCACAATGTGGTCACTGGCAACCCCATGGTTGGCCCTTGGCCCGATGGTCACGAGGAGATCATCGTCGGGCTCGGATGCTTTTGGGGCGCCGAGCGAAAGTTCTGGGAAGCTCCCGGCGTATACACAACGGCAGTTGGCTACGCGGGCGGGCACACCCCGAATCCCACCTACCAAGAGGTGTGTTCAGGACAAACGGGACACACCGAGGCCCTGATCGCTGTGTTCGACACTGCGGTTACAAGTTATGCCGAGATGTTGAATCTTTTCTGGGAGAATCACAATCCCACCCAGGGCATGCGCCAGGGGAACGATATGGGCACCCAGTATCGGTCAGCCATCTACTGGCAGACGTCGCGACAAGCCGACCTGGCGCTCGCTTCCCGCAATGCGTATCAAGCAGCGCTGACGGCAGCAGGGTTCGGTCACATCACCACAGAAATCGGCGAAGCCGGGCCGTTCTACTACGCCGAAGACGGCCATCAGCAGTACCTCGCCAAGAACCCGATGGGCTATTGCGGCATCGGCGGCACTGGCGTGAGCTGCGCCACCGGCCTTACCGCGGCCAACGACTGAGACGCGTCGATGAACGAGATTCTCGATGTCGACTTGTTGGCATTTGAAACCGGGTCAACGACGCAGCGGTCCGCCGTGGTCGATGGCGTTATGCGAAGCCTCGCGACCGGCTTTGTGTACACGGCTCACGACCTGAGCGAATCGTTGATCGACGACGCCTACGCCATGCTCGGCGCGTTTTTTGACCTCGACACCGAGCGCAAACAGCGTTGGACCGTTGATGGCGCTCATGGCCAAACGGGATATACCGGCCTGCTCGTTGAGACTGCGGCGTCAAGCGACAGTCCCGACTGGAAAGAAATGTTGAATTGGGGTGACACCGTTCCAGCGGGGCACCCGCTTCGCACGGGGTTTCCAAATCGCTATCTCGACCCGGTGCTTCCCGAACGCGATATCGCGGGCATCACCGACGTTCTGCTTCGCTTTCATCGTTCGATCGCCGACCTTCAGCAACGGTTCCTACGCATTATTGCGGTCGGCCTTGGTGCCCACGAATCGCTGTTCGATGAGACCGTCGCCGTGGGTGCAAATCTGACCAGAGCTATTCGATATCCCCCCATGGAGCAAGCTCCAGGCACCGAGCATGTTTGGGCAGGGGCCCACGCCGACATCAACCTCATCACCGCGCTTCCGAGGGCAACCGCTCGCGGCTTGCAAGTCGACATCGACGGGGCATGGGTTGACGCTGTCCCGCCTGAGGGCCATGTGATTATCAACACCGGACTGATGCTCGAACGGATCAGTAACGGTGTAATCCCACCGGGAATGCATCGTGTCGTCGCTGACCCGAAACAGCCCGGGCAGCGTCTGTCGGTCGTGCAGTTCTGTCACCCTGCCCCCTGGACGGCGCTCACCCCTCTGGCGTCGTGCATCACCCCAGAAAACCCGCAGCGTTTCTTGCCGTTACGAGCCGCCGATGCGCTCGATGAAGTGCTCTGGCAAATCAATCTGGTCGAAGACGGCCGCCGCATCGCCGACTGAATCGCTGCAACGCGCAAGCTCGCAAAGCCGGCTCGGGCGTCGTTGGGAAGCTCAGCCGTTGAGCACTCGAGCGAAATCGCGTGCCGACGATTCGGTCATTCCGCCGGTGATCATCACTCGCGTTTCGCTCAGCGGCATCTTGAGAAACGCTGGGGCGATGACCACTGAGCCCTCGACTTCAAAGGCGATTGTGACAACAGGTTCGGCTGTCGATAGAGCTTCGTCAGCGAAGGCATCTTCGAGAAAGCTTCGAAACGCAGGGGTAACGATGATCTCGACCCCTGGGATCCCGTTCGACCTGACTGCAGTCGCAGCCGAAATGAACTCCGATGCCTCGAACCGGTCGGCCTTTGGCGAATAGCACGCCGATACACCAATCAAGACCCGGTCGGCAACCGCGCTATCGCCGCACGGCAGAGCCGTCACATCGTCGACGATCCAGACACGAGCAGTGACAGGATCAGCGTCGTTCGCGACGTACAGCCAAGCTTGCTCTTGCGGAACGCCGAGCTGACTAACTTCAGGAAGCAGTTCCATCGTCGGCGGTACAACCGGCAGCGATGCCGGCGGCCCAAACGCAATTTGATATAGCTCGCCGTCGCGTTCAAATCGAATTTCCTCGAGACCAGAAAAGATCCGTTCGGGTTGCCCCTGCGCCAGATGATTGTCCCACCGATCGACGAAAACTTGGCCGGGCTCGCCGCCGCAGTCATCACCATTTTTCCATGTGCCGCCGCCCGGCACGGTCAACTCGCCATCAGCGAGGGTGAAACCAATGGCGTCGGCGAACAGACCGAGCGTCGCGTTTTCGAACCCTGATTCAACGAATAACGGGTGGATATGTATGAGCCCGTCGCCGTGGCTGTGGATTCCCGCGGGGTCAGCCTCGCTCGCAAATGGCGGTAACACGTCATCGCAAATACGAACCACGTACGCGCTATGCCAGTGGGACCCGGCCGGGATCGGTCCGATCTCTACTAACTCGTCGTTGTCGCCGACGGCCGGAGCGTTCGTTGAACCACGGTCTGCGGCTACGTCATCTACAGCATCGATCGCTGACACAATCCCGTCTGCGACATCGGTGTTTACGGTGCCGACTTCGACAGCACACGAAGTAGCCAGAACGGCGATGCCGACGGCTGCCACCCACCTCATCTGTCGCAACGAAATCTTTGATGATCCATGTCGGCGATCCATGAGCCGTGCACCGTAGCGGTCTGCCGCTGGCAAGGCTGCCGGTCGACCGTTGAGCGCCGACCTGACCGCAATAACCGACCTGACAGCAATAATTGACTCGGTGGCCACCACGCCCAGTGGCGCCCTGCACCGACGTGCGCGATGCTCGACGACATGAACATCGTCGGCCTGCACCATGTTCAACTGGCGATGCCCGTTGGGGGGGAAGCCAAAGCGCGAGCGTTTTACGAAGGTCTGCTAGGTATCAGCCATGTCGCCAAACCGCCGCACCTTGCTGCCCGAGGCGGCTGCTGGTTCGAAGACGGAGTCGTGCGGGTGCACTTGGGTGTCGAAACTGAATTCGTACCAGCTCGCAAGGCGCACCCCGCGTTGCAAGTCAGCGGACTAGCTGATCTCGTCGATCGATTGAGCGCTGCTCTTGTGTCGATCACGCAAGATGATTCGCTCGCCGGCTTCGATCGCGTATACGTCGATGACCCGTTCGGCAATCGACTGGAACTACTCGAGCCAGTCGCGCCACGCCCCGGCGGCAGCTCATGACGAACCCGGCGCAGAAGAACCATCAACGTTTCGCAACTAACGAGCGGTGTCCACGGCGTCGCGCCGCAACTCGTAGCTCGGCACCTTTGACGCGGCGGGCCACAGTGGGTCAACAAGCCCCAATGCCACCTTGGTCATCGCCACAAGACTCGCATCGGGCTGCAAAAACCACTGAATGACTGCCCTATCGGTGCCGCCGACCAAGGCTCCAGCCAAAACCGACGCTCTCAACATTGCAGGCGCATCATCAGGGGGGAGATCCGCAGCGATCAACTCGAAATAGGTGTCGAGCCAGTCTCTATTCGTTCTTGCGTACCTAGCCCTCAACGATGGGGTTGCCGCAACGACGCCATACCCAGGAAGCACTTCTGCTTTCGTTGCTTCAATTGTCGCAGCCACTTCGAGCACACCTCGACAACAGACCTTCTTGGTTGACTCGGACTCTTCGCGACCGGCAACCACTCGGCGAAAGACTTCAATCCAGCGTCGGGGGTGTTCAAAGATCAGGTCTTCCTTGTTGCCGTAGTGCCGATAGGCGGTCCGCCGCGAGACGCCGGCTGCAGCAGCAACATCGGCCATGGTCGTCTCAGCGAATCCGCGCTCAGAGAATAGGCCGATCGCCGCCGCGGACAGTTCGGCCCGCGTCTGGGCATCGCGCCTGGCTTGAAGCTCGCTCACGCTGACCTCCCTATGCCCATCTTGCACACTGTGCCACATCGTGCCACGAGCGATCCGACGACTGTTGGCACCAAGTGTAGATTTGGCACCCCGTGCCTTTTGTGGCTACCATGTGTCTTGTGAGCACCGCACAGCAGATTTTTATCGCCTACGGAACCGTCATTCTCGTCGTGGGTTTCGCTCTTGGGGCAACACTTGGCATGTTGCGCATGAAAACGTCCGCAATTCGGACCCTCGCCACCGCCCACGTCGAGACTCTGATGCAATCAGCGATGCACTTCGGGCTCGCATTCGCGGTCGGCGCAGTGGGTTTTGCTTCCTCCGCCGCCACGTGGGGCGCATTATTGCTGGCAGTTGGGTCAGCTATGCAGGCACTGGGTGTGACTCTCAACTGGATAACCAAGACGCGCGATCAGTTCGCAGAACAGTCGATTGGGTACAAGATCAATTCCGCGAGCACATTCGTGATCATGCCCGGCCTGGCCATCACCGCATTCGGGATACTGACCAACCTGTAACGCAGGTCGCCCGGCGAAGCCGAGTATTCCGGCGAAGCCGAGTATCACCGCCAGTCACCGTTACCAAGCCGCATCTCGGTAGCGGCATCGATGACTGAATCCCACGCGTGTGTTGGTAGCCCGTCGACGCCAAACGAACACTGCCCAAGAGCCACGGCGCACTGTTCAGCAATCGCGCTTCCCTGCGCGGTCAACCGCACAAGCCGACTGCGACCGTCAGTCGGATGCGTTACTCGCTCGACGAGCCCATCAGCACTCAAGCGGTTGATCAAGCTCGTCACGCTGGTCGGGTGCACTTGCAGCCGGTCGCCAATTTTCCCCATCGGAAGCTCGTTCTCACGAGCGAAGAACAACAGCGCAAGCACTTCAAATCGACTGAACGAGACGTCGAACGGTGCGAGAGCAGCGTTGATGCGACCCAGCACGATCTGATGCACGCGGGTGACCGACGTGGCCAACACCATGGCGTCGGCCGCTGGCCACTTATTCTCACGCCAGTTCTTCCCGGCTGCAGCGATCGGGTCGAAGTCCAGAGCCATACGCAACGACGCTAGGGCCTGCGCCCGACTGCCACGACCCCGATGCGGCCTCGTCGCCATGCACACCTAGACTGACCAAATAGTTGGACTTCCTACTATTTTGGGAGAGCACATGTCAGACCCACGCGAAGAATGGCAACAGGCGTACGACGCGACGACCTTGCGTGAAGGCCCATTCGACACGATGTCTGGGGTGCCGGTCGACGCCGTCTACGGCAACGCCCCCTACCCCGGCCAATACCCCTATACCCGAGGTCTTTTCGCCGCGGGATACCGCAGCCGCCTATGGACCATGCGCATGTTCGCTGGCTTCGGCACCGCCGAAGACACCAACGCCCGCTTCAAAGAGCTGCTGAGAGCAGGCGGCGGCGGTCTATCGACAGCGTTCGATATGCCAACGTTGATGGGGCGCGACAGCGACCACGAATGGGCGCTCGGCGAAGTCGGCCATTGCGGCGTCGCCGTCGACACGCTCGCCGACATGGAAGACCTATTTGCCGATATCAACCTCGGATCAGTTTCGACCTCAATGACCATCAATGGCCCGGCGATCATGATCATGGCTATGTACATCGCCGTTGGCGAAAAGACCGGTGTCGACCGCTCGGCGCTCGCTGGCACGATTCAAAATGACATTCTCAAGGAGTACCAGGCGCAGAAGGAATACATCTTTCCGCCACGCCCGTCGATGCGGCTGATCACCGACATGATGAAGTTCACCTCGGCCGAGATGCCGAAATGGCACCCGGTGTCGATCTCCGGTTACCACATTCGCGAGGCTGGCTCGACCGCTGCGCAGGAACTTGCCTTCACTCTGAGCAACGGATTTGCCTACGTCGAAGCGGCGCTTGCCGCTGGTCTCGATATCGACGACTTCGCACCTCGCCTATCGTTCTTCTTTAACAGCCACAGCGACTTCTTCGAAGAAATCGGCAAGTTCAGAGCTGCCCGGCGCATCTGGGCCCGCTGGATGAAAGAACGCTACGGAGCGACTAGCGAGCGCAGCATGCGGCTCAAGTTCCACACCCAGACTGCTGGCGTATCGCTGACCGCTCAGCAAGCCGAAATCAATATCGGCCGAGTTGCGATCCAGGCACTCGCGGGTGCGCTCGGTGGCACACAGTCACTGCACACCGATGCGTACGACGAAGCCATGGCGCTTCCGACCGAAGACGCTGCACGCATAGCCCTACGCACCCAGCAAATCGTCGCCCACGAGACCGGCGTAACCAACGTGGTCGACCCGCTCGGCGGCGCTCCGTATGTCGAGTGGATGACCGACGAAATGGAACGTCAAGCCGAGGAGATCTTTGCCCACCTGCTCGACATCGGAAACGACTCGATTCTTGAAGGCGCCTACGCCGGAATCGACAACGGCTACTACATGGGCGAGATTGCCGATGCTGCCTATCGCTTCGAGCGCGAGGTCAACTCAGGTCAACGAATCATCGTTGGTGTCAACGACTTCACCGAGGGCGACGACGGCCAACGCAATCTGTTGCGCATCGGCGCAGAAGTCGAGGAGTACCAACTCAAGCGCCTTGCCGACGTTAAGCAACGCCGCAACAGCGATGCGGTCACCGCTTCTCTCACTCGCTTGGCGAGCGAAGCAGCGGACCCTGAGGTGAACCTGATGCCCACGATGATCGAAGCGGTCAAAGAGTTCGCTACCGAAGGTGAAATCGTCGCAACACTCGAGGGTGTGTTCGGTACCTACGTCGAAAAGGCCGTGATCTGATGTCAGAACCGCAACTTCGAGTGGTGCTCGCCAAACTGGGCTTCGACGGCCACGATCGCGGCATCAAAATCGTCGCCCGCATCTTGCGCGATGCGGGCATGGAAGTCATCTATCTCGGCTTGCGTCAGAGCTACCTCAACGTCGTCAACGCGGTAGAGCAAGAAGACGCCGATGCCGTGGGTCTCTCAATGCACAACGCGAGCCACATGACGTTGGCCCCCAAAATGGTCGAAGCCCTCGCCGCTGCAGGCCTGGACGTGCCCGTCATCGTCGGTGGCATCGTGCCAGACGAAGACGTCACCGAGCTGCTCGAAAAGGGCGTCGCTGTCGTGCTGGGCCCAGGTGCGTCGGCCGAACAAGTAGCGATCTCGGTGCGAGACGCCGTCGCAGCCAAGGCGTGAGCCTGCACGGAAAAAATCAGCGCGGACAGAACCTTCGAGAGCTGAGCGCCGAGGCAATCTTTAGCCTCGCACTCGACGGCGAGCTTCGAGCGCTCGGTCGGCTGATCACCTTTATCGAACGCGACAGCGACGAAGCCGAAGTGATTTCCGAACTGGCACACGCGCGCGCTGGCAACGCCCACGTCATTGGCATTACCGGCGCACCCGGTTCGGGTAAGTCGACGTTGACCGGCCAATTGGTTGCCCTGCTCAACCAGAAGCACCCGCGCGCCGCGGTACTCGCCGTCGACCCGTCGTCTCCCCTCACAGGCGGAGCGATTCTGGGCGACCGGGTACGAATGGAAGATGTTGCGTCGCCTGAGACGTTTATTCGCTCGATGGCCACTCGTGGCCACCAGGGCGGACTGGCCCTTGCCGTTCCCGGCGTCGTACGAGTGCTCGACGCCATGGGCTACAACCCAATCATTATCGAGACAGTCGGTGTTGGCCAGGTCGAAGTTGACATTGCAGGTACGGCCGACACCACCGTCGTCGTAGCGACACCTGGCATGGGCGACGCCGTGCAGGCAAACAAGGCGGGACTTCTCGAACTCGCGGACCTGTTTGTGGTGAACAAGGCTGATCGCCCGGGCGCCAACGACGTGCGCCGAGACCTTGATCACATGCTCGACCTAAGCCACACGACCGGTCAGGATCAAAGAACCGGCATGCGACCAGAGATCGTCATGACCGCCGCTCTGACCGGACAAGGCGCCGCTGACATGTGGGCTGCTATCGAACGGCACCGAGACGCAATTACGGCCAACGGCCAGATCGACGAAAGACGTGCTTCCCGGGATCTCGAAGAGGTACGCAATCGAGTCATGGCCGTCATCGAACGACGTGTTGATGACCTGCTGTCAGAACACGGCACGACCGGCGCGCTCAAGGCGGTTCGCGACCGCGAGATGGCTCCGAGCGTCGCTGCGAGAGAAATCACCAACACCCGATTTGGCTGATCTCCAGTTGCCGACCAAGAACGTCGCGTAGTCTTGCTGCATGCACGACCTGGTGATTCGCAACGGCAACGTGATCGACGGATCGGGTAGCCCCGGTCGTCAGGCTGATGTAGCGATCGATGGCGAGACCATCGTTGCGGTCGAACCTGGTGTGGGTTCCGGCCACCGTGAGATCGACGCCGGCGGGCGTCTCGTCACGCCAGGATTTGTTGACACGCACACCCACTACGACGCGCAAGCAACATGGGATCCTGAATTGACGCCGTCGGGTTGGCACGGCGTGACCACCGCCGTCATGGGCAACTGTGGTGTGGGGTTCGCTCCCGCTGCGCCCGACCGGCGAGAGTTTCTCATTCAGCTGATGGAGGGTGTCGAAGACATACCCGGAGCTGCTCTGACCGACGGCATTCAGTGGGGTTGGGAGTCCTTTCCCGAATACCTCGATGATCTTGATCGGCGCGAATGGGTGCTCGATCTCGGTACCCAGGTGCCACATGGAGCGCTTCGGGCCTATGTCATGGGCGAACGTGTACTCGACGACCCAACCGCCGCCGATATCGCGCAGATGGCCCAGTTGGTCACCGCCGGTCTCAGTGCCGGAGCTCTCGGCTTTTCAACTTCACGCACGCCTCTACACAAGGCTGCTGACGGAGAACTTGTGCCGGGTACTCACGCGTCGCACGATGAATTGGTCGCGCTCGCCGAAGCAATCCGTTCAGCGGGTCACGGCGTGTTTCAAGTGGCGAGCCATCACCCCGACGTGCCCGAGTCGTTTGAGTGGATGCGTTCGGTCGCGGCGATCACCAATGGCCCCGTTGTATTCAACCTGAACCAGCCAGACACCGCCCCCGACCTATGGCGCGAAGACTTGCGCCTGCTCGACGAAGCCCAAGCAGATGGTCTCAACATTTTGGCGCAGGTGTCTGGTCGTCCGGTTGGCATCTTGCAAAGCTGGGCCGCGACCATCAATCCGTTCATGTACCACCCCACGTGGCAGAAGCTCGCCGGTTTAACCGACGCTGAGCTCGCTGCAGCGCTGTCACAGGCATCGATCCGCGAGTCGCTTCTGTCGGAACAACCGCACGCACCCACCAGCTTCCTGACTTCGATCACCCAGTCGTGGGACAAGCTCTATCCGTTCTCAGGCGAAGCCGACTATGAGCCCGACCCATCCGCGAGTTGCGCTGGCGTTGCCGCCCAGCGTGGGGTCTCCCCCGCCGAGATTGCGTTCGATCAGCTCATGTCGAACAACGGAAACGGCCTGCTGTACTTTCCGTTGTTCAACTATTCGAACCACAATGTCGACCACCTTTGGGAACTACATCAGCACGACCACACCCGTATGGGCCTGGCCGATGCCGGCGCCCATTGCGGCACGATTGCCGACGGTGGCATGCCCACGTTCATGTTGCAGTTCTGGGCTCGGGATCGGGAACGAGGGGCGCGTCTTCCACTCGAATGGCTCGTGCATCGCCAGACTCGCCAAACCGCGTCAATGTACGGACTCAACGATCGGGGCCTGCTTGCGCCGGGCATGCGCGCCGACGTCAATGTGATCGACCTCGACGAGTTGAGCGTGGAATTACCCCATCTCGTCGGCGATCTTCCGACCGGGGCTAAGCGCTACGTTCAGCGAGCCGTTGGATATGGCGCAACCGTGTGTCGAGGCACAGTGACCGTGAGCGGTGACGAATTCACTGGTGATCGCCCCGGTCGTTTGGTGCGTGGCCCGCAGACCGCTCCCCGCTAACGGCTGCAGCCAGCTTCAGCCTGGTCTCGTGACGAGTGGCCCGAGAGCACGTACACGCTCGTGGGCGGTGCCCATATCGACATTGTCAAGACTTGCGCAACCGGCGACCAGTTCAGCGAGGAGCGCGTCTTGGGCATCGCCCCGGGCAAACGCGTCGGCGTAGGGCATCGACGAGAACATGACCAGGTTGTAGCGGGGGCGAAAGAACGCTGGCAGCTCATCTGACAGTCGTAACGCCAGTTGGCGTTTGAGTAGGTAGTCAGGGTCGTTGACCTTGTCGCGCATTTCGACGTAGTTTTGTATTGCCATATCAGCAATGGCATCTGCGTCATCGCGGCGGTCAGCCTCAAATGCGCAGAAGGCCGGTGCGAGGTCATCGTCATGAGATTCGATGGCGTCGACGAGCGCCGATGCCGATTCGAGCGCGAGGTTCATGCCTTGCCCGTGAAAAGGAACAATGCCGTGCGCGCTGTCGCCAACCAACACGGCGCGGTCTTCGTAGCTCCATCCGGTGGTTCGAATCGTGCCGAGCCTGCCGAGGGGCGCGTCGAGATACTGCTCGACAATGTCTGGCACGAGTTCGACAACCGACGGGAAGTACTCCTCGAAAAACGCGGAGATCTCGGCCGGCGCTGAAATCGCCTCGAAGCTCGGCGCTGGCCCTTTCGCTTCGAGAAAGAGGGTGGCGGTGAAGTCACCGGTCGGATTCGGTAGCCCGATCAACATGAACTCGTTACGAGGCCAGATGTGCAGCCCGTTGGCCGCGATCTGAAAGCCCCCAGATGTGGTGGCTGGGATCTCGATCTCGATGTACCGGTGCGACAGCATCTCTCGGCGAACCGAGCCGCCGTTGACTGCGAGGACCTCGGCGCGAACAATCGAGGCAACGCCATCGGCCCCGAACACCGTGCCGAACGGAACCTGGTGCCACAAGTCTTGCTGGGCACCGTCAGCGAACGTGGCGAGTCCCAGATCGAAGTCGATGTCTCGGCAGCGCTGACGGAAGTACGTTTGCACATTCCCCGTTGCTTCGGCAGCATCAAGCAGCGCGCACGTGAAGGCGGTTCGGTCAACAGACCAAAGCACCTCGTCAGGCAGATTGCCGTACGGCTGCATACCACTCACGCCGCTGCGGTCGGCGTCGTGCACGACACGTCCATGCATGACAACGGCAAGCGATTCGACGGTTTCGACGAGTCCGATGCGTCGCAACGCCGCGAGTCCCCGTTCGGCTATGGCCAAATTTATCGAGCGGCCGCCGACGCCATCGTCAGCACGAGGGTCACGGCGACTATCAAACACCATGACCTGCTGACCGCGACTGCCCAGCAGTGCAGCCAGGTATGCCCCGGCAATTCCGCCGCCGACAATGAGCAACGGTCCGCGATCACCCAAGGCGCTCATGTCGCTGCCGACGGCGAAGTGGCTTGATCGAGGATCTCGACGAATCGCCGCACATCGGTGAACGAGTTGAAGAGTGGCGCTGGAGCCACACGGATGACGTCGGGATGCCGCCAGTCACACGACACGCCTGCCGTCTCGATGCGGTCGAAAATTTCTCTTCCGGTCAGGCCATCTGCTGTGACACGAAGCGACAGTTGGCAGCCTCGACGTTCAGGTTCGCGAGGGGTAATCGACTCGACGCGGTCGCCGACCAGTTCGTCGAGAAGAAATTGCAAGTATCCCGTCAGCTTGAGTGACTTCTCGCGCAGCGGCCCCATTCCACCAGCCTTTTCAAACACTTCGAGCGATGCTCGTAGTGCCGCCATTGGTAGGGCCGTGCCGTTGCTGATCTGCCAGGAGTCTGCGCTGTCGGGCGGGTCAAACTCGTTACGCATCTCAAAGCGAGTTTCGAGGCGCGTTCCCCACCAACCCAGCAGCTTCGGAAGCTCGCGATCGCTTACATGGCGCTCATGCACCCAGATGCCACTGACCCCGCCGGGTGATGCATTCATATATTTGTACGAGCACCACGCGGCGAAGTCCGCTCCCCATTCGTGCAGCGACAACTCGATGTTGCCCGCAGCGTGGGCGAGATCGAAACCAACCGTTGCGCCGACTCGCCGCGCCGCAGCCACAACCTCGGGCATCGGCATGACCTGTCCCGTGTAGTACTGCACGCCGGGCAGGAGCACCATGGCGAGCTCGCCGCCGGTCGCGTCAATCGCGGCAATGAGGTCTTCGGGCTCGATCACCTCAGCCCCAGGCTTCGGACCGATCGTTACGAGGGATGCGGCCGGATCGTGACCGTGTAGACGAATCTGACTTTCGACGGCGAAGTGATCTGATGGAAAGGCGTGCTCTTCGATAAGGATCTTGTGACGCTTCGCCGTAGGTCGGTAGAAGCTCACCATAAGCAGGTGCAGATTGACCGTGAGCGAGTTCATGATCACGACCTCGTGGGGCAAGCCACCGACGAGACTGGCCATGGAGTCGACGAGGCGTTCGTGATAGTCGACCCATCCTGAGCTGCCTGCAAAGTGACCGTGTACGCCGAGCCGTGCCCACTGGTCGATTTCGTCGTTGATGTAGGCGCGAGCACGCTTCGGCAGCGGTCCGAGCGAGTTCCCGACGAAGTACACGGCGTCGTCCGCGCCTAGCGGCGGCGGCGGAAGTTCGAACTCGTCACGAAGCGACGCTAGCGGGTCGGCAGCATCGAGTGCAGCAGCGGTGGCCCAGTCAGTATCAAGCGAAGTCATCAATGATCAGGCTAGATGCGTTGAGCTCTCGCAATACCAGCTTGCAATTGTCGACCACATAGGTCAACAATAGGACGGCCGGTTCACGGCGGACCAGACAGGAGCACAACATGACACAGGGATTCGAAACCCGACAGATTCACGCAGGCCAGGTGCCCGACGCTGCCACGGGCGCTCGTACCGTGCCGATCTACCAGACGACCAGCTTCGTGTTCCGCGATACGCAACACGCCGCCGACCTTTTCGCTCTCGCCGAAATGGGCAACATCTACACCCGCATCATGAACCCGACCCAGGGCGTGCTCGAGGCTCGCCTTTCGGAACTTGAGGGTGGCACAGAAACCGCCGTTGGCATTCCCGGGGCGCTTGCGGTGGCATCGGGCCAAGCCGCTGAGGTACTTGCTCTGTTGAATCTGGCCGAAGCCGGCGACCATATTGTTGCCTCATCGGCGCTGTACGGCGGCACGTACAACCTGTTGAATTACACGCTTCCGAAGATGGGACTCGAGGTCACGTTCGTCGATGATCCCGATGATCTCGACGCCTGGCGAGCTGCGGCGCGAGACAACACCAAGGTCTTCTACGGCGAGACCGTCGGCAATCCCAAGAACAACTGCCTCGATATCGAAGGCATCGCGTCAGTCGCTCACGATGTTGGTGTACCGCTCATGCTCGACAACACCGTTCCGTCGCCGTACCTGATCAATCCGCTCAAGTGGGGCGCCGACATCGTGGTTCACTCGATGACCAAGTTCATTGGTGGCCACGGCACTTCGATCGGTGGAATCATCATCGACGGCGGCAGTTTCGACTTTGGCCAAAACGACCGCTTCCCGAACCTGACCAATCCAGACCCGAGCTACAACGGGTTGGCGTACTGGCCAGCGCTCGGCCACGGCGCCTACATCATCAAGGCGCGAGTGCAACTGCTGCGCGACCTGGGTGCGGCGGTGTCGCCGACAAATGCGTTCCACTTCTTGCAGGGCCTTGAAACGTTGAGCCTGCGCATGGAGCGGCACTGCGAAAATGCGCTCAAGGTTGCCCAGTTCCTTGAGGAGCACAGCCAGGTCGAGTCGGTGCAATATGCCGGTCTCGAATCGAGCCCTTGGCACGACCGCATGGCCAAATACACCGAAGGTCGCGGGTTCTGCTCAGTCCCTGCGTTTGTTATCAAGGGCGGACGCGAGGCCGGTGAACGGTTCGTCAACGCCACCGATTTGCATAGCCATGTCGCCAACATTGGTGACGTACGAAGCCTGATCATTCACCCGGCATCGACAACGCATAGCCAGTTGAGCGAATCAGAACAGCAGGCCGCTGGAGTCGACGCGGGGTTGATTCGATTGTCGGTAGGTCTCGAAACAATCGACGACATCATCGAAGATCTCGAGAAGGGGTTCGCCGGCGTCTAGCCCAACCCGCAATCGACGGCCGTATGCGCGAGCATGTCCACATGCACGTTTGGCTCAACGGGTCGCTTGTCGACCCGTCAGATGCGGTACTACCGATCGACGACCACGGGTTGGTCGTCGGCGACGCCGTATTCACCACGATGAGAGCGATCGGCTCGAAGCCGGTCGCTTTGTCGCGCCACCTGACGCGGCTGCGATTACACCTCGAAGCGATGTCGATCGCTCCCCCGCCGTCGGAGCTGTTGGCCGAAGCTGTCCAAGAAACACTGGCGTCAAGTGGTCTCGCCGATGCTCGCATTCGGTTGACTGTCACGGCCGGAAGCGGATCACTCGGCTCCGGCGCCCCCGACGGCGAGCCTGCCGTCATTGTCGCAGTCACCCCGTTTGTTGAACGCACTAATGCCGCTGCCATCACCGTGCCTTGGACGCGCAACGAACGCGGTGCGCTCTCGGGACTGAAGACGACGTCATATGGCGAGAACGTGCGCATGCTCGCGGCAGCGACAGCGGCTGGGGCCGGCGAGGCGCTCATGACGAATACGCTCGGCCAGCTTTGTGAGGGCACAGGCTCAAACGTCTTTGTGGTGATCGAGAACGAAATCGTCACCCCGCCGCTGAGCTCCGGATGTTTGGCTGGCATAGCGCGCTCACTCGTGTTCGACGTTGCCACGGTGACCGAGGAACACCTCGATAGTGAGGTGCTGACCACAGCCGACGAAGTCTTCCTGACCTCGTCACTACGCCATGTACAAGGTCTGACCCAAGTCGACGACCGTCAGATCGAGGTGGGACCGGTCACGTTGCGCACTGCGCAAGCGTTCGCTGATCTCATCGGCAGCGACAGCGACCCCATGCCCAGGACATGACCAATTGGCTAGCGCTGCTTCGCGCTGTCAACGTGGGCGGGCGCAACCGGCTTCCGATGGCTGAGTTGCGCGACCTCGTCGTCGAGCTCGGCCACACAGACCCGGCGACACACCTACAGAGCGGAAACTTGCTGTTTGGTGCGCCTGCCGTTTGCGAGCCACAGAGTCTCGCGGACCAGCTGCGCCAAGCAATCGCTGAGCGGTTCGAAATTGAGATCGCAGTAATCATGCGATCGCACCAACAGGTTGCCGACGTGTTGGAAGCAGTTCCGTGGGACTCGCCGAGTGATGCTGCAACCGGCGTGGTGTTCTGCGACGCTGCCGTCAATCCTGGTCTTGATTTCGCGAGGTTCGAGCCAGATCGCGCCGTGGTGATCGGATCCGATGTGCACGTTGACTGTCCGACAGGGTTCGGCAAGACGAAGCTGACTGTTGCATGGATCGAGAAGCAGGCCGGCGTTGCTGGAACCCGTCGCAACCTCAAGACGGTCAGGCGGCTACACGCGATGCTCGCGGAGCGCAGCTAGCGGCCGCTATTGACACTTTCGATTGGTGATGCCCACGACGCATTGTCTGACGTAATGCGACGGGTCTTGAGCGCGGACCACTGGCGCCCCGGTCACTGGCCGCTCTGTGCCCGCATCTTGGTATGTCACAGAGACAACAGGTCCTGCCAACGAGGAACCAGCCGGCAGATGCGCGGTGGCAAAACGACAAATGACAGCCCGAAGGCTGTCATCGACGAACTCTGTGCTGCCGAAGCAGCGAGGCTTACTTCTCTTCTTTGAAGAGAACGTGCTTGCGTGCTTTGGGGTCGTACTTCATCAGCTCGATACGTTCACGGTGATTGACCTTGTTCTTGGTCGTCACGTACTGGTAACCAGTACCCGCGGTGCTGTTGAGCTTGATGATTGGGCGCTTGTCGCTACCAGCTGGCATCAGACCTTCACTCCTCGGCGTTTCATATCAGCGAGCACCTTTTCGATGCCGTGCTTATTGATCGTTTTGAGACCCTTGGCGCTGAGACGCAACTTGACCCAACGCTTTTCACTGGGTACCCAGAAGCGTTGTGTCTGAATATTTACATCCCAGCGGCGGCGAGTCTTTCGCTGTGAGTGAGAGACGTTATTGCCGAAACTCGGTTTGCGTCCCGTCACTTGGCATACGTTCGACATAAGCAGGCCACGATAGCGGGCTTAGTGCGAAAGCGACTCCCTCTAGGCCTTCGGCGCCACGACCGAGTCGTTCAGCAATACACATCAACCCGCCGAAATCGCCCGAAAACGATTGTGGGTGGCCCGCTCGAAAGCGGGCCCCCCGGGGATTCAATCGTTTAGTGCGTTAGTCAACAGCGCTGCACTATCGAGGTGCTGCGCTGTTGAACGTTGGGGTGTCAGCAACCAGCAGGAACCAGCACCGGG
>CALKPY010000002.1 GCA_937991435.1 uncultured Acidimicrobiales bacterium
AGCGACGACAGGTACGACGTGGATTCATTGCATGCGTCGAGGTGGCCTCGCCGCCTCGCCTTCGTACTCATAGAACCACCTCGCGGCAGCCTTTTGCATAACGGTCGACCAACTTGGATAGGCGCGCACAGTTTGAGCCAGGCGACCGGCATAGGCCCCGCTCCGCATGATCAGGGCGGCCTCGTTGATCAGTTCACCAGCGTTCTGGCCAACCACTGTCGCTCCAATGAGACGCCCGCCGGCACGGTGACGAGTCACCAATCCTGGCTTTGCAATAAGGCGGGCGAAACCGTCAGGCGCACCGGCAGCAACAGCACGATCATTGGAGCTCATCAGCGCTTCGGCAACACGAGCGTTGCTGGGTGCCTGGGCCTCGGTCAAACCGATCGTGGCAACCTCAGGTGTGGTGAACACCGCCTGAGGAATTCGATTGCCAACGTAGGCATAGCGTCGGCCTGGTCGAAGCGCTGTCCAGGCTGCCATGCGGCCCATTTCATCAGCGGCATGACTCAACATGTCATGGGCGGTGATGTCGCCCGCTGCATAGGTTCCCCGCTCCGACGTGCGAAGCCAACGATTTGTGCGGATCCAACCCTGGGGGTCGCATTTGACGCCTGCGGATTCGAGCTTCAACCCTGCGGTGTTCGGCACCCGCCCGGTGGCGACAAGCACGGCTTCGGAACGGACGATGTCATCGCCGATCGAAACGACGAACTCGTTGCGCTCGTGGTGAATCGAGGTCACCAGTGAAGACAACCGCACGTCTACGCCGCGTGCACGAAGCGAAGCGGTGACCGCTGTTGAAGCATCGGGTTCGAACTTGCTCAGAAGCCGGCTGCCGGACTCGACGATGGTCACCTGGCTTCCGAGTCGGCGCATTGCCTCGCCAAGCTCGCAGCCGACAGGCCCGCCGCCAACAATGACAATCGAGCTGGGCTGATGTTGCTGTTCGAAGAACGATTCATTTGTGAGGTACGGAGTGTCTGAAAGACCCGCAATAGGCGGCAGAGCGGGCCGGCTTCCAGTGGCGATGATGACTCGGCGAGCTGTGACGCGCCGACTGCCCACTGCAACGGTGCGTGTAGCGACGAACTCGGCGCGCGTTTCAATGACATCGACGCCTTCTCGGCGCAGAACCGCTGCGCTTTCAGTGCTCGCAATCGCACCGACCACAGATGCAACATGGTTCATTGCCTCGGTGAACGTATGACCCTGGCGTGATGCCTCGATCAGCGATTTTGACGGAACGCAGCCGGTAAAGGTGCAGTCGCCCCCCAGCGGAGCGTCGCTGACCAACGCCACCGTCGCTCCTTCCCAGACTGCAGCACGAGCTGCCCCGAGCCCCGCGGCTCCCCCACCGACAATAAGCAGGTCGTATTCGGCTCTCAATGGATCATGCGAGCGAGGAACCAGGCAAACGGCAAGATCACGAGTCCTTGGACAAAGTGGCGCAGGTCGCGTTCGAGTTGCCAGCTCCAGGCGATTGCCAGTAACCAGATCGGCCCCATGACCGCCCACTGCACCGCCACGATTCGGTCGGTACGCGGCAAGACGAGGTCGAGAAACAAATTGGTCCAGTCAACTGCGATCAGAGGCATCGTCACGCATGAAGAAACCCGGCGACACTGCGCATGCTTCCCATTGGATCATAGCCCGGCCGCCGAGAGCAGCGGTCAGCCGCCGGGATAGGCGGCGTCGAGTGCTTCTCGGTACGAAGCGATGAGTTCACCAACCGCTCCGGGGCCCTGCCCATCGATGAGCCGACGTACCACGGTGCTTCCGATAATTACTCCATCAGCTTCGGAACAGGCCTCGACCGCTTGCTCTGGGCTGCCAATGCCGACCCCAACAAGCACAGAAAGATCGGTGTGTTGCTTGGCGCGAGCGGCGATTCTGGTCGCGCTCGACGCCAGGCTTGCCCGTTCACCCGTCACACCAAGTAGCCCTACCGCGTACACGAAACCACGAGCCAACTCGCCTGTGCGCTTGAGACGCTCGTCGGGCGAAGTCGGCGCAGCGAACAACACATTTTCGACATTGTGCGAGTCGGCAGCAGCGATCCATGCGGTGCTTTCGTCCATCTGGATGTCGGGCAGAATGGCGCCAGCGACCCCGCACGTATTGAGCAAGTTCGCGAACCGGTCGTGGCCCATGCGAAATGCGATGTTGTAGTACGTCATGACCGCCAGTGGCACCGGAGCGTCAAAGTCTCGAAGAGCGTCGGCAATTGACAGTGGCGTCGCTCCATGTTCAAGGGCCATGTCGTTGGCCTGTTGAATTATTGGTCCGTCCATCACCGGGTCACTGAACGGAATGCCGATTTCAATCGCGTCTGCCCCGGCGTCGATGGCCGCGGCAACAGGAGCGAGCCAATCATCGCCCAGTCCACCGGTCAGATAAGGAACCAACGCCTTGCGACCCGAGGCACGCACCTTGCCGAGAGAGTCGGCCAACCCCGCACCACTCACAGCTCCAGAACGCCCATCATCTGCGTGACATCTTTATCGCCACGGCCCGAAAGATTCATAAGTACCAGTTTGCCTGCAAGTTCGGCACGCTCTCTCGACATCCACGCCAAGGCGTGGGCACATTCGAGCGCTGGAATAATTCCCTCGGTACGAGGAAGCAACTGAAACGCCTCGATCACTTCGGCATCGGTCACGCTTTCGTAACGTGCTCGGCCGATCGACGCTAAATGCGAGTGCTCGGGGCCGACTCCCGGATAGTCAAGCCCAGCAGAGATTGACTCAGCTTCGAGCACCTGACCGAACTCGTCTTGTTTGAGAAAAGACAACATGCCGTGCACGACACCCGGAACGCCAGCGCCGACCGCAGCGCCCCCGGCAGGTTCCACACCTACGAGGTCTGCGTCGGTGTCGACGAAGCCGCTGAAGATACCGACGGCGTTGCTTCCGCCGCCAACGCACGCTGTGACGACATCGGGGTCGCGGCCGTGCCGGGCAAGGATCTGTTCGCGAGCTTCGGAACCAATCACCCGGTGGAATTCGCGAACCATGAACGGATACGGATGCGGGCCCATGACCGACCCCAGGCAATAGTGGGACTCTTCGACCGTTGCAACCCAATCGCGCATTGCCTCGTTGACAGCGTCTTTGAGTGTGCGGCTTCCGCTGAGCGCCGGTACGACCTCGGCGCCGAGCAGCTTCATACGGAACACGTTGAGTTCTTGGCGGGCCATGTCGACTTCGCCCATGTAGACCATGCATTCCATGCCAAACAGCGCCGCGGCGGTGGCGGTTGCCACGCCGTGTTGGCCAGCACCTGTCTCGGCCACCAGACGCTTTTTTCCCATGCGTTTTGCGAGCAGCGCCTGGCCCAGCACATTGTTGATCTTGTGTGAGCCGGTGTGGTTGAGATCTTCGCGCTTGAGAACCAGAGTGAACCCGAGCTCTTCGGAGAGCCGTGGACAATCGGTTAGGGGCGATGGTCGGCCGGAGTAGTCTCGTTGCAACCGATCGAGTTCGCTTCGGAACGACGGATCGGCCCAAGCCTCGGTAAACGCCTTTTCGAGCTCAAGGCAAGCGGGTACGAGCGTCTCGGGAACGAAGCGTCCGCCGAAGTCACCGAATCGTCCCGACGGCCCCGGGTCAGTCATAGTCATCAGAGATGGCCTTTCGTCAGTTCAGGTCGTGCGTGCAAATGTGCGTGCGAGATCAAAAGGCTGCGTCGGCGTCCCAGTCATATGGGCCGGTTTTAGGCTCTGGACCTGACGACATTGGTGCTGTCTTTGCTGCTCGCACGAAGTCGGCAACAAGCTTGGGATCTTTGAGCCCTGGGGCTCGTTCCACCCCGCTCGACACGTCGACTCCCCAGGGTTGTGCCGCAGCGATCGCGTCGGTGACGTTGACCGGTGTCAAGCCGCCAGCCAACACGACATGTAACCCGGCTGGTCCGTTGCGGGCCAGTCGGTAGTCATAGGACTCTCCACTACCCGGCATTGCTGCGTCGACAAGAATCGGGTCGGTACCCCACCGTTCGGCGGTGTTGAACTGATGCGAACCAACCACGAATGCCTTCATAGTGCGCGGCACCCGTTCTCGCACATAGGCGGTGTCTTCGGTGCTCTCGTTGCCATGAAGCTGCGCTGCGCCGAGTGAGTTGCGGTTCACGATTTCTACGACACGCTTTGGGCTTTCGTCACGGAACACACCAACGGTCAAAATGTCGGGCGGAAGCCGTTTGGCGATGTCGCCTGCGCGAGCGGGGGCAATCTGGCGGCTCGATGGGGCGAACACGAAGCCGACCGCGTCAGCTCCCATCGCCACCGCGATAAGACCGTCTTCTTCGTTCGTGATCCCACAGATCTTGACAAACACTGAGCGTTACCGTAGCCGCGACCGGTTTCGAGTTCGGGTTCGTTTCTCGTCGGCCGCCAAAACCAGGTGGTTTATCGGCACTAGCCGTCAGCGCCTGCGCTGATCAGCGCAGCCACAGCATCGGCTCTACCGGCGGCAGTAACGACCGATTCGCCAACAAGCACGGCATCGAAGCCGGCCCGGGACAGCACGTGAGCATCGGTCGCGTCGCGGACACCCGACTCAGCCACTCGAACTCGATCGCCGGGGATCTGGGGAGCCATACGAACGGCCCGCTCCTGATCAACCTCGAATGTCACCAAGTCTCGCTGATTCACGCCAATGATCTGAGCATCGACGTTCAACACCCGTTCAAGTTCCGCCTCGTCGTGAATCTCGAAGACAGAATGCAGGCCGAGTTGAGCAGCGACAGATGAGAACTCTGCGAGTTCAGCGTCGGAGAGAGCTGCAGCGATGAGGAGCACGGCGTCGGCACCCATGATTCGCGTGTCGTACACATCGTTAATAGCCACGGTGAAGTCCTTGCGTAGCACCGGCAGATTAACCGCAGCGCGCGCCGCTTCGAGGTCGTGGGCCGACCCGCCGAAATGGTCTACATCGGTTAGCACCGACAGGCAGGCGGCACCGCCCAACTCGTATTCGACGGCGACCGTTGCCGGGTCGAGGTCGGCTGCAAGGTCGCCCTTTGATGGCGAACGTCGTTTGATTTCCGCGATGACCGACAACCCAGGTCGGCGCAGCGCTGCAGCAAAGTCTCGTGTCGGCCCAAGCAATGCGCATGCTGCTTCGAGTTCCGATCGCAAGCGGTTGTCCTTGCTGGCTGCTTGACGATGCGCATCGAGAATCTTGTCGAGGTAGGTGACACTCATAGAAGTGGGTCTCGTTCAGCGCGGCTCATCACGACAAGGGGCAAGAGCAAGAAGCCGACTCCTCCAAGAGCAAACATCATGAGTCCAAGTGCAATCAGCCCTGAGGCCGCCACGATCAGGCCAAAACCAAATACCGGAAATGAGAACACGAGCATGGCGATGGGCATCAGACTGACCCACCGAGGCACCGTTCCACTCGATGTGAACGGGGTTGGGTCGAGATCAACGTCGTTGCGAACAACCGGATCATTGTCATAGGCCTCAAAGTGAGTGCGGCCGCGACGCGTTCCGTTCGTTGAACCAGTTGGGGCCCCCACGTTTTCGTTTCCGCCACGACCTCGGTCGTACACAACGCGGGTGCGTTCGGTGCCCAGCACAGACCACGCCTCGTTGATCTGCTGCATGCGGCGCTCAGCCATTGGGCGGCGCTCAGGAGTAGAAAGGTCAGGATGGTTCTCGCGCGCCAATTTCAGGTAAGCAGAACGGAGCTCGGCGTGTGACGCAGCAGGGTCCACGCCCAAATTCCGGTAGTGATCGTCGCCCATCAGGTCGATCTCGACGCCAGGTCCTCTGACCTGGCCTGAAGCCGGTTGTCGCCAACCAACAGGGTCGGCGAACCGACGGCGTTGCGGGCGACGTAGCCAAGCGCGACGAAGCCTGCATCGGCAGCTGCGCTCGACGTGACCGCTCCAACCTCGGCGCCAGATTCGTCATAGATTGTGTCGCCGACTGCCACAGGCACATCTGAGGTCAGACGACACAAGCGCTGCGGCACATTGTTGCCGCGGCTGTCGATGCGAGCGACCAACTCCTGGCCGGTGTAGCAGCCCTTGGTGAAGCTGACCGACGCATCGACAATTCCCGCCGACGCTGGAATTGTCGATTCGGAGAGTTCGCTTCCCATCGACGGGATGCCTGCCTCAATGCGGGCATAGTCAAGAACCGATGGGTCGGACAACGCGAGACCAGCGGCTGAAACATCGGGACCGAAAACATCTCGAACGACGACCGAACCCCAACGATCGATGTTGTCAATCTCTGCACCTTCGACCACTACCTGGTCCGCGTCGGTACCGGCGATGCGCAAATGCTGCCATCCGGTCGCGGTGAATTCGCACGCGGTTCGCAGCTTGAATCGTTCGAGGCGAGTCACCATTGCTGCGGCGTGACCGCTGTCGATGTCAAGAGCGACTTCGTGGTCCGAGATTCGCGTAACTCGCAGAAACGATACGAGCCTGCCCTGCGGCTGGAGAAGCAACGACAGGGCCGATGTGTGCGGCGCCAGGGCTTCGATGTCCTGGCTCAGCTGACCCTGCAAAAACGAAATTGTGTCGCCACCCGCAACGAGAACGAGCTCACGGCTGTTGGCGACGGCGACCGTGGTCGTATGAAGATTCACAATGTCCACTATGGCTGCTGTGGCGCCGAACGAGAGGGTTCAGCGTTGTTCCGTTGCTCGCCTAGCTTGCGGGCTGCAGGCACCGCAGATAACAGAGCCTTGGCCTTGTGCATACATTCGGCGTCTTCGGCGGAAGGGTCGCTGTCGTACACAATGCCTGCGCCAGCCTGTACCGACGCCCCATGATCAGTGATCACCATGGTACGAATGGCAATGGCAGTGTCAAGGTTTCCATTGAAGTCGATGTAGCCAACGACTCCGGCGTACGGACCACGCTTGGCCGTTTCGAACTCGTCAATGATTTCGATGGCCCGCACCTTTGGAGCACCCGAAACAGTGCCAGCGGGCAAGGTGGCACGAAGTACGTCGACGGGGCCCAACCCTTGCCGAAGATCGCCCGAAACCTGTGACGTGAGGTGCATTACATGGCTGTACCGCTCGAGCGACATCAGCTCATCGATCTCGAGCGATCCGTACTCGATGACACGACCGATGTCGTTGCGAGCAAGATCGACCAGCATGACGTGTTCGGCGCGTTCTTTGGGGTCTTCCTGGAGCTCCCCGCCGAGGGCGCGATCTTCAAGGTCAGTAGATCCTCGTGGGCGGGTGCCAGCGATTGGGCGGCTAATAACGCGGCCGTTCTCGATGCGCACCAACGGCTCTGGCGACGCTCCGACGAGTGTTACCTCGGGTAGCCGAACGAAGTACATATACGGGCTCGGATTGATCTGCCGAAGCACGCGATACACGTCGAACGGCAGCGCGTCGAGTTCGAAATCAAACCGCTGCGACAACACAACCTGGAAGATGTCACCAGAGCGAATGAGCTCTTGAGCGGCGATTACCGCCTGTTGGTACTTGCCCGATGACATCGTCGACGTTACTGCTGGCAGCTGGTTGGATCGCTCCGGCGGTTCGAGCAAAGGCTCAGCGAGGTTCCGCGAGCCGTCCGCCGCAAACTGGTCCAGGTGCTCGACCGCCTTGTCGTAGGCCAAATCGAGTTCGTCATCGGTCATTGTCGAGTTGACCATCACGTTGTCGATCAACACCACTCGTTGGCGCCAATGATCAAAGGCTGCAATCTCTCCCACGATGCTGAGCACCGAGTCGGGCAGATCGAGATCATCGGGCGGCACTTGGGGCAGGTTCTCTATCTCGCGGACTATGTCGAAGCCCAAATATCCGACGAGGCCTGAGTGCAACGGCGGAAGAGCGTCGACTGTCGGCGACCGGTAACTATGCAGCAGCGCTTCGACGGCGACGAGCATGCCCTGATCGAGCGGTACCGAGTCAGGTAGCTCGCCTGTTACCTCAACAGCCAGGCCGGAACTGCGCAACGTCGCGGTCGGCTTGCGCCCCACAAACGAGAATCGGCTCCACCGCTCGCCATTGTCAACCGATTCGAGGATGAACCCTGGTTCGTCGCCCACACATCGGGCAAAGGCAGCTACCGGCGTGGTTAGGTCAGCCACAAGCTCGCGCCAGACGGGAAGTACGGTGTAGTCCCGAGCCCATTGGCGGAATTGCTCGCGAGTTGGTTGAACCGGCACAGCGACTAGAGGTACAGACCCGTGCTGCCCTCTTCGAGCCGCTCGGCTGCTACGGCGTGAATATCACGCTCGCGCAAGATGATGAAGTCGGTCCCTCGAACCTCGACCTCGTAACGATCGTTGGGGTTGAATAGCACTTGATCGCCAATCTCGATCGATCGCACTGTTGGACCAACCGCCTCAACCGCTGCCCATGTCAGGCGTTTACCAACCTGCGCAGTCGCGGGAATCAAAATGCCGCCGGTGCTACGACGATCGCCTTCGCCGGTTTCGATCTGGACCAAGATGCGGTCGTTGAGCATCTTGATCGGGAGCCGGTCATCTTCGATAAGGCCGTTGCTTTTGGAGGTCTTCGTGCCGCTCTCGGCGGTAGTCGCGCTCACGGGCGCAACGCTAGCGGCCCGCCACGTCGATGCAAGACGCGCTAGGGCCTGTCAGTCCGGCGGCCGCAAAACAAGTCCGGCGTTGAGCATGTGTTGTTTTGCATCCGCGATGGTGTGCTCTCCGAAGTGGAATATTGACGCAGCAAGAACCGCGTCGGCTCCGCCTTGGGTTACGCCCTCGACGAGGTGCTGCAGCGTGCCGACGCCGCCACTGGCTATCACTGGAATATTCACAGCGTTCGACACTGCCCGATTTAGGACGTTGTCATAGCCGTCTCTCGTGCCGTCGCCGTCCATCGAGGTAAGTAGTAGTTCTCCGGCGCCACGCTCTGCGACCTCTATCGCCCAAGCCACGGCATCGATGCCGGTTGGTGTGCGACCGCCGTGCACGAAAACCTCGAACCCACTAGGAACATCGGATCCACCGCGGGCTAATCCGTCTTGTCGTTTCACATCGATGGCTACCACCACGCATTGCGACCCAAACTCGGCGGCAATCTCGCCGACGACATCTGGACGCTCGACGGCGGCAGAGTTGATTCCCACCTTGTCGGCTCCGACCCGCAACAGACTGCGAGCATCTTCGACACTGCGAACACCCCCGCCAACGGTGAACGGAATGAACAGCTCCTCGGCGGCGCGGCGAGCCATTTCAACTGTCGTATCACGACGTTCCGACGATGCCGTTATGTCGAGGAAGATCACCTCGTCAGCGCCCTGCTGGTCGTAGCGAGAGGCGAGTTCGACCGGATCGCCGGCGTCGCGTATGTCAACAAAATTGACGCCCTTCACCACCCGGCCTTTGTCAACGTCAAGACACGGGATCACGCGTACCGACTTCATGAATGCGACTCGTTGCCGGCGTCGGCGGCGCCACCGCCAGAAACCGATGCAATTGTCGCAGTTGCCTGCGCAACGGTGAAAGCCCCCTCATAGATCGCTCGCCCCACGATCGCACCGTGCAGTGTGCGCCCGACAGTCTCGACCGACGCGAGATCAGCGAGATGCTGCAGCGAGCCGACCCCACCAGACGCGATAAGTGGTACAACGGTGTCGGCAAGAACCTGCGTTAAACCATCGATATCAGGGCCTTGCATCGTGCCGTCTCGTTCGATCTCGGTGACGACAAACGCGGAGACGCCGCTGTCAGCAAACGACTTGACTGTGTCGAATAGGTCCCGCCCGGTGCGCTGCTCCCAGCCAGCAACAGCAACGTCGGTTCCCCATGCGTCAAGGCCCACGGCGACGCTGCCTGCTCGGGCGACCTTCGAAACAAGCTCAGGTTGTTCGATCGCGGCCGTTCCAATGACAACTCGCGTTACGCCGGAGTCCCACAAACGCTGGGCTGCTTCGAGCGAACGAACGCCACCACCAACTTGTAGGGGCACGTCGACCGCGGCTGCGATCGCTGAGATTGCCGTCAGGTTGAGTTGCTGTCCGCTGCGTGCGGCGTCGAGGTCAACGACGTGAATCCACTCGGCGCCCTCAGCGGCGAATGCAGCTGCCTGTTCGGCAGGGTTCTCGCCGTAGACAGTCTCGCGGTCGTAGTCACCCTGGTAGAGGCGCACACAGTTGCCGTCACGAATGTCGATTGCGGGGTACAGCTTCATGATTGCTCCGTTTGGCCAACGAAGTTCTGCAGCAACTTCATGCCGTGTCGACCTGATTTTTCGGGGTGGAACTGGGTCGCAACGATCTGATCGCGACCAGCAACGGCGACGACTTTGGCTCCGTAGTCACAAGTCGCAAGCACCGCTGTGGTTGCGGTGACCGCATAGGAGTGCACGAAGTACATCCAGGTGCCGTCGAGGTCTCTCGTCACGATGTGCGGTGCCGTCGTGGAAATTGGGTTCCACTGCATCTGTGGGCGCTTGACGGTGTCGGGCAGTAGCTCGACTCGTCCCGGAAGCACACCGAGCCCAGGCACGTCGGGACTCTCATCGCTGGATTCAAAGAGCATCTGCATACCAACGCAAATGCCAAGAAACGGTCGCCCGGAGATCGTCGCGGCGCGAGTCGCGTCCGCGAGGCCTTCGTCATGCAGCCGTTGTATGCACCGGCCGAAGTTGCCAACTCCCGGAAGTACGACGCCATCAGCGGCGCTGATCGCGGCGGGGTCGTTGGTCAGCCGGGCGTCGGCACCGGCGCGCGTCAAGGCCTTTTCAGCCGAGCGAAGATTGCCAATGCCGTAGTCGATCACGGCGATTGTTGGCATCTACAACACGCCCTTGGTCGACGGCACCTCGGAGCCTTCGATCCGCACGGCGTCGCGCAGTGCGCGCGCTGTCGACTTGAAGGCCGATTCGATGATGTGATGCGTGTTCCGGCCACGAACCATGACCTGGTGCAACGTGATGCCAGCGCTTGTGATGAACGCGCGCCAGAACTCTTCAACCAGCTGGGGGTCAAAGGGAGGGTCTCCGTGGATGATCTCGCCGGGTGGGTCGATCTCGTAGACAAGAAATGGGCGGCCAGATAGATCCAAGGCGACTTCGACTAGGGCTTCGTCGAGGGGGCACGCTGCGGTTGCGAATCGGCGGACCCCGGCTTTGTCGCCCAAGGCTTCACCGAAGCAGGCTCCCAGGGCAATGCCGACGTCTTCGACCGTGTGGTGCGCATCGATCTCAAGGTCGCCGACTGCGTTGACCTTGAGCCCAAACCCGCCGTGGCGACCCAGCTGGTCGAGCATGTGATCGAAAAATGGAAGCCCGGTCGAGCAGCTGACTGGTCCGCCGTCGAGGTCGACTGAGACGTCGATCGACGTCTCTTTGGTCGTACGCGACCGGCTGGCAGTGCGAGTCATGTTGATCCTGTCTGTCGGTCTCTACGCCGCGTGGTTCGAGGCTTGTTAATTCAGTATGGCTTCGAGTGCACCGAGGAACGCATCGTTTTCGGCTCTGGTCCCAACCGTCACGCGAAGGCAACCATCAAGACGCGGCCAGCTCGCGCAGTTACGTACCAACACGCCGTGGGCGACAAGCTGATCCCAGATGACCTGCCCGGTGTCGCTCGGAGGCCGAAACAACACAAAGTTCGAACTCGAGGGCCAATACTCAATGCCGAGATCAGCCAGGCCAGCCTGAATCTGACCACGGCGTTCCACGAGCAGCGCCACTCGAGCTTGCATTTCAGACTCGTAGTCGAGCGCCACGCTTCCGGCAATCTGAGACACAGCGTCGAGATGGTACGGAAGCACCGCTGTCTCTAGCCGCTCGACGATCCACTGCGGGGCAATGAGGTAACCGAGTCGTGCCGCTGCCATCGCCCACGTCTTTGAAAAGGTTCGGCTGATGACTAGGGGGCGATCTTCGTCGAGCATCTCGATGGCGGACCACGTCGAGAACTGTGCATACGCCTCGTCTACGACGAGCAGCCCGAACGGTTCGACGGTGGCGAGCGACTGCTCGACGAACGAGCGGGACTCGACGAGCCCAGTCGGATTGTTCGGCGAGCACAGGAAGGTGATGGTGGGTTCGTGGCGACTCATCGCTGCGAACGCCTCGCCCTCGTCGATCGTGAAATCGCTCTCCCGATCAATTTCAACCACATGGGTACCCGTGACCCGGGCTATCTGGCCGTGCATGGCGTATGTCGGTTCAAACGTCATGACAGATCGCCCCGGACCGCCCCACGCCATGAGAAGCGTTTGTAGGACCTCGTTTGACCCATTGGCGACAAAGATGTTGTTCGGATCGACTTGGTGATGCTGGGCCAATTTTGCACGCAACTCCCCGACTGAGCGATCGGGATACCGATTCCAGTCAAGCTCAGCGACTCGACGAGCGACTTCGGCACGGAATGCGGTTGGTGGCGGCTCGGGGCTCTCGTTGGTGTTGAGCCGAACCTCGACATCGAGTTGTGGTGAGTGATAACCCGGCAGCGCAGCGAGATCGTCACGTACCGGTGGCCGAAAGCTCATGGCGAATCCTCAAGTCGCAGCAGTACCGACTGGGCATGGGCATGAAGTCCTTCTGCCTGAGCCAGCGTGGCAACGTGTGGTCCTGCCCATTTGAGGCCTTCGGCGTCGACCGACACCACGTGAACATGCTTGCAGAAGTCTTCGATGCCAAGCGCACCGCCAAACCGCGCTGTGCCGTTGGTCGGAAGCACATGTGATGGCCCGGCGATGTAGTCGCCGAGCGATGCTGGAGCCAACGGCCCGACGAACACAGCTCCAGCGTGGCGCACCAGCGGAACGAGCTCTTCAGCACCTCGCACCATCAGCTGCAGGTGTTCTGGCGCGATCGCGTTGGCAACTTCAATCGCCTGCGCGTGATCTCGAACGAGCGCCACGTGCCCGCCGCTTTTCAGCGTGGCACTGATGTCATCGTGGCGTTCGGCGTCGGCAAGCAGCGATTCGATGGCCTGTTCAACATCGTTTACTGTCGAGTCGTCGGCTGCGATGAGCCATGAGAGCCCGTCTGGACCGTGTTCGGCTTGGACCATGAGATCGATCGCCACATAGCGAGGGTCGACGGAATCATCGGCGACAACGCAGATCTCGCTGGGGCCGGCGAATGCCGAAGGGACTCCGACGACACCGGCAACTTCTTGTTTGGCTAACGCGACATAAACGTTGCCCGGCCCAACAATTACGTCGACCGCGGTGACAGTTTCAGTGCCATAGGCCATTGCCGCGACCGCTTGCGCGCCGCCGACGGCGTACACCTCATCGACGCCGGTGATGGCTGCAGCTGCGAGTGTCACATCGGCAATTCGGCCATCGGACTGCGGCGGCACGCAGAGCACGATTTGGTCGACGCCTGCGGCGCGGGCTGGAAGCACCGTCATCAGCACCGTCGATGGGTACGCGGCGCGTCCGCCAGGCACGTAGCAGCCAGCGCGGTCTACCGGCTGGCGCCTCGCCGCGACGGTGATGCCATTTGATCGGTGGGTGTGCGGCGCGGGAATCAGCGATTCGTGAAACGCAAGGATCGAGGTGGCAGCAGCGCGCAGCGAGGCGACGACGTCAGGGGAAACCCGAGCGAGTGCCTCATCGAGCATTGCCGGTGGTACGCGCAGCGGGTCCGGTGCTGCTCCGTCAAAGCGTTTGCCCAGGTCAGCGATCGCAGCGTCACCTCGTGTGCGCACGTCGGCAATGATCGTGCGGACCGCATCAAGCGGCCCGGCGGTGTCACCCAGCGGACGCGGCAGCACGTCAGCGTAGTTGGACTCGACGGAGCGCAGGTCATGACGGGTCAGCACAATAGGAACCGTAGCCGTGGGTTCGTCTTGCGACGTGGGCGTTTCGTGTGAGTTGGAGCTGCGTCAACAGACACGGCCAAGTCAGCGCTACGCGGCGCCCATCACAACCATGATTGATCTCGACCGCGCATTCGGCCAGACTCTGCCGGTGACGACACCCCAGGAGTTCTCCCCCAGCCGCGACAGCGCGGAGCTGCACTCAATCGGAACGGTGCTCGACGACATGCAGCTGCGCGTCGTCGAAGTCGCTGATCGTTGGCGCGAATTGGAACGAGACGATGTAGCGGGTGACCTGTACGAAGTTGAGAGGTCGCTTCGAAATGCCCAGCGGCGCATCCGACGCGCCGTTCAAGGTTTCGAACGCTGACCAGCGCTCCGGCCGTGATCGCGTCGCCGTAGCAACCACATATCGCACCGGCGTAAAAGCGAGAAGGCCGGCGCCCCCGAAAGGGCACCGGCGTGCGGCGACACAGGGCGGCGGATCCCTATATGTGTCACCAGATCGGAGGGGTTATGACCCCAGCGGCCTCAAGGCCCAAACAACTTCACGGAGCATACGCCGACTGAACAAGCGTTCAACCTTGATCCGCCTTGAGAGATAGCGGCTTCCGAAGAGCCCGGTTCGTAGCCACGCTTGACGCTCAGCGGCTCGATCGGTGAGCAAGGTACAAGGTCTACACCTCGCAGCACCTACCCTTGCCGATCATGGTGCTAACTCTCGACCCTCGGTCCAACGATGGGCCATTCGTCGCGCACATGCCAAGCACTCCGTCTGGTAAGGATTTCGACGACCTTGCTGCAGTCATCAAGGAGTCCGAGGCCACTGGCGCTGCACTGACACTGTGGGCTCACGATGTCAACGACGAAACTGATGCGCTTATTCGGTCCTGTGGCCTGCGGCAGTGGCGCGACCTGTGGCAGCTTCGATGCGACCTTCCCGCTACAAAATCAACGATTGCCACGCGCGCGTTCACCGATGGCGACCTGGAACGGTTCGTCGCCGTCAACAATCGAGCATTCAGTTGGCACCCCGAACAAAGCGGACTCACTGTCGATGCAGTTCGCGAGACGATGCGGGAACCTTGGTTCAATTCTGACGGATTTCGTCTCTACGAGATCGACGAGCAGCTCCTGGGGTTCTGCTGGACCAAGGTCCACACAGACCTTGAGCCACCGATCGGCGAGATCTTCGTTATCGCAGTCGACCCGTCGGCACACGGCCAAGGTCTTGGGACCCCTATGACACTTGCAGGACTCGACTGGCTCGCCGACCAAGGACTCACACGTGCCATGTTGTATGTCGAAAGCGACAACGTCGCGGCCAACGCGACCTATGAACGCATCGGCTTCCGACGTCACCTGACGAATCGGGCCTACACCACAAACGCGGCCTCCTCGTGACCGTCAGCCCGCCGGCCGTCGACGAAGGTTCCGGCGAGAAGTCACAGACCTTGTATGACCATGACCGAGAAAGCATTGGCGCACTTCTGAACAACGAGCCGCGCTACCGGGTCGACCAGTTATGGCAAGGGCTGTATCAGAATTTTGCAACCCCTCAGCAGATAACAACGCTACCCAAAACACTCCGAAGTGCGCTCGACGCACGCGCTCCCCTCGCCCTCACCGAAGTAGAACGATCCGAAGCCGATGGCGGCCAGACGATTAAGTGGCTTTGGCGTCTGCACGATGGACACCAGGTCGAGACCGTGCTCATGCTGTATCCCGATCGGGCGACCGTATGCGTCAGCTCCCAAGCTGGGTGCGCAATGGCGTGCAGTTTCTGCGCGACCGGCCAGGCCGGATTTGATCGGCATTTGACTACCGGCGAAATCGTCGAGCAAGTAGTCCGAGCCGCGGCGGCTGCCGGCGAGCGCCGCGTCTCGAACATTGTGTTCATGGGCATGGGCGAACCGCTCGCAAACTTCGACAACACCTGGTCTTCAATCGAGCGCATCCACGGCGATATTGGATTGTCTGCTCGATCGATCACGGTGTCGACCGTCGGCGTGATTCCCGGAATTAGGCGTCTCGCAGCAGCAACATTGCCGGTGACCTTGGCCGTATCGCTGCACGCCGCCAACGATGTGTTACGTAACGAACTCGTACCTCTGAATCGTCGCTATCCAATCAGCGCGTTGTGCGATGCCATGATGGAGTTTCGACAAGCAAAGGGCCGACGAGTCTCACTCGAATGGGCACTGATCCATGGTGTGAACGACACCGATCGTGACGCTACTGAGTTGGCATCGATCGCCCGCCGGGTACGAGCACACGTGAACCTCATTCCCCTCAACCCAACCCCGGGTTACCCGGTGGTAGGCGCCCCGCCGGCGCGACTGCGTGAGTTTCGTGATCTCCTCGAACAGCACGGCGCCAACGCGACGGTGCGACGCACTCGAGGCCTTGAGATCGATGCAGCGTGCGGGCAACTCGCCGCCCGTCACCGAGACGTTGCTGATCAGCCGGTCACTATTGGTTCGCCGAGTCGCTGAAGCGGTGAGGCTGCAGCCGATGATCGTGTCTGTGATGGCACACTGATCTGGTGGCGACCATGCGTTGGACCAACCCAAACCATCCCCAAACGCTTCACATTGGCGTAATCTTGCTGTATATCGATGCGTTCTTCGCGTTGTTCGGCGGCGCACGCGGCATCGGCCCGCTGATGACAATTGGCGCAGTTGGAAGCGCAGTCGGCATCGCAAACGACAAGCGGATCGCCTGGTACGTGGGGATTGCCTTGTCGGCGTTGGCGCCGGTGGTGCTGGCACGTTGGTTGTGGCTCAATGGGCTGACAAACCTCTTCGACTTCAACGTCATGATTGACGCGGTGTTTCCGATTGCGCAATTGGTTGCACTTGTACACCCCATGAGCCGCTCCTATGTCAAGTCCTGGTTCGAGTAGCCGTGATGATTCCCACTCGCCACGATCCTTTACCCACCGGGCAAGACAAGGTCGACAGCGTTCGCACACTGTTCGACACCATCGCACCTCGTTACGACCTGGTGAACCGCATAATGACCTTTGGTCTCGACGTTCGTTGGCGCGACCGCACGATCAAGTCGCTCAGCCTGCCAGCTGGGTCAATCGTGGCTGATCTTGCATGCGGAACTGGTGACTTCTGCCGGTCACTCGAAGCACAAAACATGCAGGTTCTCGGCTTTGATCTTGCTCTAGGCATGCTTGAACATGCCCGCACTGAAGCCCCGCTGACCCAAGCCGATGTCTTGCACCTGCCGATCGCGAACGACAGCGTCGACGGTGTCACCTGCGGTTTCGCCCTTCGTAACTTCGTCGAACTCGGCCCCTTCTTCACCGAGCTGGCGCGAGTCGTGCGCCCGGGCGGCCGGATCGCCCTGCTCGATGTCAGTCGGCCGTCTTCTCGTGTGCTTCGTGCAGGCTATGACATCTACTTTGGCCGCGTAGTGCCGCTGATCGGCGGCTTGCTGTCAAACGCCGACGCATACGGCTATCTGCCTCGGTCATTGTCATATCTGCCCGCGCCCGATCGCCTGCGATCCGATGTCACCGCTGCGGGCTTCAGTAACGTCGAACATCATCAGCTCAATGGTGGGCTCGTGCAGCTCATCACCGCAACGGCGTAAACGAACTCGAGCGCCGGTCTAGGTCAACGCAAGACCAATCGTGACGAGCGCGCCGAAAACGAGCTGGGTTCGCGCGGTTGACTCGAGAACGGAAATTAGGTCTCTCGCCATCGCTCCGCCTCGTACCGCTCCCACCGCGCCCGCCGCCCATGGCAACGCGCCGATTCCAAGAACGAGCCACCACCAGCGACTGGCGACGGCCAAAACAACGACGATCGCAAACGCGACCAGCATCAAGCCGACAAAGAGATGACGGGTTCGCGTATCGCCGAGACGCACGGCGAGCGTAAGTTTTGATGTTGCTGCATCGGTCGGTATGTCACGAAGGTTGTTGGCAACCAGAAGCGCTGTTGCTAATGCGCCAACAGCAGCTCCGAGGGCCCATGCTTGCCAAGACCATGAACCGGGCTGTACGTAGGCCGACCCTACGGTCGCGACCAGCCCAAAGAATACGAAAACAAATACTTCGCCAAATCCCAGGTAGCCATAGGGACGGCTTCCGCCGGTGTAGAACCAACCGGCGAGAATCGAAGCAACGCCCACGAGCAGCAGTTCTGGCCCGACCGCCAACACCAATGTGGCGCCGACGATCGCAGCTACGCCAAACGATCCAAACGCCGCAATCTTTACATTGCGAGCCTCGATTAGCCCGGATCCAACCAGGCGTAGTGGCCCAGTACGGTCGTCGTCAGTGCCGCGAATTCCGTCGCTGTAGTCGTTGGCGTAATTGGTACCCACCTGCAAGGCCACGGCAACAACGAGCGCCGCTGCAGCCCTCCACCAGATCAACGGGCCAGAAACCGAGGCCACAGCGGTTCCGACAGCGACCGGGACCACCGCAGCGGGCAGGGTGCGGGGCCGGGCGCCAGCCAGCCAGGTTGACAGGCCTGGTGAGCTCACCATCGCCCCCGATGAATGATGTCGTCGACCGGCGGGCGACCTCGCGCCGCTGACTGGCTCGGGCGGTCCCCAGGTGCAGGCCATCCGAGCGCGACTGTTCCAATCGGGCGCACTCCCGTTGGCAACCCGAGTGCATCCGCGACAGCAGGTTCGTGCTCAAAGAGACCGAAGAACAGCGCTCCAACGCCTGCGTCGACCGCCGCATGTAGCAAGGTCATTGTGGCCATCGCCGTATCGACGTGCCAGTACGGCATAGTCCATGCATCGGCAGAAACTCCGAGCCCGCTATGGGACTTATCAGGCTCGCTGTATCGATCAACGTACGCCCGTTGATCACCGCACGGAAGCACCAAAACCGGCGCAAGTAACAACCCTGGCCACGGAAAACGGTCTCGACGTTCAATCGGCAAAGTGATATCCCAGTACCGAGCGGTTTCAGCACCCTCAAGCACAACGAAGTGTGTTCCGCCGGTATTGCCTGCGGAGGGGGCCCGCTGCGCCATGGCGAGCATCGTGTCGACGAGTGGCGCTGGTATCGGGTCGGTCGTGAATCGCCGCACCATGCGACGCCGCCGGACGACGTCAGCGAACTCCATTGTTCACACCGTCACCCTGGTCTGGGAGCAGTAGTGTCAGCTTCCGAGTTTGGCGAGACGCTCGGGAGACACCCAGCCGTGAGCAACAAGTGTGTCCCCAACGGAGGCGTCATGGCCTTCGAACAACGCTGCAATCTCAGGCTTAATCTTGTCGCGGTTCGGGGTGACGTAGTCGAGTACCGATGCTTGGTCGTCGTCGCCTTTGACCTTGAAGGACCGCTCGTCGTAGCGGCTCGCGCCGATACCGAACCGCTTCACGAGTCGACGTCCCCACGCGCGCTCTTCACCGTTTGGACGGTATCCAGGGCGAGGGATGAGATCGGCAAGTTCCTTATACGCGTCGAAGCCCGATGCATCGTTGAACTGGGCACCGATCAGCACATCTTCGTCAGGAAAGGCCATGAGCGCTCGATGATAAAGCTCGCTCATGAGCGCCCGAAGCACCGTTGATGCACGAGAGTTGTGGACGGTCGCTCCGAGCCCAACGATCACCGCAGGGGTGCCGCCGATGCGCTCAAGCGTCGAGAAGGTGTAACCCCTCAGGCGCCCATTTTCTCGTGCGGTGGTGCACAGCACCCAAAGCTCAGTTTGTTTGGACAACAGGCCGATCGAAAACGGGTTTGGCCCCTCGGCGCAGATGTCGGCCATCTCTTCGAGTTCGGCGTCGGTGATTGCCGTGCAGTCCTGCGTAGTCACGTCAAGCGCCATTGTTCAAGCCCCCCCAAGGAACCGGTTGCGAGTGCGATATCGCGTTCAAGCCGTCAATGCCGCCCCTAGATTGTCTCGCGCTACAACCGGTGCCGCAACCCGGGTTGTCGAATTGTCGCCGCATTGTTGAATCAACGCCCAAGAAATGACAACAGCGGCAACGGCAGGCAACACGAGCCCCACCGGCCAGGATGAGCTTGGTCAGGCCACAATGGCTTCGGGGCCGAGTAGCACCGCAAGCTCTCCCATCAGGGCGGAATCGGGCTCCACGGCATAGCGATTCGAGAGGCGGACCGTGCGAGGGCCCAACTCGATGAACACGTCGGACTCGCCCGGATGGCGAAGAAGCAGGTTCTTGAATGCCTCAAGGCGTTGCGGCTCAAGCGCGGTAGAAGACAAGCGAAGTTTCAGAGCGTTGACCCGCTCGGGGGCTACGAATACCTCGATCTCGTTGGCGATCATTTGCCGCTCGTCGTCATTGGCTTTGACCCGACCTTTAACAATCACGATCGCGTCATCGCTCAACGCGTGGCCGTACTTGAGCATCGACCGGGGAAACACCATGACCTCGATCGATCCCTGCAGGTCCTCAAGTTCAAACACTGCCATCAGGTCTTGTTTGCGGGTGTATTTGCGCTGCAGGCTCGTCACTACGCCTCCGACGGCCCGGAACTCGCCATCGGGCAGCTCCTTGAGGTCGACGACGCTGCAGTCGGTTTTGCGCTGCAGCGCACCTTCGACTCCCATAAGCGGATGGTCCGAGATGTACAACCCGAGCATCTCCTTTTCAAGCGCTAGCCGAGGAGACTTCTCAAACTCGATGTCGGGAATCGTTGGCCGCTCTTCAAAGCCGCCCGATTCATCAGCATCACCGAACAGTGTCTGTATACCCATGTCGCGTTCACGACGCCGACTCAGGGTGAGATCGATGATGCGCTCAAATACCTGCAACAACCCCTTGCGAGGCAGACCGAAACCGTCGAAACCGCCAGCCTTGATCAATGCTTCGATCGTGCGCTTGTTCAGCACCGATGGATCGACCCGCTCGCAGAAGTCGTAGAAATCTTCGAAGCGCCCGTTGGCTTCGCGCTCGGCAACGAGCAGGTCCACAAGTCCTTCACCGACGTTACGAACCGCCGAAAGGCCAAACACGATCTTGTCGGGATTACCAGATTCATCGGTCGCTGCGCTGAACGGACTGTCGGCAAGGTTCACATCAGGAACGAGAACCTCGATGTCCATGAGTCGGCACTCGTGGAGGTAGCCCGCAGCCTTGTCAAGGTTGCCCTTGACGCTTGTGAGCAGACTGGCCATGTACTCGACGGGGTAGTGAGCCTTGAGGTACGCAATCTGAAACGCGATAAACCCGTAGCCGTAGCTGTGACTCTTGTTGAACGCGTAGTCCGCGAAGGGTTCGATTCGTTCCCACCACGACTCGCCGACGTCAGGGCCGTAGCCAGTCGCCTTGCAGCCCGCGACGAACTTGACCTTTTCTTCGGCCATCTTCTCGCGGATCTTCTTACCGCACGCTTTGCGCAGATTGTCGGCTTCTTCGAGCGTGAATCCGGCGAATTTCTGCGCGATACGCATCATGGATTCCTGATAGATCATCAGGCCGTAGGTGTCTTTAAGGATCTCTGCAGCGTCGCTGTGTACTTGGGTGATGGGCTGTCGCCCGTTTTTGCGATCGGCGTAGTCAGTATGCATGTTCATCGCCATTGGACCAGGGCGATACAGGGCGACAAGCGCAGCGACATCGTCGAAGTTCGTGGGCGCCAAGGAACGCATGAGCGCGCGCATGGGCGAGCTTTCGAGCTGGAACACGCCAATCGTGTCACCCCGCTGCAGCAACTCGTAGGTCGCCAGATCATCGAGCGGCACGTTGTCGATGTCGACGTCGATGCCGCGGGTACGTTTGATCAGCGCCAGCGCGTCGCTGATCACATCGAGATTTCGCAGGCCGAGGAAATCCAGCTTCAGCAGGCCGAGATCTTCGACGCCATGCATTTCGAATTGGGTGACGACCGGCGCCTCGTCTGGATCCTGTCCGCTAACAGGCTTGCGCTGAATCGGCAGATACGTCGTCAACGGAAGGTCGGTGATCACTACCGCGGCGGCGTGAATGCTGTCGCCACGCCGAAGTCCTTCGAGCCCAAGTGCGACGTCGAGCACTTGGCGGGCCTCGGTGTCGGCCCCATGCAGTTCACGTAGCTCTTTGGCCATTGCAAAGCCGTCTTCGTACTTGTCATGCTTTTCAAGACAGGCATACAGGGGCGTATCACGCCCCATGACGAGCGGCGGCATCAACTTCGCTATGCGGTCACCAACGGCGTACGGATGGCCCAAGACGCGGGCGGCATCACGGACCGCAGCGCGAGCTTTGATAGTCGAAAACGTGATGATCTGTGCCACGTGCTCGCGCCCGTAGCGCTCGGAGGCATAGCGGATCATCTCGTCTCGGTAGCGCGAATCGAAGTCCATGTCGATATCTGGCATCTGGCGCCGGCCAGGGTTCAGGAACCGTTCAAACAGCAGGTCGTACTTGATCGGGTCCAAGTCGGTGATCCGCAAGCAGTAACTGACGGCACAACCGGCCGCGCTTCCTCGTCCGGGGCCCACGCGTATGTTGCAATCGCGAGCGTGCTGAATCAGGTCGCCTGTTATCAGGAAGTATGACGAAAAGCCCATGTCATCAATGACCTTGAGCTCATACGCAAGGCGTTCGACTGTCTTGTCATCGAGCTGGTCGCCCCAGCGTTCTCGGGCACCTTCAAAGGTCAGGTGTTCGAGATATTGCCCATCGGTCAAGAACCCTTCGGGCAGCGGGAATGCCGGCAATTTTGGCTCGCCGAACTCGATCTCAACGTTGCATCGCTCGGCGATCCACAAGGTGTTATCACACGCCGACGGGACCTCGCGAAAGACGTCGCGCATCTCGACCGCGGACTTGAGGTAGTGATCGTGACCATCGAACTGGAATCGATCGGGGTCGCTCATCAGGGAGCCGGTTTGCACGCACAACAGCGCGTCGTGGGCCTGGTGGTCTTCGGCGTGGGTGTAGTGACTGTCGTTGGTCGCAACGAGCGGTGCGCCAATGTGGCGGGCGATATCGAGCAGCTGCGGGTTGGTCTGGCGTTGGGCCGCGATTCCTTGGTCTTGCAACTCGACGAAGAGATTGTCACGACCAAAGATGTCTTGTAGACGTCCAGCCTTACGTCTGGCGCCCTCTTCGTTGCCGTTGAGAAGCTCCTGCAGCACATGTCCGCCGAGACAGCCGGTAGTCGCAATGATTCCGTCGCTGTGCTCTTCGAGTAGCTCCCAGTCGATCCTGGGCTTGTAGTAATACCCCTCGAGGTACGCGCGGCTTGACAACTGAATCAGATTTCGATAGCCGATCTGATTCTCAGCCAGCAAGGTGAGGTGGTAATACAGCTTGGCGCCAGAGTCGGTGTCGCCGCCGCTGTCATCGAGACGGCCTCGACGCTTGGGGCGTTCACTTCGATGATCGTGGGCCATATAGGCCTCGGTGCCGATGATTGGTTTGACGCCGGCGTTGTTGCACTCTCGGTAGAAATCGAGGGTGCCATACATATTGCCGTGATCGGTCATGGCGAGCGCTGGCTGGCCGTCGGCCGCAGCGGCTGCAGCAAGCTCCCCTACCCGGGAGGCACCGTCGAGCATTGAGAACTCGGTGTGTACATGAAGATGCGAAAAGGAACTTGCCACGAATTCTCCACCGCTCAGGGCGACATGTGTGTAATTTCGGAACCTAGCAGGGCCGATCTCCCGAGCGCAGGTACTCCCGCCCGGTACTCACGTGGTCACATATTAGAGATACTGGCCGGGACGGCTCTCTGGTACTTGTCCGCCGGCCGGCGCAGGGGTACCTGCGGGAAGCCCCTGGCGCATCGAAGCCAGTTGCTGCTGCGCCGCCACCTGTTGGGCAAACAAGGTTGCCTGAATGCCTTGCACAAGTCCCTCAAGCCATCCGACAAGCTGTGCCTTGGCCACCGCTAGTTCGGCTTCGCTTGGGGTTGAAACGTTGCTGAAAGGTAACGACAGGCGAAGCAGCTCATCGTGAAGATCGGGCGACAACGCACTGCTCAGCTCTTCAACGGATTGCTCATAGATATCGCGCATGCGCTCTCGTGATGGCTCATCGAGATCGATTTCCCGGACCTGTTCGAGTAGCTGGCGCATCATGGCTCCAACGCGCATGACCTTTGCCGGTTGTTCAATTGACTCGCCATCTGTGACCGGCGATTGCTCGGCAGACGGTGGTGCGTCAACAAGCTCTGCAGGCTCAACGTGATCGGCTGATGGGGCGCTCCCGGTCGTATCCGTCATAGCTTTAGCTCCTGTAGGTCCGAGACGCAGAATCGTAGGGGTCGCAACTTGGTTTCAACCATCGCGATCAAGGCAAATGAGAGGCACGTGCATTTCGGCCGCCGTGACGGAACCGTGGCGTCCGAATAGGTGTATCGACGGTGGATTTTGTTCTTCGAACGCCAAAACGCCCCGCGCTGCCATCGCCACATCGCCGAGCCGAGAAGCAGCTGGCCGCGACACCTGCGGACCGAGCCAGCCCTGGTCGATCACCTGTTGACGGGTGCGAACCCACGCGTGTTCGCTGTGAGCCGCTAGCGCACGCTCGTACAGCGCTTCGCTTCGGTTCGGAGCCGAATGCAGCCACACAAAGCGGGCCTCGCCCGACATCGCCACGGTTTCGCGCAGAACACCGTCATCTACCGGAACAATCTCGTCATCGGTCAGTACTTGTCCATGATCGGCGGTAACCAACATGGCCGCTCCGTCAGGAAGCACCTGTTGCAGATCGCTCACCAAGCGGTCAATGAACGCCAGCTCGGCGTCATATGAATCACCGTGACCACGCTCGTGGCCAATCCGATCGAGACCGTCGTAGTAGACGTACACAAAGCGTTCTCCTGCGGTCAGCGCGGTACGTACCTCGTGAACCAGCATCGCTGGCGTGCTCCAACCCAGAAACCGTGTACCGCCGAGATGCGCCTGGGTGAATCCGCTTCCTCGAAACTCGCTTTTGGTGATCACGACCGGTTGCCGACCACTAAATGGAACCACGGGTTGCAGCTCGGCAGGCACGATTCGTTCACGCGCATCGCCGTTGCCGGTTCGCCAACGCAGCGCGTTGAGAGTTTCTCCTTCGATTCGCATGCGGTAGCCAACCAGGCCGTGTTCACCTGGGGGGCACCCGGTCGTCAGTGATGTCAGCGCAGCCGAGGTGGTCGACGGTGCGACAGTCGTCACCGCTACTCGCTCAGCGTCAACCAGCGTCGGGGCGACCTCTGCCCTTCGCAACAACTGGTGCCAACCCAGACCATCGACAACGAAAACGACGACCTGTTCGGCATCGAGGGCTCGGTCGGGTACCCAGCCACGACCGATGACATCATGTTCGAGAAGAGCGGGAACGATATTGGTGATGCAAGCACCCTGGTAATCAGGAAGCACCAGTTCAGTGTCAAACGGGGTCGTAGTCACTGAACCAACTGCTGGCACCATTGAGTTGTGTGTCCATAAACGTGACGGTAGTAGCCGCGCACCGTCACAGTGTGGCCGTTTCGGCGGGGCTCGCATCGCACCGTCTACGATGGACCCTCATGCGCGTATCAACCCGTGGCGACTACGCCTGTCGAGCGCTTCTTTCGTTGACAATGCGAGAAGACCGCACGAAGCCCGTTTCGGTCCGCGACATCGCAGATCGCACCGGCCTACCTCAGCCTTACCTCGAACAGATTTTGCTCGCACTCAAGGGCGCAGGCATCGTTCGCTCGAAGCGCGGTGTTGGCGGCGGGTACACACTCGCACGTGAACCTCAAGAAATCGCGTTGAGCCAGATTGTGAGCGCAGTCGACGGCCCGATCGTTGCGGGTGACTTCGGCGTGCCCCACAGTGACAGTGCGTGCGATCACGAGGGACAGTGCGTGTTGTTGGCTGTATGGGGCCATGTCGGAGACCAGATGCGCGATCTTCTCGACTCGTTCATGCTTTCCGATGTCGCACTGATGGCACGAGGTGAACTGGCCTGGCCCGAAATAGCGGCCGAATAGCCAGTACCCAGTGCTCACCAACGCTTTCCGGTGTCAGTCAGGCGACTCGTCGGAGCTGAGACCGAGCGAGTTGATCAAGGTCGCCATGTCGGTCGGCGGCGGTTGAACAAAGTGCATTGTCGCACCAGTAACCGGGTGCGAAAAGGCTAACTCGGTTGCGTGTAGCGCGACCCGGTCAAAGGTCAGTCCGTCACGGCTCGCCCCATAGATCACGTCACCAACGACCGGATGCCCGATCGCGGCGAGGTGCACACGGATCTGATGCGTTCGCCCAGTTTCGAGTCGGCATCGAAGCAGGGTCGCTGCTGGGCCGTCATAGCGCCGATCGATCACTTCGTAGTGGGTCACAGCATCGCGGCCGTCAGCAGCGACCGCCATTTTCGTTCGTCGGCGGCTCGAACGTCCAATCGGAGCGTCGATCACACCTCGGTCATCAGCGGCCACACCGTGGCTCACAGCGGTGTAGAGACGCATGACGGTGCGGGCCGCGAGGGCGTCTACCAGGTGGTCGTATGCGTCGCCACTTCGTGCGACCACCAACAGCCCGCTGGTCGTCGCGTCGAGGCGATGAACAATTCCTGGGCGATGACAGTCTCCGATGTCAGCGATATCGGGGAAGCGAGCGAGAAGACCATTGACCAAGGTCGCAACCGGGCGACCGGCGCCTGGGTGCACGACGAGCCCAGCCGGCTTGTTGACCACAATGACTTGACTGTCGCTGTGAATAACCTCGAACTCGATCTGGCTTTCTGCGGCTGGTAGTGCGGTTTCGGCGGCATGGAACTCGAACGTCACCCTCATACCAGCGTTTACACGTGTCACGCGCGATGACCGTGAAGCCCCGTCAACGTTTACCGAACCAGCGGCTATGAGCTCTTTTGCCTCGGACCGGGAGCAACCGCTGAGCATGGCGACGACCCGATCGAGGCGTTCGCCGTCGAGTGCGGCTGGAATCACTTCGTCAACCACTGAGGCCATTGGGTGCTCCATCGGCGCTCGTGCCGGATTGTTGTTCGTGATGTTCATCGTCGGCAAAGACCTGACCGCGCCAGATCATCAGCGCTAGACCTGCAGTTCCAACCACGACCGCCATGTCTGCAACGTTGAACACGGGCCACCACTGCAAATCAATGAAGTCGACCACGCCCCCACTCAAGATTCCGTCCTCGGCACGCACAATGCGGTCGATCAGATTGCCAATCGCTCCGCCAACAACGAGACCAAGTAAGGCAAGTAGACGACGATCAGTCATCGATCGGGCCCACCACAGCACTCCGAGGACGATCGCTATTACGAGAAGCCCGAGCCACCGACCCAGTCCCCCGCCGATGCCGAATGCCGAGCCGAAATTTCGGATTAAGCGAAATCGCAAGCTACCGGCGACATCGATGACGTCGCCGGTGAGTCTGTCGACCGCCCAGACCTTAGTGACCTGATCGACCGCGATCACGACAAGCGCGATCGCCACCAACAAGGCACGCGAACGACGAAGATCGCCGAAATCGGTCATGTGAAGGTCGCTCAGCGGCGACGGAACCCGGCGACTTTGTACTCGACGCGCTCCGCGGCCCAAGGAATGACCTCGAGTCGTTCTTGAGGAATTGCGAGGCCTGACGTCACACACATGCCATAGGTGCCTTCGTCGACGCGCTTGAGAGCTGCATCGATTTCTTCGACGGCAGCCTGAGCGTGACTGCTCAGCGCGAGGTCTCGCTCGCGTTCGATCGCCAAGGTGTCACCCTCGCCGGATTCCTCGTCGAATTGCACATCGCCTGGCTCGCGTCCTTCGAGCAAGCTGTCGGCCTCGGCCTTCCAAACCTCAGCCGACGACACATATCGAGCCCGTTCTTCGAGCAATCGACTTTTCTGAGCTGCGACGAACTTGGCGCTGAAGGTCGACTTGGGCACCACCATCTTCTTGGTTGTCGCCTTGGAAGGTGACGTTGATGGCGCTGGAGTCGCAGCAGCGGTCTTTGCCTTGGCTTTCTTCGGTTCTGAAGTCGTGGCGTCCTTTTTCCCCGCAGCCTTCTTTGGCGCGGCTTTCTTTGCGGCTGTCTTTTTCGCAGCAGCCTTTTTGGGGGTCGCCTTGGTAGCGGCAGCCTTCTTCGCAGCCGGTTTCGCAGCTGCTTTCTTGGTCACCGCAGCGGTTTTTGACGCCGGCGATTTCTTCGTTGTGGCCTTCTTGGCCGGTGTTTTCTTTGCGGCCTTCTTCTTTGCAGCCATCGCCACCCTTCCAGTCGACGCGGCGCCGGGATTATAGCGAACGATAATGCGACCGGTACATGCGGCCGCGCGAGATACCCTCACACCCGATTCGCGACCTAGCCGAGGGATCACCGATGGCCGACCAAAAGCCGTACCCAAGCGTCGAGGCGAAACTCGACCTTCCTGCCCTCGAATCTCGCATTCTTGAGGTCTGGAAAGACGAAGGTGCGTTCGCTGCCTCAATCGAGCAACGCTCCCCCGACAACGAATATGTGTTCTATGACGGACCGCCGTTTGCCAATGGGTTGCCGCACTACGGCCACCTGTTGACCGGTTACGTCAAAGACGTTGTGCCTCGCTTCCAAACAATGCTCGGAAAGCGCGTAGACCGCCGGTTCGGCTGGGATTGTCACGGTCTCCCGGCCGAGATGGGCGTAGAACAAGAACTTGGTGTTTCCGGACGCCGCGCCATTACCGAATACGGAATCGACAGTTTCAACGAATACTGCCGGTCCTCGGTGCTGCGCTACACCGCCGAATGGGAACGCTCAGTCACTCGCCAAGCGAGATGGGTGAAGTTCGACAACGACTACAAGACCATGGACCTGTCCTACATGGAGAGTGTCATCTGGGCGTTCAAGCAGCTCTGGGACAAGGGACTCATTTACAGGGCCAACCGGGTCATGCCCTATTCGTGGGGGGCGGAAACGCCGCTGTCGAACTTTGAGATCCGCCTTGACGATGCCACCCGTCCTCGCCAAGATCCAGCGCTCACTGTTGGCTTTGATCTCGCGCCGATCGACGCTGACCCCGGACCTCTTCGCCTTTTTGCGTGGACTACGACCCCGTGGACGCTGCCTTCAAACCTGGCCCTCGCCGTCGGTCCCCAAATCGAGTACTCGGTGATTCGCTCAAGCGAATGGGCCGGCACGCTGCTGATTCTCGGAAGCTCGACCATTGCCAACTACGAACGTGAGCTCGGCGAGCACGAGGTCGTCGCGACCATGACTGGTGCGGACCTGATTGATCGCACCTACTCGCCGTTGTTTCCCTATTTCGCTGGCCACGAGAACGCCTTCCGCGTCTTGGGCGCGGACTTCATCGACACGGCCGAAGGCACCGGCGTTGTGCATATGGCGCCTGGTTTCGGTGAAGATGACCAGACGACATGTGAAGCCGCCGGAATCGAGATGGTCGTACCAGTCGATGACGAGGGTCGGTTCACCGAGCCGGTGTCTGAGTGGGTCGGCTCCAATGTGTTCGAGGCCAACCCGCTTGTTATCGCCCACCTCAAAACCCAGGGCGTCGTGCTGCGCCACGAGACCTACGATCACAATTACCCGCATTGCTGGCGCACCGATACGCCAATCATCTACCGGGCGTTGCCCTCGTGGTACGTCGAGGTGACAGCCTTTCGCGATCGAATGGTCGAGTTGAATCAAGAGATCAACTGGGTGCCAGAGCATGTACGCGACGGTCGCTTCGGCAAGTGGCTTGAAGGTGCACGAGACTGGTCGATCAGCCGCAACCGGTTCTGGGGTTCGCCAATTCCGGTCTGGGAGTCTGACGACCCGGCCTATCCGCGCACTGACGTATACGGCAGCCTCGACGAACTCGAAGCCGACTTCGGCGTGCGCCCCACAGACCTGCACCGGCCGTACGTCGATGACCTGGTTCGCCCCAATCCCGATGATCCGACCGGGAAATCGATGATGCGCCGCGTACCCGAGGTCTTCGACTGTTGGTTCGAGAGCGGATCGATGCCCTATGCGCAGGTGCACTACCCCTTCGAGAATAAGGAGTGGTTTGAGAGCCACTTCCCCGCCGACTTCATTGTTGAATACATCAACCAGACTCGCGGCTGGTTCTACACGCTGCATGTGTTGTCTACTGCGTTGTTTGACCGCCCACCATTCCGCAATGCCATCGGCCACGGTGTGGTACTCGCCGAAGACGGAGCGAAGCTTTCGAAACGGCTAAAGAACTACCCCGATCCGGAAGAGATCTTTTCGACAGTCGGCGCAGATGCGCTGCGGTGGTATCTCATGGCGTCGCCAATCGTTCGAGGCGGCGATCTGCGCATCAGCGAGCGCGAGATACGCGACGTCACCCGGCTGATCATCAACCCGATCTGGAACGCCTATTCGTTCTTTACGCTCTATGCCAACGCCGATGGTGTGACAGCCAAGTTCGATGCCTCGAGCGACGAGCTTCTCGACAAGTACATCCTCGCCAAAACCTGCACGTTCGTCGAGTCGGTCACCGCTTCGATGCACGCGTATGACCTGCCAGGAGCTACTGCGACTGCTCAATCATTCACCGACGCTCTCAATAACTGGTACATCAGACGCAGCCGCAGCCGATTCTGGGCGCCGGCGTCAACCAGCGCCACAGCGGACAAGCAGGCCGCTTACAACACGCTGTACACCGTTCTCATCACGCTTGTCCGTACGTTGGCCCCGTTGCTACCAATGGTGGCAGACGAGATCCACCGAGGCCTCACAGGCGGTGTCTGCGTTCACCTCGCCGACTGGCCAGACGCTACAGAACTTCCGAGTAATCCTGAACTCGTAGCCCAAATGGACGTTGTCCGCGACGTCTGCTCGACTGCTCTGAACCTTCGCGAAGACCATGGCATCGGCGTGCGTGTTCCGCTTGCCAGCATGGTGATCGCCGGCGCGGGTGCTTCCAGCCTTGATGGTTTACTCGAACTCGCAGCCGACGAAGTGAACGTCAAGTCCGTGACCGTGTCCGATGACCTTGACGCATACGCAGAACAGGTACTGAAGCCCAACGGGCGGGTACTCGGGCCGCGGCTAGGCAAAGACATGCAAGCTGTGCTCGGCGCCGCACGCGAAGGCAACTGGACTCTTACCGCGAACGGAAGCGCCGAAGTCGCAGGGCACACGCTCAGCGGTGACGACTTCGAACTGGCGCTTGAACCCAAACATGGTGGTGCAGTCGGATCGCTAGCTTCTGGGGAAGCTGTGGTGGCACTCGACACGGTCTTGACCGACGCACTCGTCAACGAAGGACATGCTCGTCAGCTCGCGCGACACGTGCAAGACGCCCGACGTCAGGCCGAACTCGACGTAAGCGATCGAATTCGTTTGCGTCTCGCCGCCTCTGACGAAGTGCAGGGTTGGCTTGGTCCGCACCTCGACAACCTCGCTGCCCAGGTACTGGCTACTGAGGTCGCTTTCGGGGCAATCGACGACGTCAACACCACCTGTGTGTTGGGTGACCAGACCGTCGGCATCAGCATCGTACTCGCTGGCTAGGACCACCGCCGGTAGCCGTCACAACAACGCCGATCGCTCAGTCGAACAACGGCCGCAGTGATCTAGTCGCGATCGAAAAACCCGTCGTCGGCATCGTCATCATCTGCATCATCGGCGGCATCGCGTAGCTCGGAAAGAAAACTGTCGCTGCGATCGCTCGCAAGGTCGTCGCTGCTTCCGGAAACTTCCGAAAGGAACGTTCCGGCTGACGCAGCCCTAGTGCCATGAGCGCTAGTTTCGGCTACCTCAGGCTCATCGACCACCGTGTCGTCGGGCAACTCGAGGTCGTACTCATAGTGGGCGTCGGTATCGGTTTCGGAATCAATCGAAATCACCTCGGCCAGCGACGTCGGATCATCGCCGTCAGATTTTGCTGCCGTCGCTGGCACAGGATCGCTCGTAGGCGGCAGGTCCGCTTCGGCCTCTACCGATCGTAGGTGTCCCCCAATGTGGCTGGGCTCGGTCACTGCTTCTGACGTTCGAGCGGCAGCAGGAGCCGGATCGGCCGCTCGTTCCGCTGACGGTTCGGTCGTGGCCAGCCCGGCAAGAGTCACCTCGGCGTCGACATAATCAGGCAGGTCAACGGCAAGAAGCGGTCCTGCAGCCGCGGCGGCGAGGGTGTCAGATGCCTCTCTCGACTGGTGGCGATACCGGTCGAGAGCTGCCTTGAGCTCCACAGCTTCGGCCCGCAGATCGTTGCGTACTCGGCGCACTTGAGCGAGCTCACCCATTGCCTTGTCACGTTCAACCTTGATTGCGCTTCTTGCGGCGATCACGCCCTGCTCACGTACTTCAGCTGCTTGCAGCTCGATGTCTGCCAGCAGCTTCGCTGCCCGCGCGTCTGCGTCGGCAATCGTTGCTGTTGCATGTTCGTCGGCGTCGGTACGGCGACGGTCAGACTCAACGCGAGCATCGTGCAGCACGCGATCGGCGGTCTCCTGGGCGATCGCCAAGGTGCGTTTTACGGCACCCTCGGGGTCGTGCAGACGAACATCTGCGTCAAGACCGTCATCGGTAACCGAAACTGCACGGCGCAGTTCGGTGACTTCTCCGCGTAATTGTTCGACATAAAGATCGACCTCTTCGCGGTCGTACCCGTCGGGACGGATGGTGAAACTTCGAAAGGGGAACTCGCCGTCGCTCATTGCTTTGCTCCTTGGGTTGCGCCGACCGCGACCACAATCTCGAAAGGCTAGCCAGAGAGATGTCGGGTTGTCGCGATGGCGTTCAGTTCAATTGAAGATCAGGCAGTTGCGCGGGCTGACGAGCTCAACACAGGAATCCTGTGAGAATACGTGCGCCGAAAATGACGACGATCGGAGACAAGTCAAGACCGACCGAGCCGAAACGGGCGACAGGAAGCATGCGTCGCAGCGGTCCAAGCACCGGTTCGGTGAGCAAATGCAGCAGTCCTTGGAACGTTGCCACAAGCCCATCGGAGTTGATTGGAAACCAGCTCATGACGATGCGAACGAGTACTACCACTACGTAGGCGTCGATGATGGTGCACAGGACAGCCATTAGATCTCTGATTCTGCTTCTCGGCGCCGGCGCGTATTTCGCGACCGTGGGGTTTCGTCCAGTAGGGAGGTTTCATTCAGTAAGGACTTGTGTATTGAGATCACGGCGGCTCAGGTGAGCAAGCCTGTTTCGCGCAGCATGCGGTGGTCCTCTGCGCTCAACTGGACATCGGCTGGGGTGACGAGAAACACACGGTCGCCTACTCGCTGCATTTGCCCGCCAAGGCCGTAGCAAAGGCCGCTGCAGAAGTCGATAAGCCGTCGGCCAAGCTCGGCATCGGTTTCGCGCAAGTTCAGAAGCACCGGTGCGCCACCCCGGAAACGATCCGCGACTTCCTGCGCGTCGTTGAAACTTCGGGGGGCCACGATTTGGGGCTTCGAGGGTCCACGAGCGGGCACAGCACGAACCGATCCCATGCTCTGTCCCATTGTGGAATAGTCCGCCTCGACAGGCTGGAGCGTGCGGTTCGACATCTGCGCACCTGTCAGATCTCGCACTGTTGATGCTTCTCCCCCGGCTTCAGGCAAATTCGTCGGGGTAGACATTGGCCCAAGCGACCGCACAGCGGTGAAGTCTGAGGCAGGCCGTTCCGTCGTCGTGGCCCCAACCTCGTGATCAGACGGAAGCGGTGTTACCTGGCCTCCTGTCAGGGCAGGGTCGACCGCGCCGCCCTGATCAGGCAACGGTTCATAGTCTGCGTCGGGACCAAGCCCGAGCCATGACATCGTGGTTTTGAAGAGTGACATACGCCTATCAGACCTGTTGGTGGAGCGTGCCCCGAATAGTAGTTACGCAATCGGTCCGGGTGGCGGAGGGTCGGCCGCGGAGCGCCGATTTCGCCGCGAACCTATGTTCTTGGGCCAAAGATTCCTGATCCGACTCTGACCATTGTCGACCCATTTCGCACTGCAGGAAGCAGATCGGCGGTCATGCCCATAGAGCATGTCGCCAGCGACAGTTGGTCGCACAGGCGTCTGAGCTCGCCAAATGCTGCTGCAGTGGCAGTCTCATCTCGGTGCGTTCCAACCCCCATCAGACCTTCGACTGTCAAGCCCAGTTCGGTCGCGGCTTCGACCAGTGCCGGAACGTCGTGCAACGCTGCTCCAGCTTTGCGTTCGGTGTTAGAGAGATTGGCCTGAATAAGTACCCGAGCTCCTGGCGCTCGACGGGCGATCTCTGATGCAACCCGAAGCCGATCGACTGACTGCCAAAGCGTCACCTCGCCAGCAATGAGCCGAACCTTATTGGTTTGCAGCTGTCCAATGAAGTGCCACTCGACGTCGTGCAGCCCTAGCTCGGTTAACAACGCAGCTTTAGCAGCCAGTTCTTGGGCGTAGTTCTCGCCGAAGCACCGAAGGCCGACGCGGTGCGCTGCAACCAGTGCCTCGACAGGCTGACCTTTCGTAACTGCGAGCAGGCGCACTTCGCGGAACGGGGCGATCGACTCTCGCGCTGCTGGCACATTTTTCGACAGACGAACGAGAAATGCTTCGACGACCGACTCGTCAATGTTGGGGTGGCTAAGAGGCATCTGCCCACCACGCCATCAAAGCGACCCTCGACGGTTCTGATCGCGCACGATGAGACCAGAACTGTCCAGCATTGCTTGCCGTGCATGTCTGAGCCGTCACGACTGGGCGAACTGCTAGACGCCGAAACTCGCTCGACACAACCTCGCCCAGGTCGAGAGCGGGCTTGCCGTGCCTCGTCGTCGACCGCACGGCGGTTCCGAATCGGCTCTCGAAACAATCGAGCAGGTCAGAACCAAACTCATAGTGGTATGGGCTGATATGGGGCCCGACAACCCCAATCAACTCTTGTCGATTCGATGCATGACAGCGCACGCTGCGCGCCAGGGTTTCGATCACACCATGGAACAGACCCTGCCAGCCGCCATGGGCGACTCCCAGCCGGCCTGAGGCGCTCGCAATAGCCACAGTCACACAGTCGCCAGAATGCACCGCCAGCACTTGGCCACGTTGGTTCGTGACCAGCGCATCCCCAAAGCCGTGAATACCTTGGGGCGGCGCAACCGAGGTCGCGCCGATGCGTCGGTCGATATCGATCACGCGATCGCTGTGAATCTGTCGCACCACATGCCAAGGCATGTCGACGACATCGGCGCGACGCCGAGCGAGCGTGTCGGGATCGACCATCGCCACCGACATGTCGCCGTCAGATTTCGTGGTATGAGCAACGTTGAGTGTTCTGCCGTTCACGACATCGCGGAAAAGCATTTGCATAACGAACCGGACCTGGAAGAGTCGCTGGGTTCTCGTTGGTGCTCGCCTACTTCAGGAACGAAGGTACGTCGAGATCATCGAACTCGCCGATGACCTCAGTTGGTTCCGTCAGGTCTTCGAACGGGTCGCTCAACTCGTCGAAGACATCGCCTTCGGGTTCGATGTAAGGCGTTTGTTCTCGCGGCGTTGGACGCGGTGCGGTCGCCGCTGTCGAGGTGGGGCTCACGGTTTGACTGGCAGCGGGTACCCCAGCGTCTTCAGACCAACGGTCGAATCCGGCCGCGATAACGGTGACGCGAAGAGCGTCGCCCATGCTCTCGTCGATAACCGTTCCGAAAATGATGTTTGCGTCAGGGTGAGCGACAGCGTGAATGATCTCGGCCGCATCGTTGAGTTCCGCGAGGCCCAGCGTCGATCCGCCGGTGATGTTTAGCAATATGCCCCGGGCACCCTCGATCGAGGACTCGAGCAATGGACTCGAAATCGCCTTGCGAGCGGCGCCGACACCGCGCTCTTCGCCAGACGCCTGCCCGACGCCCATGAGAGCCGAGCCTGCGTCGGCGAGAATCATCTTGACGTCAGCGAAGTCAGTATTGACCAGCCCTGGCGTGGTGATAAGGGTTGTGATGCCCTGCACACCTTGCAGTAGTACATCATCAGCAATCCGGAACGCTTCGAGCACCGAGGTATCAGGGCTCGAGATCGACAACAGCCGATCATTCGGGATGACGATCTGAGTGTCGACCTTTTCCTTGAGGCGCCCAATGCCTTGTTCAGCCTGCACCGATCGACGACGGCCCTCAAACGAGAAGGGACGCGTCACAACGCCGATCGTCAGCGCTCCGAGCGACTTGGCGATATCAGCAACGACGGGGGCGGCGCCGGTTCCGGTGCCACCGCCTTCGCCTGCGGTGATGAAGACCATGTCAGAGCCTTCGAGCGCAGTTCGGATCTCGTCTTCGTGCGCCTCGGCGGCTGCCATGCCGACCTCTGGGTCGCTGCCCGCGCCGAGGCCGCGAGTCAGATCACGTCCGATATCGATCTTGATCTCGGCGTCGCTCATCAACAATGCCTGAGCATCGGTGTTGATGGCGACGAACTCGACGCCGCGCAAGCCTGCGTCGATCATGCGGTTAACGGCATTGACACCGCCACCGCCGACTCCGACGACTTTGATGACTGCGAGATAATTGATTGGTGTGGTCACGGGTGCTCCATTCGCACGTGCGATCCGATCAGCTTAGCTTCCGGAACGTCGACTGTAGGTTTTAGGTGGGACACTCTCAACTTCAAGTTGAGAGTTGTGATATCAGGGTGTGGTTGAGGTTTGTCTGTTGAGGAAGTTGGCAGTGTTGCTCGTGCGCAGTTGTGTCAGGTCGATCCGCCGGTCAACAGCTTGCCCGACGAACGATGACAGGAACTGTCGGCGCCGAGAGTTTGAGCTCGTCGAGGCACGACAGGTCCACCTGTTCAATGAACGATCGCAGAGCTGCGTATTTCTCATCGAGCGCCCTGGCATCACCCAGCGAGGCAACGCCACCGCCCACGAGACGAAGCGAAACCGAGTCGACGGTGAGCTCGATGCGTTCCGTCACAAACCGAAGATCAGCCGGTAGCGCTTCTGCAACAACGAGTGCGTCGACAAGTTCCGATGGCACGATGGTGCCAGGTGCGGCCGAAAACATTGCACCCGAAACCCAAGGGACCTCGACGGCAGAAACGACAGCGTCAAAGGAGACCTCTTCGATGACGATGCCGTCGGAGTCGACGACGAGGGCACCATCGTTTGTGAGGAACTGCGCGGTCGGAACCCGTTCTTCGACGGTGATCGTCACGACCCCGTTCCACGAGCGTTCAACCGACGCATCAGCGACCAGGCGGGCTGCACCAACCGTCTGAGTCGCTGCGTCAAGGTCAAGGCCAAGCAGTGGGCTTCCGAGACGAACGCCAGACAACTCTCGGACGGTTTCGGGCGAGATCGACGATGCGCCGACGACGCGTACCTCGTCGACGTCGAGAGCCGGAGACTGCGTGAGTAAGGCCGCGACCGTCGCCACAGCAAGCACTGCGGCGATGGCGAGAGTCCATCGCCTGCGTGAGCGCTCGCTCTGATCGGCTACCTCCGCGCGTCGGGCGCGTATGCGCGGGTGTAGCGCAACCGGTGCGCTTGGCGTTATCGCGGTCATCAGCTTGTTCCTTCACTATCTCGTGCGTCGTTATCTCGTGCGTCGTTTTGTACGCGTTGTGGCTTGTCGTGTACGACCGTGGGCTGGTCAACCGCGGTTTGGTCGGTCAGGCGGACATCGGTTCGTGTCTGGTTCGAGAAGCCAAGCAAGTGCGTCTCGCGACGAAGGGTTACTCCGTATTTGTCGGCCACCCGTTTTGAAACAGCAGCCATCAGTGCGAGTACGTCATCAGCGAACCCACCCGCGTCGACTTGAATAAAATTGGCATGCTTAGAGCTCACGACCGCAGTTCCGATTCGCAGCCCCTTGCATCCCGCAGCGTCGATCAATCGCCCTGCGGAGTCATCTGGCGGATTCGCAAAAACCGATCCGGCGTTCTGTCCGCCTGGCTGATGCGTGCGTCGCCAGCGCACGATCTCCGATATGCGATCACGGCATTGTTGTTCGGGCGCACTGTGCAGTTGCAGCGACACTCGAAGCACAACGTCGCCGTCGGCGAGATTCGACGTCCGGTATCCGAGGTCGAGGTCGGCCGCTGGTTCGGTGCCGATGCCTCGCCCAGAGCGAAGAACCATGGCCGAGACAAGAGATGCCGCGAGATCGGACCCGTGTCCGCCAGCGTTCATTCGGACCGCTCCCCCAATGCTTCCGGGTACGCCGACGGCCCATTCGAAGCCCGTCATACCCGCTTGCGCCGTTCGGCGAGCAAGCAGCGGAAGCGCCACCGCTGAGCCAGCGGTTACCGCCATCGACTCAGTGTCGAAATCCAGGTCGTGAAACTCGCCATCAAGAACGAGTGCGACGCCATCGAAACCGCTATCGGAAACCAATAGGTTCGAGCCACGCCCAACCGTTGCAACCTCGAGCCCCATTGCCTGGGCCGAGTCGAGAACGAGCTCAACGTCGCGACTCGTCGTCGCCGTGGCGACAAGGGCGGCGCTGCCTCCACACCGATAGGTCGTGCGTGCTCCGAGTTCGCCATCACGTGCCAACTCGCCTGCGAAGCCGTCGGAGTGCAGGTCTGCTACGAGAGCATCGAACAGGCTTCGGCGATCGCCGTTTTCACCGCGACGGACAGCCGCAGGAGATTGTGGAACCTTCGTCGTGGTTGTCCGTGTAATCAGTTCCTGCACGACTGGCGGCACCGTTGTCAGGTCTCCCGCTCCGAGGGTCAGGCAGAGGTCGCCGGGCTGGAGAATCTCCGCGAGCGTGGTAGCCACATCGTCGAGCGTTGGGGTGTAACGCACATCATCGTTGGGGCGCTCCGAACGAACTGCGTCGAAGACAATACGACCGTCTACGCCATCGACCGGATGCTCGCCTGCCGGATAAATGTCGGTTAGCAACGTGATATCAGCGTCGGCAAACGAGCGAGCAAACGAGGCACCGATCTTGGCCGTACGACTAAAGCGGTGGGGCTGATAGGCGCACACGATGCGCTGCCAACTCCCCGACCGCGCCGCGCTCAGCGCGGCCTCGACCTCGGCCGGGAGATGGGCGTAGTCATCGACAAAATCGACTCCGTTGAGCGAGCCCCTGGGTTCGAAGCGGCGGCTCACGCCTGAGAACTCCGATACGGCCAGGGCCGCTGAAGCCAGTGGAACGCCAAGCGCCACCGCAATGGCGACAGCGCCTGCAGCGTTGAGGGCATTGTGGGTGCCCGGTACCGCCAGGTGAACCTGGGCACGGGAGCCTGCATATTCGACGTTGAAACGCTGACCGAGACCGTCGCTTCTCCGACCCGCAATCACAACGTCCGCGTCAGCTCGCTGACCGTACGTAACAACATTGTTGGCTTCGAGCAGGCATGCGGCATCCGAGTCGTCAACGCACAGAGCCACGGGCCCATCGACACGGTCGACAAATACAGCGAACGCGTCTTGCATCGCTTGCACCGATCCGTAAAAGTCGAGATGATCTGGGTCAAGCGAGGTAACGATTGCGGCGACGGCGTCGAGAACCAGAAATGTGCCGTCACTTTCGTCAGCCTCGATTACTGACCACGGGCCATCGCTCCACCGGGCGCCCGTGCCGAATCGTTCGACGTCCGCGCCAATAATGAACGACGGCGCGTGACCGCACGCCTCGAGAAGCACCGCAAGCATTGATGACGTTGTCGTTTTGCCGTGAGTTCCGGCGACAAGGATCGCCGGGCGCACAGAGGCGATAGCAGCAAGAATCTCCGCTCGATCAAAAACTGTCACCGCCGCGCCGCGTGCCGCGACGACTTCGGGGTTCGTATCTGGAACAGCGGTAGATCGAGCCACGACGACGTCGCTACCGAACGTGGTTCGTTCGTGGCCGTCTGCGATCGGAATGCCGAGCTGTTGCAGGCGCTCGGTATGAGCCGTCGTTGCCATGTCTGAGCCCGATACATGGTGACCCATTTCGTGCAGCACACGAGCGATTGCTCGCATTCCTGCGCCACCGACGCCGACCAGATGCACTTCACGCGGGCGCGAAAGATCAATCGAGCGGACCGCCGGTCGTAGCTGGTCGATCAGTTCTTGGCGTACTTCTTGGCGTTCAGTCGACACGAGCGTGTTCCATAACCAGATCGGCGATCAACGATGCCGCGTCAGGGCGACCTTGGGTGCGGGCGGCAGTACTTATCGCCTGCAGACGTTCGACGTCACCGGCGAGCTCATCGATCAGTTCGACAAGCCGTTCAGACGTCATCTCACCGTCGGGAACCAGAACGGCTCCTTCTCGATCGCTCAACGCACGTGCGTTGAGCGTCTGGTGATCGCCTGGCGCGCCAGGTAGCGGTATCAGCACGGCAGGCGTTCCGGTCAAAGCGATCTCGGCCACCGATGTAGCACCGGCACGACAGACCAAGAGGTCAGCGGCGCCATAGACATGATGCATTGCCTGCTCATACTCAATACTCACGTATTCAAGGGAGCCCAGACGTTCGTTGTTGCCGTAGTCATCCCAGTCTCGGGATCCAACGATGTGCCGAATCGAAAGGTCTGGGCGATCTGCGATGGCCGGCAGCGCACCGACTACGGCTTTGTTGATGGATCGTGCACCCAACGACCCACCGAAGACCACGACCAGGCGGCGGTTGCCCGACACGCCTAGCGCGGCTCGTGATGCGCTTCGATCGCGGGCTCTGTTCACGGTGGCGACGTCAGATCGAGCCGGGTTGCCCGTGTGGACAGCGTTGGGTAGGTCGGTGCCATCGAACGACACGGCGCATGCCTTGGCCCACTTCGACGCCAGCCGATTCGCAGCGCCTGGCACTGCGTTCTGCTCCATAACGACCACCGGCACGCCGACAAGACGAGCAGCGACCGCAGCGGGGGCGCTCGCGTAGCCACCAACCGAGATCAGCACGTTCGGACGCATGCGGCGCAACGCTCGAACGGCCATGACGAGGGCCTTGCCGAGCGCGAGACCGGAACGCAGGTTCTCGACGCTGAGTCGGCGAACGATGCCCCGCCCCGGAAGCAAGGTCAGCGGGTAGCCGTGTTCTGGCACGACAGTCTTTTCAAGACCACGTTCGCTTCCGATGAAATGGACCGATTGAGCTTCGTAGCCACGGCGCACGAGTTCATCGGCAATTGCTAGGGCGGGGTGCACGTGTCCTGCGGTGCCGCCACCCGCGATCACTGCCCAAACGTCGGTTGTCTTGCGCCGGGTTGACATACGAGTGGCCATTACCGAATCTGGCGAGACACGTTGAGTACCACGCCCATGGCCGCCAGGTTCACCATGAGTGAAGAACCACCCATCGACACGAACGGAAGCGTGACCCCTGAGATCGGTAACACGTTGATGGCTGCGCCAATATTGATAAAGGCCTGCATAGCAATGACTGTCGAGATACCGCCGGCGAGCAACATGCCGAGCCGGTCTGGTGCTCGCAGAGCCACCCGCACGCCGAACGCTACGAGCGCGACATAAAAGAGGATCAAGATCAACCCGCCAATGAACCCGAGTTCTTCGGCGATCACGCTGAAAATGAAGTCGGTATGGGCAAAGGGCAGAAAGCCCCATTTGGCGCGTCCGCCTCCGAGACCGACACCATCAATGCCACCGCTTGCGATTCCTACGAGTGACTGAACTGTCTGGTAGCCCGCACCATCAGGGTCGACAAAGGGGTCGCCCCAGACATCGAGGCGTCGTCGGCGGTAAGGCGAAAAGTAGGCCAATCCGGCAAACGCCACGAGCAGACCGAGGGTGCATGAACCGAGTGACCAGATCGAAACGCCGCCGAGAAAAAGTAGAACCATCGCAGTGGCGACAAGAATCGTCGCGGTGCCTTGGCTTGGTTGCAACAGCACCAGAGCTGCGACCGAGAGCGACACGAACATCACCGGAGCAAAAACGGCTCGGGTTTCATGGATCAGGTGCGCCCGTCGAGCGAGCATGTGTGAGACGAAAAGGACCAGCGCCAGCTTCGCCAGCTCACTTGGCTGCACCGTCAACGGGCCAAATGACAACCAGCGACGGCTGCCATTAGCGCTCACGCCAATGGTTGGTACCAACACCGCTGCGAGTAGTAACACCGTGACCGCTAACAGCACCGGTGAGAATCGGGCAAGGTCTCGGTAGTCGATCCGCATCGCCACACCCATCGCTAGCACGCCCAGAGCAGCCCACATGCCCTGTCGCTGCAGGAAGTACCAAGGTGTCCCAGATTCCTCGAGGCCGGTCACTGTCGATGCCGACAGCACCATCACCAGACCTATGAAGGTCAGTGAAAGCGTCAACATGACGAGCGCGCTGAACTCAACGGTGCGTCTTCCTGGCACACGTTGCGGGCTGAGTAGTGGTCGCCACCAGCCGGCGCGTTGTTCGGCGGCTGGCTGCGGGCGCGCCGAAGCCCTTCGACGGGTTCCGTTGATGGTGGCGGTCATTGTGTAGTTCCTTGTGGCGTCAGGTTCTTTACGCAGGCGGTGAAGTCGTCGCCCCGTGCTCGATAGTTCAGATACCAGTCGTACGACGCGCATGCTGGCGAGAGCAGCACGGTGTCGCCGCGTTGAGAGATCGCGTGGGCCGTAGCGACGGCCTCGGCCATTGATCCGGCGGTCGTCGAATCGACGTCGACTCCAAACGCGTCGATCATCACATCTCCGGCTTCGCCGATAGCGATCAGATGTCGTACCCGCGTCGCGAGCGCCGAAAGCCCAGACAGATCGAGTCCCTTGTTTCGTCCGCCGGCGATAAGGATCACTGATTCCATAGCACCGAGTGCTGCTTCGGTTGCGTGGGGCGTGGTCGCTTTTGAGTCGTTGATCCAGCGAACTCCGCCGTGATCTGCAATCAGTTCGGCTCGATGCGGCAGTCCGGTGAACTCTCGAGCAATGCTGGCTACCGAATCGCGATCAGCGCCGGCAGCCAGCGCACAAGCTGCTGCAGCCAAGATGTTGGCAATATCGTGCGGCAGGTTTCGCTGTAGCTCCGAACGAGCGACGAGTGCTTCCCCTCCAACAATCAGCGTGTCGCCGACGAGTCCGTGATCACCGCGTGCATCAGCGCCAAACGTCTGCAACCCCGGTGTATCCGGAGAGGCATGGCGCATCACCGTCGGGTCGTCGCGGTTTGCCACTCGAACCCCCGGTGACGTTGACCGATGCCATAGAGATGCCTTTGCTGCTTCGTAGTCTTCGAGCGTCGCGTGGGCGTCGAGGTGGTCCGGCCCGAAGTTGATCCAGGCGGCAACAGCGGGAGCGAATGTCGCACTGTGCCCCAGGCGAAACGACGAGGCCTCGACGACAAAGGTCTCCCACGACGAGTCCTCGATTGCGGAGACGACTGGCACATCGGTATTTCCCACGGCCGCTGCTGCGATTCCGGCTCGGTTCAGCATGCGTTCGATCAGCGTGACCACCGTGGTTTTGCCGTCGGTCCCGGTGACGGCGATCATCGGCCGGTCGTCCCACATCTGGGCAAGATCCAACTCGCTTCGAGTGGGGGTGCCGACCGCGCGGGCGAGTTCGAATACTTCGTGATGGTCAGGCAGGCCGGGCGCGGGCAGGAGTGCATCGGCCGCAGCGACGGCGGCCTTAAGCGCTGCTGTCGTAGGAACGGTCACCGTGACACCGCTCGATTGGGACCAAGCGATCAATTGCTCAGTCATATTGTCGTCAAACGCGACGACCTCGACGTCTCGGGCGATCAACGCGTCGGCTACGGCTCGCCCGGTAATTCCCATACCCATTGTCACAACACGGCGCATCACTCGACCGACCCTGGAATCGACAGAAAGTCGGCATAAAAAAGGCCAAGCGCCATCGCAGATGCGAAGCCGGCCATGAGCCAGAACCTGATGATCACGCGGGTCTCAGGCCATCCGAGCAATTCGAAGTGGTGATGAATAGGGGCCATGCGAAATACCCGAGTGCCGCGCAGCCGATACACCGCGACCTGAATGATCACCGACACTGTTTCGCTGACGAACAACGCACCGAGAATCGGCAGCAAGAGATGCGTGTTGGTGGCGAGTGCCAATGCTGCCAAACCTGCGCCGAGAGCGAGACTGCCGGTGTCGCCCATAAAGATCTGTGCCGGAGCTGCGTTCCACCAGAGGAAGCCAGCGCACGCGCCAACACCTGCGGCGGCGATGACCGCAACATCGAGCGCATGGGGAACGTCGTAGATATCAAGATTGCCAAACATCCAAAAGGCCATAGCTGTGAAACACGAGTACGCAAACAGCGAGGCGCCACTGGCAAGCCCGTCGAGGCCATCGGTCAGGTTCACTGCGTTACTCGTGCCGACAATCAACAACACAGCCCAGATACACCACCCGATGGGTCCGAGATCAAAGCCAATTGAGTCCCACCTTGTAAACGACAACTCGGTGTGTACGTCGGTGGTGGTCACCATCAAAACGGCGAACGCCAACGCGACACCGATCTGCCCAAGCAATTTGGCGCGAGCCGAAAGGCCGAGGTTGCGAACCTTGCCGATCTTTATCCAGTCATCGAGGAAACCGATCAACGCGGAACCGACGATCACCGCGAGCACCAGCAACCCGGTGCGGGTGTAAATGCCGTTGTACAAGTCACTGATCACATAAGCGGCGACGATGCCGACAACGATGGCGATTCCGCCCATCGTCGGTGTTCCGGCCTTGGTCTCGACATGACTCTGGACTCCGTCGGACTGGATCGGTTGAGCGAACTTGTGTCTACCGAGCCAGCTAATCAGAAAACGTGTGGTTACCAACGTGACTGTCAGACTGATAGCGACGGCGAGAAGTAGTCGAATCATGTCGACCGCTCCGCGAGTAGTTCACTTGCAACGGTGACATCATCAAAGTCGAAAACGTCGGTGCCAATCGTCTGGGTTCGTTCATGTCCTTTGCCAGCGATGAGAACCACATCACCGGGGCCTGCTAGCGCCAGACCAGCAGCGATAGCGGCTTGGCGTTCGGTGATGAGTTCAACGTTGGCGCGTTGTTCTAGACCCGAGGCGGCTTCAGCGATGATCGCGTCTGGGTCTTCGCTTCGTGGATTGTCCGACGTGATGATCACGATGTCTGCTCCCTCTTCGGCAGCGCGCGCCATCATCGGACGTTTCGAGCGATCCCGGTCACCGCCGCAGCCGAAGATAATGATGCGCTTGCCGCCGGGGTTTGTGGCGGCGATCGACGAGAGAGCTCGCTGAATGGCGTCGGGCGTGTGCGAGTAGTCGACGAAGACCGTCGGAGCATTTCCGCCAGAACCGGGCACGATCTGCATGCGTCCGGCAACCGGCGCGCTGGCGGTGACGCCATCAGCTGCCTGAGACTCAGTGAGCCCTATAGACAACGCTGCTTCGGCGGCCATCACGGCGTTGGCGACGTTCATGCGACCCGGCAGCGGCACCGTCATTTGCTGGCCCCGCCAGGTGACCTCAGTATCGGTCACGGTCGCGTTCAGCACAGACACTTCAGCAAGAGTCACACGATGTGCGGCTGGTCGTCGATCGGCGAGGCGTTGCCCCCACGGATCGTCGACATTGATCAATTCGTGCAGCGCTCGCCCATCGAACAGACGCGCTTTGGCCTCGAAATACGCATCGATGTTGCCGTGGTAGTTCAGGTGGTCGGGCGTCAAGTTCGTAAATGCCGCTACCGAGAACGCAGTCGCGTCGACACGTGCTTGATCGAGCGCATGTGACGAAACCTCAATAGCAACTGTGTCAGCGCCGTCGGCGACCATCGCAGCCAGCCGGCGTTGCAACTCAGTCGCTTCGGGCGTCGTTCGGGTACCTGACAACGTGCCGATCGTCTCAACACGTCGGCCTGCCGACTTGACGACATCGGCGAACAGAGAGGTTGTGGTCGTCTTGCCGTTGGTTCCCGTGATCCCGAAGAGTGTGAGCTTCTTGCTCGGGTGCGAGTGAGCTGCGGCAGAGAACGGCCCGAGCGCCCGTCGAACGTTGTCGGTCCGAATCTGGGGGACCTCGATTGGCAGCCACCGCTCAACAAGCAGTGCCGTCGCGCCTGCGGCAACAGCCGCTTCGGCATAGGCGTGTCCATCGGTGACGGCGCCGCCGAACGCGGCGAATAGGCAACCAGGTGACACCTGGCGAGAGTCATGTTCGACATCACCGACGGGTATTGGGATCGCGCCGACCAATCTGGTTTCGAGCGCGAGGTTCTTCCCAACTTCGGCAACCAGCGTCTGGATCGACGGACTCATGGCGCTCCGCCATCGGTGAGCGCCTGAGCCTGATCGGTCGAAGTTGTCGGGTCGACAGCGCCATCAGCAGACGACGACATATCAGTCGAAGCCTGCGCCGCAACTGGGTCTTGGGTCACGTCCGCTGTTGGTTGCTCGGCAGATTCGCTCACGACTTCTGCCGTTGCCGCCGCCGGGGTCGCGGCTTCAGCTGCGACTCCGGTAACTCGCGGTTCGAGTCGGGCAGGTATCGATGGCACCCCCCAGGGGGTCACGAGGTTGACCTCAGTCGGCGGTGCAATGCGGAAGTGGCGCATTGCATACGACGCGATGTCAGCAAAGGCTGGGGCCGCGGCGGTACCTGCGTAGAACGTCGCGGTTGGTTCGTCGATGGTTACGAGTATCGAAAGTTCGGGTTGATCTGCAGGAAGGAAGCCAACGAAGCTCGACACGTAATGGAAGTTTCCCGCCGCGTCTTCGTAACCAGCGCGTTCGCCGATTGGCTTGCGAGCGGTGCCCGTTTTACCCGCGACGCGGTAGCCCTCGATTTGGGCGTTTGTGCCGGTACCGACCGACACGGCGTTCTCGAGCATGCTGCGAACGTCAGCCGCAGTCTGGGCGCTGATAACTGGTCGCGGCTCAGCGCTTTGTGGAACGGTACGTGTGCCGTCGCTGTCAACGGTTTCGTTTACGAGTTGCAGCGGAACGTAGCGACCTCCATTGGCGATGACGTTGTAGGCAGTGATCATCTGAGCCGGCGTAACAGTCACGCCCTGGCCGAGCGACGTGGTGGCGGTAGCAATGCCGCCCCAACGGCCCGGCTCGATCAATAGTCCAGCAGTCTCACCGGGAAATCCGAGACCTTGAACCGAGCCAAAACCAAAACTGCGGAGATACGCGTCGAGCAGTTCGCCGCCCAACCGCTCGCCCCACAAAACAGTTCCAACGTTTGATGAAACGGTCATGATGTCGGCAAGCGACCAATCCGCTACACCGTGCGCAGTCGTATCTGTGAAGACCGCGTCGTACAACTCATAGGTATCGGGAACAGGCATCAATGTGGTGGGGTCAGCCAGACCTGCGTCGATGATCGCGGCAAAGGTCATCGCCTTCATGACCGACCCCGGCTCAAACGACCACGAAGTCGCCATGTTGAGTGAGGGGGCAATGAGCTCGCCCTGGTCGTTGCGGGTCACACTCGCCATGGCGAGGACCTCGCCGGTTTCGGGTTTCGACACGATGACGACGCCGCCTTTGGCGCCCATCTCTGCGACCTGACGCGTGAGCACTCGTTCAACTTCGAACTGCAACGACTGGTCGATTGTCAGGTAAAGATCGTGTCCTGGCTCGGCCGGTTCCACAAGTTCTGGTGCTCCGGGAATCGTTGCGCCGTTGACACCGATCTCAATCAGAAGTTCGCCACCGCGCCCTTCGAGAACCGGATTGTGTATCGACTCGACTCCGCTCAGGCCTTTTCCGTCGATGTCGACGTTGCCGATGACCGCCCGAGCGAGGTCTTCGCCGCTCGGATGGTGGCGTCGAGGTTCCTCTGTGGTGAACACGCCGGGTATATCAAGCGCAAGAATCTGTGCTGCCTGTGAATCGGAGACTTGTCGGGCTATCCACGCGAATCGTCCTTCGCCAGCCATTCGTTCGCGTACGGTTTCCACGTCAAGACCAACGAGCGGCGCCAGCTTGGTCGCGTCGCGCACAGGGTCTTCGACAAACTTGGGATCGACGAAGAACGAGGTACTCGGCAGCGACACGGCCAGCGCACTGCCTCCTCGGTCATAGATATCTCCCCTACCGCCAGCGAGTTGGACTGTGCGGAATCGTTGCTGTCGACCAATCTCGACGAACGCAGCGGCGTCTCGAAGCTGCAGGTCGACAAGCCGGTACACGAGCCCGCCGGCCACCACGCTCATGACCAAGAGTACGGCAAGGAGCCGCCGAGCGAGATCTGGCGGCGCTCCCACCGTTGCGCTCGGTGCCAGGCGACGACCCGCGACTCGACGTCGCTGCTTAGCGTTGGTAGTGGACTCGCGTGCTGTACGTCGAGAGGTATTGCGCGTGCGTTCAGCCGCTGCTCTACGGTCTTTCGCGGGTTTGGGCGCGGCCGGACGGCGTCGCAACGTTGCGGTCATTGACTGCCTCGTAGCTGAGCTGACGCGACTCGAAGCACGCGATCGTCGAGTTCCGCTGGGCTTCCTTGCAGATACACGACGGCAGGCGCCTCGATCATGCCCAACGTCTTTGCCTCACGCACGATGCGGGCCGGGGCTTCGAGCTGTGCGAGTTCGAGACTGAGTATCTGGGCTTCGACCTCAAGGGTCGCTATCTGGCGGTTTCGTTCGTCGAGGTCATGTTGACGTTCGATGATCTTGGCGTGGAGCACGAGCCCACCCACGAGGCCGATCACGACCGTTACCGCAAGGGTGGTGCCGAGAAATCGCACAAGTCGGCTGGCCATGCTGACGCCACCGTCGATCACCCGGAACGAGCGCGTCGCGCGTTGATCGACAGGATCACTATGTCCCGGTTGTGCGTGGTCGGGGTCGGCAAGCACCGCGGCACTGCCGAAACGGTCGAATGTGATGGTCATGATGTCGTCGCCTTGTCGTTTAGTCGCTCAAAGCAGCGCAAGCGGGCGCTTGTACTTCGGCGGTTCGTTGCTTGTTCGATTTGGGAAGCTCTGCGAAATCGCGGAAGAATGGGCTGTACTCGGCGGACCGCATCGCAGGCACATCCGAGATCGGTCGGACAGGTGCAGCCGCCGGTCTCGGCGAGTGCAATGGTGTGCTTGGTGATTCGATCCTCACCGGAGTGATACGTCAGTACCGCGCCCCGACCACCTGGCACGAGGGCATCGATCGCAGCGTTGATGGCGGGTTCGATCTGTTCGAGTTCGTCATTGACCGCAATCCGAATGGCCTGAAACGTGCGCTTGGCCGGGTGTCCACCGGTACGACGTGTGGCGGCTGGAATCGCGTTGATCACAATCTCGGCAAGCGAAGCAGTCGATGCGATCGGCCGATTTGCGATGATTCGATCAGCAATCCGGCCGGCGAAACGCTCGTCAGCGCCATCGCGTAACATTTGCACGAGCGCGCCCCGGGGCCACTCGTTGACAATGTCGGCAGCAGTTCGCGGGTCGTCGCTGTTCATACGCATGTCGAGCGGCCCATCAAGCCGGTAGCTGAATCCGCGATCGGCGATGTCTAGTTGCGGCGAGCTGACACCAAGGTCAAACAACACCGCCGTGACTGGTTCGTCGACTGCGGTGCGCTCAAGAACGGACCGTATTTGGTCGAATCGGGCCGCAACGATGGTCACTCGTTCATGATGCGGACTGAGATGTTCGAGGGCAGCGGCGCGGGCCACCGGATCGCGGTCGATTCCGACAAGCTTTAGATCAGATCGCTGGTCGAGCACCGCCTTGGCGTGTCCGGCACCGCCAAGTGTGGCGTCGACAAAGATGCCAGGCGGAACCGTCGAGAAGATCTCAAGGATCTCACGGAGCATGACCGGTTCGTGTTCAAAGGTGGTGGGGGAAGTAGTCACTGGTTGCCTGCGAAAACAACCAGCGGCCTGTCGGCCGCTTCCCGGAAAACTGGCGTCTGCACGATTTTCTCTTCGCAACAGACTCGATGGCAAGCGGGCGGAGTAGGGGCTCTCCATCGTGTTCTCCGGGAAACGGCCCACAGGCCGCTGGATTGGGGGGTGATTTTGGTGAGGTTTGAGGTCTCAGTTGTTCTTTCGTGGTGAGTGTTGTGTCGTTCCGCTGTTCCGCAGGTTTGCGGTACGCCGGTGACGCCGGCGGGCATCACAGCAGATTGGAGATGTCGGGCAGCTCATCGAGGGCGGCGTCTGGGCTGGTGACTTCGGCAGCAAAGACGGCGAGATGGTTGGCAACGCCAACAATTGTTGCGTCTTTGTCGAGGTCAGCCCAGGTGCGAAGTCGGTCGGGCACGTTGATGCGACCTTGTGAGTCGATTGGCGACTGAGCGATTGCAGCCATGACGTTGGTGAGCTGTTTCTGAGTGAGCTTTCCGTCGCGCTTGGCCTGCTGCAGGCGATCGACCATTCCCCTAAATGCTTCGGCTGGGTAAACGCTGAGGCAGTGTTGATTGATTTCGGGAACGATGAAACAGACCTGCTCTTCAGCAAATGCGTCACGAAAGACGGCGGGTAGCGCCAATCGTCCTTTGGCATCAATGCGATGCGTATGTGAGCCGTAGAAGTCCACAGGGTCTTATCCATCCGTGCGAGAAGGCGCTGCTTCGCCCCGTCACGGCCTGATGTCTGAATCTTGAAAACCACGGTTGGTCCTCCTGATGTCATAGGCAAGCCGCTTACTCAACATTGACCACAATAGACACATGATCCCCACTAGTCAACACATTTCCCCACTTCTCCCCACTTGACTCCACCCGGATCCACCTCGCAGCTTCGTCCAGGCGCGCCAAAAACGTTGCAATAGCAACCTTTTTGCGACCACCTGAGCTGACCTAGCCGCTTGAAGCTGATACTCGCTCCGACCCGGTGTCGGGTCTGATCTCAGCGGCTAGCGAACCAGGCAGCTGCGAATGCTTCGATGATCGACAATCGATCTGGGAACGGGGACTGCGGGCTGGCTGGGTGCGGGTCGTGCCGACTAAGAGAAGTCGTCATGCCACACGCTGTGATCAACTGGCCCCGGGTCAACCCCGCTTCTGCCAAAGCCGCATCAGTTACATAATCGACAGCACGAGTCGACGAGTCATCGAAAACCGCCAATCCCTGAATTCGAGCCCCCCATCGGGTGCGGCGTTGCGAAAGGCCCACCACCTTGCGGGTTCCAATAGTGAGCTCGCCCCACCCCTTGCCTGCCCAACAAATGAGCGATGACGACGGTTCGCGTGTCGGAGCAGTGCGAACCATTGCAGCGTCGATATCGAGCTCGGCAAGTGCTGACTTCCAAAGTTCACCTACCGCCAAAAATGTGCGGGCCGGATCTGTGCTCCACAAGCGGGAGTTCTGCGGAGCCCACACATCGATCCACGCGGTCGCCTGTGGGTCAATGAACACTGCTCCGCCTCCGCTGCGCCGACCAGTGAGTTCAACGTCGTCGGCCGCGAGCCTGACTGCGTCGAAGACATTGTCATTTTGCGCGCTTCCACGAACCAGAGCAGGCCGGACAGGATGCATTACCCACAGCGCTTCGCCAGAGTCATCGGCAATGACACCCGCGTGTAGTTCGCCAGCGGTGCCGCTCACGTCAACTCGACAGGCGTCGGAATCACCTCGAATTGGCAAGCTTTGAGGAGTCAAACCGGCGCGGAATCGCCGGGCAAGTAGGCCCGCCAGCACTCGGGCATCGTTGGAACAGCTTGCCGCACCCAGGCGAACCGCCCTGGCGCACGTGGCACGCGCGCAGGGCGCATGTGAATCTCCGAGAGCAGCCGATCACGTTTGTGCGAATTGCACCGTCGGCACGCGGCTACGACGTTTTCCCAAATGTGATTGCCGCCGCGCGAGCGCGGGCGGACATGGTCGATGTTCTCGGCACGGGCTCCGCAGTACTGACATTGGAAGCGGTCTCGAGCGAACACTCCCCTGCGCGTCACCGCAGACGCCCGACGTGCCGGCGCTTTGACGTAGTACCGAAGACGCACCACCGAGGGAAGCTCGACCTCGATCGACGCTGAGCGCAACATTTCACCCGAGCCATGGATGGAATCGGCGCGGTCGCACAGAACAAGTACCGCCGCACGGCGTTGCGAAACGACTGACAGCGGTTCATACGTTGCGTTGAGCACGAGCGCCCGGGCCATGCCACGACCATAGTTCGCAGCCCAAGGGCCGTGCCCGCAAAAAGGCAAGTGCGTAATTGCCTCGATCACGAGTTCACCTCGATCACGAACTCAATCGACAAGGCTGCCCATCGACCGACACCATTCCAGCCAGTCAACGACTTCATCGACGTCTGGAACGGCCGATTCGCACCCAGTTGACGTGACCTGTCGAAACCGCAGGTAGTCCGGGGCGGGCAACGGTAGGAACGGGCGTGATTTCCACCATTGAGTAGGTGCCAGAAGCCGAACCTGCCGAACTGCTGTAGGAATCAGATGAGGCTTCTTCGCCAACGAAAAGAGCAGCTTCGGAAGTACGGCAAGAACCGCAAAGGTGTCGTCGCGTGGCACCGATTCACCGTACCTCAGGTGTCGAATGAGCGGCACAGTCGAGAACACGACAAGCGCATAACAGGTCTCAAAATGTCTACGCGACCCGATTCTGCGGCACTGAATGGCTAGTGTCTCCACCGTTCACTTCGGAGGTGCCGTGTCTACAACCACAGCAACACAACAGCCGCGCACAGAATCGTTCACCGACCTGTTTGCTTCGCTTACAAACTCAATCGAACGGGTGATCCGTGGCAAGCGCGACGTCATTCAGCTTGTGTTGTTGACAATGCTCGCCGAGGGCCATGTCCTGCTCGAGGATGCACCCGGCGTTGGAAAAACAACGATTGGCAAGGCCTTGGCCGCCAGCATCGATATGTCGTTCGGCCGTGTGCAGTTTACCCCAGACCTTCTTCCTGCTGATGTGCTGGGTGTCTCGATCTGGAACCGAACCGCCCAACAGTTTGAGTTTCGACCAGGGCCAATCTTTAACGGAGTAGTCCTCGCTGACGAAGTGAACCGGTCATCGCCGAAGACACAATCTGCGCTTCTTGAAGCAATGGCCGAGCGCCAGGTCACCTCCGACGGAGAAACACGGGCGCTCGAGTCTCCGTTCCTCGTTATTGCTACGCAGAACCCGCTCGATCATGCGGGTACCTATCCGCTTCCAGAGAGCCAGCTAGACCGGTTCCTGGTGAAGATCTCGGTGGGCTACCCGGCGCGAGATGCGGAGCTTGAAATTCTCGAGAGCCACGGCAGCAGTGACCCCCTCAATGAGCTTTCACCGGTTGCGGATCGACGCCGAATACGATCGATGATCGCCGCAGTGCGCACGGTCCATGTGGCGCCGGCCCTTCAGGGGTACATCATCGACATCGTCGAGGCAACGCGACGGCATCCGTCAATGGCTCTCGGAGCGTCGCCGCGCGCGTCGCTCGCGTTGCAAAGCATCTCCCGTGCTCGTGCGGCCGCCGCCGGGCGTAACTACGCAACCCCGGATGACGTCAAGGCTCTTGCTGGCCACGTACTGTGTCATCGACTTGTTTTGACCTCTGACGCTGAAATGCGCGGGATCGAGACCAGCGCTGTTGTCCAGGAGATCTTGCAATCCGTTCCAGCCGGCGCAAGTTGATTCATGCCTACCCGCAGCGGTTTCGCCGCAGCGTTGATGGGCGTCTTGCTGATCATTGCCGCAAAGGTGTTCGGCATCTTCGAGCTCTACATCGTCGCAGTGGCGATTCTCGTCCTCGTTGTGGCCGCAGTGTTGTGGGTCGTGCTCAATTGGCGATCTATCCAGGTCACCCGCACGGTGATGCCGCCGCGGCTACATGTCGGCCAATCGAGCGCGGTCACGCTTGACCTACACAATCGCCGATGGCTTGCCACACCGGTTGCTCACATCACCGATTCCGTCGCTGGCTCGATCCGCGCCGATGCACATATTCCCCCAATGCGACGAGGCACGCCGACAAAGGCCGGCTATCGCCTGACTCCGGACCGGCGCGGACGTATCGACATTGGACCTATGAAGACGCACGTCACTGATGCGTTCGGACTCGCCAGGGTCACTCGCACAAGCGCCCCCGATGCATCGTTGCTCGTGCTCCCCAGAATCGATGTCGTGGCTCCCCCGCAGCTGCCAGGCGGACAAATGAATCCGCAACCGGATCGGCGTGCTGGACGCGTCGGCAACCAAGGCGAAGAGTTCTCGGCGCTGCGCGAATACTCGATTGGCGACGATCTTCGTAAAGTGCACTGGCCGAGCACCGCTCGTAGCGGCGAACTCGTTGTCCGCACCGAAGAGGTGCCCGAGCACGGGCGCTCCGCGATCGTGCTCGACACCCGCGCACACGTCGCCGACGAGATCACCTTCGAACGTATGGTCTCCGCCGCAGCGAGTCTCGTTGTCGCCTGCAGAGACCGAGACGACGAGGTATCGCTCGCGTTCACCGATGGGCAACGATTCGATGCCGTGGCACCCCACGACTTCGCAGCAATTCTCGATCGGCTCGCCACCGTGGTGCAGACACCAGAGCGAGACATCAGTCTTGGCGGGCGGCAGTCCTCAGGCGCATCGACCTCGGTGCTCCTGGGCGGCGATGACGCTGGCCCCCTAATGCGTTCTGCGGGTGCAGGAGCGACAACAGCTGTTCTGTTTGGGGATCAAATCTCCCAAGAATCACACACCAGACGCCGATCTCACAGGATCCTTCCCGTACCGCTTGAGTCGACCTTCGCAATGGAATGGAACCGGGCGAACGGACGGCGGGCTAACAGTCGGCGATAATGACCGTTTTGATGGTGTGGATCAACCGACTTCGGTCAACAGCGGCGCAGACACGAGGCGGTCGGCCCCTATGGCACCCGCCCCGGGAAGCAGCGTTATGAACAACTCACGACTTGCCTGGACCTGGATCCCCGCGGAGCTTCTCCTCGTCGCTACAACCGTCGCCGGGGTTCTCATGCTCGAGCGAGTCTTCGCCGACGATGCCTACCTCAGTCCACTTCTTTTCGGTGTTGTGATTACCCACGGCATCTTGATCGCCTTGCGCTGGTTCGGGTTCAGCGCTGCGGTGGCGGCAGCCGGCTCGCTCGTCGGAACAGCTGTCACGCTCGTCGCTGTTCACTACTCAAACTCCGCGTTCGCGGCGGTCGTGCCAAGCGGCGCCACGATCGACCAAATCCGAATCGACCTTACGGCTGCTCGCGATGTGTTTGAAACGATCAAAGCACCAGTCCCATCGGTGACCGGGTTTCTGGTGTTTGCCGCGCTTGCGTTTTGGGTGGCGGCCGTTATTGCTGATTGGTCTGCCTTCCGCCTGAAAGCTCCGGGGCAAGCGTTGTTGCCCATGCTCGCGTTGTTGGTGTTCGTCTCGTTGCTCGGCGTCGACGATCGACGAATTGCCACGACGTCAACCTTGGTGATCTGCGGTGTGTTGTTCGTGTTGGCCTGTCGCTCCGCTCAACGAGCATCAACCGGTACCTGGCTCGGCAGAGGCTCCGCTCAGGGCTACAACGCGCTCATGGCAACCGGGGCGTTGGTCGCGATTTTGGCGATCGTTGGCGGAGTCGCCGGCGGCCCCCTCGTACCCGGAGCGGACGAAGCCCCCCTCGTCGAGATAGGCGAAAACTCTCAAGAGGACACCAAGCCACTCGAAGTGATCAGCCCTTTGGTACAGATCCAGCCGCGACTCCTCAATCAGTCTGACCGTGTGATGTTTACGGTTGACACCGATCAGCCGCAGTATTGGCGAATCGCGGTTCTTGACTATTTCGATGGGTTCTTATGGCGGTCAAACGGCAGCTACGAACCTGCTCGCGGCGAACTTCCTGCAGCGTACGAATCGCAGGGCCCGTCGAATATCTCCACACAGACGTTCAACGTCTCTGCCCTTAACGCCATCTGGGCTCCCGCTGCGTACCGCCCCGTGGCGTTCAACAACATGACGTCGATCGGCGTTGGCTACGAAGCCGAGAGCGCCACACTCATTGTTGACGTCGATGATCAAGAGGTGTCCGACGGTCTTCGCTACGAGGTCACATCTGAAATTCCGTCGTTTACGCCTGAGTTACTCATCGAGCTTCCGAAATCAAACGACGACAATCTCGACGACCGATACCTGCAAATGCCCGACGATTTCAGTCCTGAGGCAGCAGCGATCGCTGCGGAGCTAACAGCCGGAATCGAGGAACCGTATCTTCAAGCACTCACCCTGCAGAACTGGTTCCACGAGAACTTCGTGTACGACATTGATGTCGCCGATGGTCACAATATCGAGCGGATCGAAGATTTTCTCGAGGTGCGGCGCGGGTACTGCGAACAATTCGCGACCACGTACACCGCAATGGCACGATCCATAGGTTTGCCAGCCCGCGTCGCTCAAGGCTTCACCATGGGCGACCTCGACCCGACGACACCGGGCCGCTACATCGTTCGAGGCAAGCACGCTCACACGTGGCCCGAGGTATACATCGACGGCGCCGGCTGGGTGGCATTTGAACCAACCCCCGGCCGCGGAGCGCCAAACGCAAGTCAGTACACAGGAATCGCCGAAGCCCAGGACTCGGCTCCTGTCGAGCAGCAGTCGCCCGAACAAGAATCATCCAACCCGAACGACCAGGCGGCTGCCGAGCAGCAAGAGGCGGGCGCCCCAGACGCAGAACCGACGCCTACCCCCGAAGAATCGCAGGCAGAAGGCGACGAAGACACCCAAGAGGCCGTTGGTCAACCGTCGAGCTTTCCGTGGCGAATTCTCGTCTTTGCTTTGGTTCTCATCGCCGCAGCGATCGCCTGGGTGTTTGGCATACCTGCGCTGAAACGCCGTCAGGTCGCGGGTCGTCGCGATCGCTTGGGAGATGCAAACCGCCGGCGGATCGCGCTTGCGTGGGCCGAAACCGTCGACATTCTTGAACATCGTGGACTCGGTCCGGCCACGCCCGAGACGCTGCTCGAATACGCGGCTCGAGTCGAGAACACCGCTCGGCTTCCGCAGGGCTCGTTCATGGCATTGACCACAGCGGCCGTTGACTCCGCATATCGCAGCAACGAGCCGAGCAGTTCTCAGGCCGAAGACGCAGAGCGACAAGCCAACGCGATTCAAGCCCACCTCATCGACGGCCAACCGTGGGTCAACCGGCAGGCCGAGATACTCGACCCACGACCTCTCCTTCGTGGTTCCGACACCATTGTTGGACGAGCTCGCGAGCTGGCCGACGGAGCGGTGTCAGCCAACGAGGTCAGGTCAGCGTCGCAGACCGCGGATCGCGCTGGCCAGGTCCCCTAAGGGTGACCGAGCCCAGCCAGTTCGCGATCGATTGGAGCGACATAACCGCCGCAGCGGAACGCATCTCGTCGTTGATTGAAAACACACCGGTGATGCGCAGTGACGCCATCGACGCACTCGTCGGGTGCCGGGTGGTGTTCAAGTGTGAGCATCTGCAACGCACAGGTTCGTTTAAGTTCCGTGGAGCCTGCAATGCGATTGCGTCGCTGTCGAGCATTCAGCTCCAATCTGGAGTTGTGACATGGTCATCGGGTAACCATGCTCAGGCCATCGCCACCGCAGCCATGATGCTGGGTACATCAGCGGTGATCGTGATGCCAACCGACGCACCCAAGATCAAACTTGCGGCAACGAAGAGCGCAGGGGCCCGGGTGATCCTGTACGACCGGTATGCAGACGATCGCGAAGCGATCGGCGCCAAAATTGCAGCGACCGAGTCTCGGGTGATCGTTCCGCCCTATGACCATCGACACGTAATCGCTGGGCAAGGAACTGTTGGTGCCGAATTGTTCCGCACGAACAGCAACCTCGACTTTTGCTATGTGTGCGTCGGAGGTGGCGGACTTCTCGCAGGTACCTCAACTGCTGCCGCCGCTCTCTCGCCCGGCACCAAAATGGTCGGTGTTGAGCCAGAAGCCGGCGACGACCACAGACGGTCGCGCGAGGCGGGGTTTCGAGTTCGAGTACCGGTGCCAAAGACAATCGCTGACGGACAGCAAACGGTCATGCCAGGCGAACTGACATGGCCGATCAACGACGCTCGCGTCTATGAGTTCAAATCAGTGTCCGACGCGGAGATCGTGACGGCACTTCGCGTGCTGCATCGCGAACTGGGTTTGACGGTAGAACCAAGCGGCGCCAGCGCATTCGCTTCGGTCATTGCTGATCCTCCACCTCGTGGAAGCTCAGTCGGTGTCACGCTCTCTGGCGGCAATGTTGACCCAGGTTGGTTCACGACTCACGTCGCAAACCACTAGCTGCCCCATTCAGACTTCGTCGTTTTTGAGACGGTCGCGAAGCTTTTGTGCGGGGTCGTTGAACGCCGTACGCAACGTGGTCGTGCGAAGGGACTGCGCAAGCTGGTCGACGCCAACCTTGCCAAGCCGTCGTGCGTTCTGTTCGAAGATCAGGGCAGCGCCGAGCATCACGAGGAAGCCGACAAACGCAAACCAGTAGCTGGCAGAAAGCGTCACGATCATCACAATCAGACCGATCACAAAACCAACGATCGCCCAGCGCACTCGGCGAAGGCCAGCGGTGTAAACCGTGGTTGAGGCAACCTCTTTGGCGAGGCTTGGGTCAGTCTCGTAGAGCTTGGCCTCGATCTCGCTGAGAATTCGCTGCTCATTTTCTGAAAGCGGCACAGGCATATCTTCCCACAGCTGGAGCCCGGCGACAACGCGTCTCGACGAAAAGACCAAACATCTACCCAATGACAGACACGTCGCTGGCGGTGTCAGCCCCAAGGGCGCTCGTTGCGGGTACGGGTGTCAAGGCCGTCGCCCGGCTTGATGAGCGATGCGGGGCCAATGGCGCCGACGCCGAAACGCTGCCTTATAGCGTCGATCGCCAGTTCGGCATCGCGTCGATCGGTCTCGCCCGGCCCGGCACCAGAATTGCCGACATCGTCAAGGGTTAGTTGTTGTGGCTGTGGTTCTACGAGCCCGACGACACCGACACCGAGCAGCCGCACGCCGCCTGAGATGTCGATCTGGTCCAGCAAAATGCACACTTGACGATGCAGCGCTGCGGCGGAGTCGCTTGCCGTTTCGAACGTGAAGTTGCGGCTCAATGTGCGAAAGTCACCAAAACGGATCTTGAGTGTGACGGTTCTGGCCTGCAGCTGTGAGCGGCGCAAGCGGCCCGCCACCGCGTCACACAGGCGCAGCAGTTCAACCCGCAGTTCGTCAATGTCGCGCTTGTCGAACTGAAAGGTTTCTTCTTGACTGATGGACTTGGCTTGGCGTATCGGTTGCACGGGGCGCCCGTCACGGGCGTGAGAGAGTTCGTGCAGGTGATGGCCCATAGATCGTCCGAGCGCCGAAACGAGTGTGTCTCGTGGCAATGCAGCAACATCAGCAACGGTCTCTACGCCGAGTCGTTCGAGTTTGGTCATCGTGGCCGGCCCCACGCCCCAAAGGGCGCGAGCAGGCAAGGGGTGTAGGAATGCAATCTCATCGCCGGGAGCGACCACATGAACCCCGGCACCCATCACGGGACCGGTTTTCGACGCTTGCGGTTTCGCTGTTTCTGACGCGAGCTTGGCAAGGAATTTCGAACGAGCAACACCTGCGGAAGCCCAAAGGCCAGTGTCGTCATAGATCTCTGTGCGAATTCGAGCTGCAATTTCAGCACCGCTGCCAAAGAGCCTTCGCCCGGCGGTGACATCGAGAAATGCCTCGTCGAGCGAAAGCGGTTCGATGAGCGGGGTGTACTTGCGCATCGCCGCCATGACCTGCTCGCTTATCTGGTGGTAGTACGAGTGATCTCCCGGCAAGAAAACGGCTTGCGGGCAGCGCCGTTTCGCTTCGCTCGACGGCATGGCGGATCGCACCCCGAACCAACGAGCCTCGTAGCTTGCAGCGGCTATCACGCCGCGGCGGCCGCTTCCGCCGACGACAACTGGTTGGCCGCGCAGCTCGGGATGACGAAGCAGCTCAGCTGCAGCAAAAAAGGCGTCCATGTCCACGTGAACGATGGTTCGCAGGCGTTCGTCTCGGCGACTCGTGGCTTGGCGACTCAAGGCAACGGCGGCCGTTCGAGCACATCAATAGTGGGATTCCGCAGATCGCCAGTCACGGTGAAGCGCCATCGATCAGGTGGAAGCACAAGGGCCACCGAAGGATCCGGCTGTGACCGTCGACGCGTCAGTTCAGCCATCAATGGCTCGCCGACCCAACGGGGGCTCTGCTCGATTAGGGGTCCCCAGGCATCGGCCATAGCGAATCGGCCGTCGACGACAACATCGTCGGGGTCATCGACACGTAAGGTGCCAGACCACTGCTCGGCTTGAAAGATTTGCGCGTCGAGCGTCATCTCACGGTCGGGAAAGTCGACGAGCACCTGGTAGATGCACGACGACCATTGGTGCACAACAAGGCTGGTTTCTTCGACTACTTCACGGCTCAACGCCTCGAGTACTTCTTCGCCCTCATCGACGATGCCTCCGGGAGTGCTCCAGTCAAGCGAGCCGTTCCGGCGCCGATTCTGCACAAACAGCAGGGAGCTGGCGTCGAACACCAATCCGCTTGCTACCCGATACGACTTCACGGCTCCCAGTATCGCCGACTCTTGACTCATGGTGTCGAGACGGCCGAAAGCTGCGGCTCATACACTCGCCTCATGGCTGGTGCCCCCAAAGATCTCACGACGCCGATTCCGTCGGCATTACCGAGCAAACGCGCTCGCCTCCTGGCGGTTTTTGCGATCGTGGTTGCGGGGGTGTGCGGCATCTTGATCGGGTACAGATTCGGCGAGTTGATGTGTACCGGAGACTGCACCATGTGGCGTGGAATTGGCGTGATCGTGGGTGCACTGATGGCTGCGGGTGGCGTGGCAATCGTCGCCGTATTGACCTTGCGGGCAATGGATGAGTGGCAGACCACAAGCGATCGTAAACGTAACCAGATGACCGCTGATCGTCCGTGAGCGACGCCGGTTCAAGGCTCGCTTCCGAACTCACCCGCCTTGCGCTCGACGTCGGCCGCGAGGCCGCCGCGATGGTGCTCGGGCGACTCGGGGAACGTGTCGATGTGGCAACCAAGTCCTCAGCAGACGATCTTGTCACCGAGGTAGACAAGGCCTCAGAATCTCTGATCACCGAACTCCTCCTCGCGAAACGTCCTAACGACGGGGTCCTCGGCGAAGAAGGCACTGGCATCATCGGTACAAGCAACGTTGAGTGGGTGATCGACCCGATCGACGGCACCACAAGCTGGGTCTACGGGCTGCCCGGATTCTGCGTTTCCATTGCTGCGCGCGCCGGCGGACAGGTCGTCAGCGGTGTAGTGCTAGCCCCGGCGTCAGCGAACGAGTACACAGCGGTTCGCAACACCGGAAGCACCCATAACAGCCGCACTGCTTCAAGCAGCCCAATTACCGATCTCGCCCGTTCTCTCGTCGCCACCGGGTTCTCGTCGAACAACGCTCGTAGCGTGCGTCAAGGTGCAGTCTTTGCACAGGTGATCGGTCATGTTCGCGACCTGCGGCGTATGGGATCTGCTGCGCTCGACCTCGCAGCTGTCGGCACTGGTCAGCTCGACGCCTACTACGAAGTCGGCATCAACCCCTGGGACTATGAAGCAGGCCTACTCATCGCTGCCGAAGCGGGTGCCGAGACGATTGTCGAACTCGACGACGTGACAGGCACAGCGTTTGTCGCTGCGGCTGCGCCCGGTATTGCCTCCGACTTCTTTGCGTTGCTTGAACGCACCAATGCCCGACAGGCCTGAACGGTTCTGACCGCTCTCGAGCGATTCGCTGCCACCCACACCACGCGATTTCTGAAGTTTCGACGCAATGCCAAGCTTTTGGTGTGCCGGTCAGGCACGATTGAGGTGTGGAAACACGTGTCCTTACCGTCGAAGACGATGATTCAATTCGCACCGTGGTCAAGCTCGCGCTTGAAGACGAAGGATGGGGCGTAGTCGAAGCCGACAATGGCGAGGTGGCTCTTGAGCTGTTTCGCTCCCAAGGCGCCGACGTTGTCCTGATCGACATCATGTTGCCCGGTATGAACGGCTTCGAAGTGTGCCGGTCGATCCGCCGCACGACCGACGTACCGATCATCATGGTCACGGCTCGCAGCGACACGCACGATGTCGTCGCTGGTCTCGAAGCCGGTGCCGACGACTATCTCACGAAGCCGTTCGAGCCCAAGGAACTCAGCGCCCGAATTCGCGCGCTTCTGCGCCGATCGCGCACAACCGCCGACGAGTCGGATCAGCAGATGATCTTCGGTGACCTCGACATCAGGCCCGACGAAGCAGTCGTGCTGCTGCGGGGCGAACCGGTTCCGTTGACGAAGACCGAATTCAATCTTCTCGTCGAACTGGCGACCGAGCCCGGCAAAGTCTTTAGCCGTGAGACACTGCTCGAAAAAGTCTGGGGTTACGACTATTTCGGCGATGGGCGCCTCGTCGATGTGCATGTACGACGACTTCGCACAAAGATCGAACCCGATCCTGCTGATCCGCGATATGTCGTGACGGTGCGCGGCCTCGGTTACAAGCTCGTCCCGTAGCGGACCTTCGTTGTTGCGCCGTTTTGGTCTACGCAGCCGGGTTATCACCGCGTTCGGTGTCGGAGCCCTCATGCTTTCGATCTTGTTGTCGGTCGTCGCCTATTCGCTGACGCGTTCCAATCTCGTAGAGCAACGTCAAGACGTCGTCTTTGAAAATGCTCGAACAAATGCGTTTCAGCTCGACAACCGGCTCTTGACTGCTTCAGTTTCACCAACCGAGTACGCGCCGCTACTCGAACAACTGTTGGTGCTCGAGGGGTTCCAACTCGGCCTTTTCGCTAACGGGGTCTATAGCTTCGTCGATCCCATTCGGTTCAGCTCCGATGATTTGCATCCGGCCTTTCAAGCGGCCGTCGAGCGGGGCGAAGCGGTCGACATGAACTTCAAATCTGGCGAAGAATCGTTTTACGCCGTCGCCATTCCAATGAAGAAGTCTGAAGTTACGGCGACGTACATCGAGGCCGCGTCACTCGACGATCTGGCTCGGACTTTCAACACCTTGCTGTTGACGCTTCTCGGTGCGTCGGCGGTAACGACAGTGCTCGGTCTCGGATTCGGGGTGTACACCGCGAATCGCTTGTTCTCGCCGCTTGGCGACATCAGCGAGGCCGCTTCGTCGATCACCGAAGGCGACCTGTCGACCCGGCTTAGAGAAACCTCTGACCCCGACCTGCAGGGTCTTATTCATTCGTTTAACGAGATGACAAGTGCGCTCGAAACCCGAGTACAACGAGATGCCCGGTTCGCGAGCGACGTCAGCCACGAACTGCGCTCGCCGTTGATGACGCTCACAGGGTCGGTCGCAGTGCTTGAACGGCGCCGCGACGAACTTCCGGAGCGATCTCAGGTTGCGCTCGATCTGTTATCAACCGACATTCGGCGATTTAAGTTACTCGTCGAGGACCTTCTCGAAATAAGTCGCTTTGATATCGGAGCCGTTCAGCTCCAGCACGAAGAGGTGCTTTTCACCGAGTTTGTTCGCCAGGCGATTCTCGTCGCGACTACCGGCGAAGGCGAGGTCACCTTCGTGCACGACAGCGACGTCACCGACGTGATCATCGCCATCGACAAGCGCCGCGTCGCTCAGGTCATTCGCAACCTGAGCGAGAACGCCGACAAGTACGCAGGCGGTGTCACCCAGATCCGATTGTCTGTAATCGACGGCGATGGCGTACAGATCGACCTCGAAGACGAGGGTCCGGGCGTGCCTCGTGACGAGCGAGAACTCGTCTTTGACCGATTCGCACGAGGAAGCGAGGGAGGCCGCCGCGGGTCAGGCAGCGGTGTCGGTCTGGGCTTGTCGCTGGTTCGTGAACATCTCGCGCTCCATGGCGGCACGGTGCTCGTCACCGACCGGGTCGACCAGAACCCCGGTGCCCGTTTCGTTGTTCGACTTCCGGGCGTGGTCGCCGAATGACAGCCGTCGAAGACACGCACAGCAGGTTGGTCGCACCCCGCCGACCTCGTGTCGCCGTGATCGCAGCGGCGATACTCGCCTTGGCTCTCGTCGCATCGTGCGGAGTGCCCATCGATGATTCCCCGCGAGCAGTCGGGTCGGAACAGTTGTTGTCGGCTCTAGAGCCCCCGTCGCCCGCAACCTTTGGCAGTGACACCTTCGATGTGTTCATGGTTGGCGCTGACGGACTTTTGAAGCTCGTGAGCCGCACCATCGAGGCCGACCCTGATGCAATCTTGAATCGGCTGTTGGTCGGCCCAGTTACGACCGAACGGGCACAGGACATTTCGTCGGCCCTCGTGGCCCGGGCCAGTTTCAACCCGGTTCGGCTCGACCTCACGTCCGGAATCGCCTACGTCGACATGATTGAGGGCAGTCTTGTCGGAGTCCTCGCTGCTGAGCAGAAGTTAGCCATTGCACAAATTGTGTACTCGATAACTGAGTTGCCCTCAGTCGACGCTGTTGTGCTGTCAATCGAAGGCGACCCCATTGCCGTCGCTACGGATTTCGGCACCGTCGACCCCGGCACGCCGCTAACGAAGAGCGACTTCGCTTCGGTCGGCCGTCGTAGCCCAATCGAATTTCCCGACGGTGAACCAGCGGCCACGCCGAACACAGAGCCCACGCCAATCACAGTGCCGACGTGGGAGCTCTATATCTGGATGATTACGCCCGAACGGTCCCTCGTCGCTGTGCCGCGTCAGCTCGAACGGTCGCCCGAGGTCATGCTCGCCGACCTGTTGACTGGGCCTCGCGAACTGGAGACTGCATTAGGGATCACATCTGCGCTACCGCCTGATGCGTTTGCGAACAACGGCACCGCGATCGACATCAACGAACAAGACGGCACAGCGTTCGTCAACTTTGGTGCAGGTAGCTTGCCGAACCTCGCCGACGACCGCAAGCTACTTGCCACAGCGCAAATCGTGTACACATTGACCGGGCTGTTCGAGATCAAGGGCGTCGTGATCGCGGTCGAGGGTGAACGCCAAGCGCTGCCGACCGACGAAGGTCTCAGCAAGCCCGGACAGCCACTGTTCCGGGCTGATTTCGCATCGCTTGCACGAGATCTTGTCCCCCGGCCGTTCGCCGAGGTGGGAACCCGCGTGCCGGTTGCTGAGGCGGCCCCAACTGCGTCACCCGAGCCTACAGCCACTATCGAACCTGAACCGTCGCCGACCCTCTCCCCCGTGCCGACAGCCGTGGCCGAACCGGCAGCCGAAGCAACCGCTGTGCCCAATGCCACCGCTAGCGCAGGCGCCGATGGCGCATCAACATCGCAAACCGACACGGCCACGTCAACTCCAGAGTCGACTGCGACACCCGAGGGCGACACCTCATTTGGTGCACCTGCGTCGCCCACCTCGGTACAAACCCCAGTTGCGACGGCCCAACCCACGCCGACAACGGGCGCATAACCGCATTCCCGTTATGTGACGAGCCGCACAGCGCCGTCAGGTACCTTGAGCACATGGCAGGACTCGTAGTTGCGATCGATGCGGGAACGACCGGAATCCGGTCAACCGCGGTTAACCACGCCGGGCAGATTGTTGCATTTGCCTATCGCGAGTTCACCCAGTACTTCCCTCAACCGGGCTGGGTTGAACATGATGCTGATGAGATCTGGCAGGTAACTCTGGCCACGTTGGCTGAACTCGCGCCTCAGCTTCGTGAACCGGTCGTGGCGATCGGCATCACGAACCAGCGCGAGACCGTGGTCGTCTGGGACCGCAAGACGGAACAGCCATTGCACAACGCGATCGTGTGGCAAGATCGCCGTACAGCGTCGCTGTGCAGCGAATTGGCCGATGCTGGGCATCTCGACATGGTTCGGGCCCGCACCGGGTTGGTGCTTGATCCATATTTCAGCGGCACCAAGCTGCGATGGCTCTTCCGCGACGGCGGGGTGCCGGTTACTGCCGACACGGCTGTGGGAACGATCGAGACCTGGCTCATCTACAAGCTGTCGGGCGGCGTCGCCCATGTAACCGAACCGAGCAACGCGTCTCGTACGTTGCTGTTTGATCTCGACACGATGGACTTCAGCGAGGACCTCTGCGAATTGTTCGAGGTGCCGATGCATGTGCTTCCCCAGATTGTGACAAGCAGCGGGCGTTTCGCAGTCACCGGCGCCGATCTTCCGGTAGGCGCCGGAATACCGATAAGCGGTGCTGCAGGCGATCAACAGGCCGCGTTGTTCGGCCAGGCATGTTTCGAGCCGGGCGATGCCAAAAACACCTACGGAACCGGCTCGTTTGTGTTGATGAATGTCGGTGCTCAACGACCGGCTCCGGCCGACGGCCTACTGACCTCTGTGGCCTGGTCTTTGCCGGGCGAGGCACCGACCTATTGCACCGAAGGCGCGATCTTCGTGACAGGTGCCGCTGTGCAGTGGCTACGAGATGGTCTTGGAATCATCGACAAGGCAAGTGACCTGGAGCCTCTCGCCCGCCAGTGCGAAAATACCGGCGACGTCTTCTTTGTGCCCGCTCTCACCGGTCTCGGAAGCCCGTGGTGGGACCCCACGGCCCGCGGTGCAATCGTCGGCCTTACTCGCGGCACCGGGCGACCAGAGATCGCTAGAGCGGTGATCGAGGCAATGGTGCATCAGACGCGCGACGTCGTCGACGCGATGCAGGCCATATCGGGCACCCGGCTCAAGCGGTTGAGGGTCGACGGTGGGGCGTCGGCGATGGACCTGATGTTGCAAATGCAGGCTGATCAGCTCGGTGTACGCGTCGAGCGGCCGGTCAACCAACAGACAACGGTGATGGGTGCGGCGTTTCTGGCCGGCATCGCCGAGGGGTTCTGGGATATATCGGCGGCCTCAACGGCTTGGGAGCTCGACAGGGCCTTCATCGCTGACGCCGAGGTTGATCGCTCGACCCATCACGCTCGCTGGCAGCAGGCCGTGCAACGTTCGCTCGATTGGGCCACCGACTAACGGCCGCCAACTGTGCAAGCGAGCTCAGAGTTCGAGGTCAGGCAGCGCGGCCTTGATGCTTCGAACTGCTTGGTTGATTCGCTGTTCGTTCTCAATGAGGGCGAAGCGCACGTGGCCTTCGCCGCCGGGTCCGAATCCAACGCCTGGTGACGTGGCGACCTTAGCTTCTCGTACCAGCTTGGAACAGAACTCGACCGAGCCCATCGACCGATACTGCTCGGGGATTTTTGACCAGACGAACATGGTGCCTTTAGGCGGATCGACAGGCCATCCAATGCGGTTGAGGCCGTCACAAAGGGCGTCGCGGCGGCCCTGATAGATCTCGTTGACAATCTGCGGATGGTCGTGGGCTTCGTTCAATGTGACCGTCGCTGCGATCTGAATTGGCTGAAACGCTCCGTAGTCGAGGTAGGACTTCATCTTGGTCAGGGCGCCAACGACCTCGGCGTTACCCATCATGAAAGCCACGCGCCAACCGGCCATTGAGAACGATTTCGTCATTGAGTACAACTCGACGGCGACTTCATCCGCGCCGGGCACCTGCAATATTGACGGTGGCCGATAGCCATCGAACCCGAGTTCGGCATAGGCGTTGTCGTGCACGAGCAGCACGTCGTTCTCGCGAGCGAAGTCGACGGCACTTTGAAAGAAGTCGACATCGACGCAGATGCCTGTCGGGTTATGCGGAAATGACAGCACGATGACGCGAGGCTTCGGCCAGCTGTACTCCCATCGTTCGCGCATGATGTCGAGACAGCTCTCGGGAGTTTCCATTGGCATCTCGCGTACTTCGGCGCCAGCGAAAATGGCGGCGTAGCGATGGATCGGATACGACGGCGTCGGTACCAGCACCGCGTCGCCCGGCTGGCACAGAGTCCACATCAGGTGCGATAGCCCCTCTTTTGCACCGATGGTGTTGATGATCTGCGTTTCGGGGTCGAGGGTCACGTCGAACCGGCGCTGGTAATAGCCAGCCATTGCTTCGCGGAGTTTGGGGATTCCACGGCTCGATGAGTATCGGTGATTGCGGGGGTTCTGGACCGCTTCTGCCATTTTGTCGACGGTGAGTTGCGGCGATGGCAGATCGGGATTGCCAAAGCCGAGGTCGATGATGTCGTCGCCGTTGCGCCGGCCAGCCACTTTGAGCTCGTCGATGATGGTGAAGACGTATGGCGGAAGATTGGTTATGCGCCGGAATTCCATAGCGGTTTCCTGTCTGAGAAGTTGGGTCGCTGGTCAGCTTGCAGTGGCAGACGGCTGTCCTTGTTCGATCCAGCAGCGCAGGTCGTCGAGGGCCGTGCGCAAAATGCTGGTTTCTGCGCGTCGCCGCACAAAACCGGGCATGGGCATTGAGACTTCGACTTCGAGTTCGTAGACGACCTCTGTTTGTGCTCCGGCAGAGTCGTCAGGCAGTGGCGTCAGCACATATCGCCCGTCAAGGCGGCGTACAAGGTCGCCCTGCGCGAGTCGCCACGATACGCGCAGTGGGTTTGTACCGTAAAAGTATTCGAGTTGGTACGCGGCGCTGCGACCCATTGCGGCGGCGCGGTACGACACGAGCCCGGCGCGGCCGTCGTCATCGATGCGGTCGACTTCGACCGACTTCACGTGGGTGGCCCATGTGGGATAGGCATCATAAGTGATGATGGTGTCGAAAATTTGTTGTGGCGTGGCACGAATCACCGTTCGTTCACTCGCTCGTTCAGCCATCATCGGTGCTCCTCTCGGCGGGTTCGGGTATCGGTTCGGGGCGTCGGCGGCGACGCAAAGGGGCTCGTGGTTCAAACGTGCCGTGCATCGCCGCCCAGAGGCCGCCGAGACCAAGACCGAACATGGGTACGAGGATACCGAACGCCTGCGCTGTGAATGGGCGCATTGATGCGGCAATGATCGAAACGACTACTTGAACGGCGGTCAGCATGTGGAATCGCCATCGGATCCCGCCGGGAATCGGTGCTGCTAGGCCGTAGATTCCGAGCACGCTGACCTCTTCGGTGCGGCTGCGTTCGATCGCTCGGGCATATGCCCACAGAAAAGTGATGCACCCGAGCAAGAACAGCACAATGCTGAGCGCGGCAAACGCAATTCGTAGACCGCCAAATACCACCGAGATAGCTGCCGCCGCAGTGAAGATGACCGTGCCAATAGCGTCGCGGGCGAACAAGGAACTTCCGTCGGCGTCATAGGGAAGCCGAAACAGGCCCAGGTCCTGGGCTCGCAGCAGGTTGTCTTGCACTCGTAAAAGGCTACAGAGACGGGCGGGGTTGGCTGTCGATGCAAGCCGTGATCGCACCGTGGAGCCGGGGCGCGAGCACGTCGTAGGCGAAGTTGCTGGTGGCATGTTGGCGCGAGGCAACGCGGAGTTGGTCGCTCCAGTCGTGGTTCGTGAGCACCCGGTCGATGGCAGCTGCGACATCGTCGACATTTTTTGCCCGAGCAACTACGAGCCCGGTCTGTTCGTGGTCGACCGCATCGGCTGCGCCGCCGGAGTCGCCGGCAATTTGGGGGCATCCGGCGGCGGCAGCTTCGACGAAGACGATGCCGAAGCCTTCTTGTTCGAGCCCACCCCACCGTTTTCGGCACAACATCACCGATGCGTCGGCGCACGCGTACAGGCCTGGCAAGTCATCGTCGGGCACGTAACCGAGCATGCGCACAGGAGCGCCAGTGGCGCCGATTAGTCGTCGCAGGCGGCTTTCGTCACGGCCGATCCCGGCGATGACGACCTCGAGGGCCGGGTGGCGGTGACGCAATATTGCCGAAGCCTTGATCAGGGTGTCGAATCCTTTGCGCGGCACGAGGCGGCTGACACCGACGAGTAGCGGTACATCAACCGGTAGGCCAAAGGCACGTCGTTGCGCGTCTCGCTCGGGCTTCGCCATTGGCACGAAGCGTTTGGTGTCGACACCCGGGGGCACGTAGACGGTTGGCGGAAATGTGTCGTTGGCGACGACGCGGCGTGCTTCACGTTCGGCGAATCTGCTAGCGCTGATAACGAGAGCTGCGTTGGTGACGATGTTGCGCAGGACTCGTGAGGTGCCAGCGAGCCGCGCTGGCACGCTGACCTCCGCGCCGTGCAATACGACCGCATACGGGCGCTCCAGTTGGCTGGCCAGAGCGGCAAGCGGAAACGCGGGGTCGATCACGACGAGGTCGGCGTCGATGTCATGAGCGACAGCTCTCGCCCGTGCTGCGACTCGACGTGTCGGCGGAAGCCAGAACCGGTCATGGCGAACGATTCGATGTTGTTGGGCGCGATCAAAGTCAGCGGCGTTGGCGTGTGGGGACGTGAACACGGCGAAGTCGTCTTGAGGGAGCCTGCGCCATAGCTCCCACAGATAGCTCTGAATGCCACCCACCTTGGGCGGGTAGTCGTTGGTGAGCAGCAAATGGGTCACGTCAACGCGAGCCCAAGCCGCTGCGCCGCCCATTGGGCGTGTTCGGCAAGCAGTTCGCTGCGAACTGCGGTGCTGTTGAGAACCGCTGCTGTTTCGGTTCTGTTCGATTGATCGAGTGGCGAGTTGCCGAGAGCGATCAACGCGTTTCTTCTGACGACGTCGGGGTCGCGGTCAGGCACATACCAGCGCCCAACAAGCTCAAGGAGTTGAGCGTCGTCGAGTTGCAACAGATCGAGCAGGTCGAGCCCCGCGTCTGCCAGGTTCGACGAATTTCGCATAGTCACCCGGTTAGGAGGGCAGCTGACCTGGCACTCGTCACAGCCGTAGATTCGGGTGCCGAGCGCTTCTCTGAACTCAACAGGGAAGCTGCCCGGCTTTTGCAGTAGCCAGGCCAAGCAGCGAGCGGCGTCAAGCCGTCCGTCTTCGGTGAGTGCTCCCGTTGGGCACGAATCGATACATCGACCACACGTGCCACAGCCGTCCGCTATCTCGGTATCAGGCCGCAGCGCAGCGTCGGTGATGATGCTGCCGAGAACGACCATGCTTCCACGACCAGGAAGCAAGAGGTTCGTGTTCCGACCGCTCCACCCGAGACCAGCGCGGCGCGCCGCGGCACGGTCGACCAGAGCGTTGTCGTCGAGCACGACCCGCGCCTGCCACCCATCGGCGATCAGTCGCTCGGCGACCTGCGTCAGCGCAGCTTCAAGGTCTGCATAGTGGTCGTTGACCGCGTAGGCAGCCACTGCTCCCATCGCTCGGCCCATTGATTCTTGGGCGACTTCAGTGGCGATTGGGGCCATTGGGTACGCCCATGCTCCAACAATCACGGTGCGGGCGTTGGCCAGCGTAAATCGTGGCGTAGTAGACCGTTCCGGATTACGAAAGGTGAACTGCATACCGTCGGAAAGGCCATCGAAGCGCGCCTGTTCGATGCGTTGGCGAGCGGCGACGAACGGCGCAGCCGAAGCAAAACCGAGCGCCACCAGACCCGTTTGGTCAGCGCGTGCGACGAGAGCGTCGCGCAATCCCAACGGTTTCGACATTACGTCAGCGTGTGGTCATTCCCAGAACCGCTGTTGGTTCGGCAACGTTGGCGTCTTCGGCTATTGCGGCTCGGCGAACAAGGTCATCACCAGCGATAACAACAAGCGGTTGGTCCGCTGGGAAGCCAATACACAACGCTCGGACCCGGTCTGCAACCGTGTCAGCGCCGGTGACCTGGTGCACCCCGATAGCGACCTGTTCTGGTACACCGCCGACCGGCGTCGAGACGGGCGTTACGACTACCTCGATGGGTACGTCGAAACGGTCGCGTATCTGCCCGAGACGGTGAAACAATTCGCTTGGGCGCATACCCGTCGTCGCGCAGCTGCTGCGAGCGTCGACGATGGCGCCAACGCCACGTTGACCGAGCAGGAACTCGATTGCCTCGGGCGTATTCGGGTCTATCTGTGCGGGTAGCGGTGTGCGGCGGCGTTGACCGGCGAACACCGCAGCAGCGTGGTCGGGTGCGGAATCGGCCCACACCGGTTCTGAGGTGGCCCCGGCGATCGCCGCGGCAGTGGTTGTTCGAGCCACGGTGGTTGGGGCCGCGCTGTTTGGCGCCGCTGTGTTTGGGGCCGCTGGGGGTGGAGAGGTCGGCGTGACAGATTCGTCAAAGCTGAACGCGGCAACGGTACGGGGCTTGTCAATCTCGACCGGAGCCGGGTTCTGTGCCGTTGGGGCATCGAAGGGCGAGCGCATGGACTCGTCGAATCCGCCGGGGATCTGAATGGGCGGTGGCGGTGGCAACTGTTTCGCGCTGGTCGCGACCGGCATTGCAGCGGCTGGCAGGTCCTCAGTCGGCCCCTCGGCACTAGGTGCGTCGTCAACCAACGGACTGACTGAATCGTCGGCGACCTCACTGGACGCGTCTTCACTGGCGGGCAGATCAAGGTGATGGTCGTGACCGGCTACGTTGACCGCTAAAGGTGCCGCACCCGTTGTTCCTGTTGCCTCGAGGCTCTTGATGCGCTCGGTGAGGCGTCGAAGCTCTGCTGAGGTTTCGCCGACCATGGCAGCCGCGGCGATTGGCGAGGCTTCCGATGTCTGTTGCCGGTCGAGTTCGCGTTCGAGTTCTTCCACCTTGGCGGCGAACTCGTCGCGCTCGCTTGACCGTTCGGCCAGTGTTTCAACCGCTCGTGCGGTGGCGACTGCTTTGGCGGCGTGGGATTCGACGCTACCTTCGAGTTCAGCGACGCGGCGTCGCAGCAACACGTTGTCTCGCCGCAGTTCGATGATCTCTCCGTCGAGATCTTTGGCGCGCGCCGCGTCTTCGCTCATCGACTCAATACGCCGATTGAGATAGCTGATTTCGTTGGCTCGCCGTTCGATGAGACCTTCGAATCGCGTTGCACGTCGTTCTTCTTCGTCGCGAGCGTGGGTGAGATCGGCAACCAGTTCGGTGAGGCGTCGGTGGTCTGATCGCAGATCGGTGAGTTGCATTGCTCTGGCCGAGAACTCAGATGACTCTGTAGCACGAGCCGTTTCGAGAGCGCTGAGTTTGTTGGTGACTTCGGCACGCACGGCGTCGACTTGTTCGAACTTGCTGAGAGCGGTGGCGAGGAGCTCTTCGAGATGCTCTTTCTCTGACTGCAGGCGATGTGCCAGGTCGGTGAGCTCCTGACGTTCCGCGAGACGCGCTTCGAGCAGCGCTTTGAGTCGGGAGACCTCGCGGCGCTCTGCGGCAAGTTCGGTGCGGCCTTGGCGTTCGTTGCGTATGGCTTCTTCACCGGCGCGAATCTGTTTCTCGAACCCGCCAATTCGTTCGCTCAATTCGCCGAGAAGCTCGTCGCGTTCGGCGAGGGCTTCTTGGGTCCGAGCCAGATCAGAGCGCAACGTTGCGGCTTCGCTGACGAGTTCGAACCGTTCGGCTGACGAGCGCAGTTCGTCTGGGCCTCGGTCGGTGGAGGATTCCGCCGAGCGAAGATCGGGATCGGCTGACGCGAGTTCAGCGCGCGCAGACGCGTACTGGCGTTCGAGATCTGCGAAATGGTCGTCTACCTCGCGAAAAAGGTTATCGACAAGGCTGTCGGGATTCTCGTCGTCAGTACTCATGGTGATCTCCTTGCGGGCCGCGCTCCGACGCCAGGGCGGCCTGCATGCTTCATATTTGCGGGATTTGACATTGTATGCCTGGGTTTGCCCGCCGAATAGCCACCGGCATCGGCCGCTAGCCTTCAGCGGTGACTTTGAAGACCTCTCCCCTGTTCCGCACCGTGGCGCTTGTTGCTGTCAGCGTGTTGTTGATGGCGTCGTGCGGCGGCGATGATTCCGCTGATGAAACCGGCGTAGCCGACACCTCTGAAGTGTCCTCTGATGCGTCGACCGATGGGGCTGACAGCAGCGCCGCTGTCGAAGCTGCGACTGCTGTGCCTGGTGGCGCAGTCGATGACTTGAGCGGCAAGCCTGCGCTTGCCGACGATCTTCTCGGCGACGTTGGCGAGCTAACGCTGACCGATGTCGTGGTTGGATCCGGCGCAGTTGCCGAGTCGGGTTCGTCGATTTCTACGCAGTACGTTGGCTATTTGGCAGCGGACGGCACCGAGTTCGACAGTTCGTGGAGCCGCGGAGCTGAGCCGCTGTCTTTCGATCTCGGCCGCCAACAGGTCATCGCCGGTTGGGATCAGGGCATTATCGGAATGAAGGTCGGTGGCCGTCGCATCATTCAGATTCCGTCTGATCTTGCCTATGGAGCCGCCGGCGCTGGCGCCGATATCGGCCCCGATGCTGATCTTGTGTTCATTGTCGACCTTGTTGACGTTGCGCCACCGCCGGAACCAGCTCCAGAGATTCCATCTGATGCCCTCGGAGCCGTCTCTGAGCTGGGCATTATCGATCTTGTCGAAGGAAGCGGCCGCGCCGTCCAGGCGGGCGACATTGCCAAGGTGCAGTACGTAGGTGTCGGCGCCGATGATGGCGTTGAGTTCGACAGCTCTTGGGCGCGCAATGGCGAACCGTTTCCTTTGGTTGTCGGCCGCGGCCAGGTCATCGAGGGTTGGGACACTGGACTTCTCGGCATGAAGGTAGGCGGCGAGCGCATTTTGCAGATTCCTGCCGCTCAGGCCTACAACGACGGCGACCTTGTATTCCGTGTACATCTTGAGGAGCTCGTCGAAAGCCCGATTGCACATACGATCACGTTCAGTGGCGCCGCTCCGACTGATATGTCGTGGGAAACCTTGGTCGAAGGCAGCGGCGACGGTGCTGTCGACGCAAGCGAGATCACCCTCGACTATGCGGTTGTCAACTGGAACAGCAACGTGATTGCCTCTAGTTCATGGGTCGATGAGCAGTGGCAGGTTCTGAGTCCGTCGCAAGAAGGTCTGCTTCCTGGTTTGGGCGAAGGGCTTGTTGGTATCAAGGTCGGCGAGACTCGCCAGATTGTTGTGCCGACCGGCGTTGCCTTTGACGACGGACCGCCTGAAGGTGCTGGCCTCGATGCTGATGATGCGATTGTCTTCATTGTCGAGGCAATCGCTATCCGCTGACCGTTCGTGCAGGGCTACGATCTGTCGCGACGGTGAGTTGGCCGGGTGGCCGCAGTTCGGGCTCCGGCTCGGATTGAGGAAGGTCGGGGCTCCACAGAGCAACAGTGCTGGCTAACGGCTAGTCGAGGTGACTCGCAGGACAGTGCCACAGAAAACAGACCGCCGATGGCGAGCTTCCCTCGGGAAGCTCGAACAGGTAAGGGTGAAACGGTGCGGTAAGAGCGCACCAGCACCTCGGGTGACCGAGGTGGCTAGGTAAACCCCACTGGGAGCAAGGTCAAGTGTGAGGCAGTGACTGCTCGTCGGTACCGCAAGGTACGTCTCCAGGTGGACTGCTTAGATGGATGGCCACACATGAAGCTTCGGCTTCTGGACAGAACCCCGCCTACAGGCTGACTCACCGTCACCACCTCTCGAATCAGGCCAAAATTCGTTGCTATTGCGACGTTTTTTGCTTGTAATCCGTTGCAAGCGAAATCATCGATTTGCACCCGTTTTCACCCCTTTTGTTGGATCCTTGTTGGATTGGTGTTGGATTGGTACGGTCGCCAGGTGGGAACTGTGCGACCAAATCGCAAGCGCGAAGACGGCCAAAAGGCCGGGTGGCGGGCCATGTGGCGCGACCACGAAGACCGGCAGCGCTCGAAGAGCTTTGCCCGCAAAAGTGATGCCCAAAAACACTTGGCGACAGTCGAAGCAGATTTGTTGCGCGGCACCTATGTCGATCCTCGCTCGGGGCGCGTGACTCTGGCTGAGTATGCGAACGATTGGATGTCGAAACAGCAGTGGCGCCCGTCAACTCGCACTTTGGCTGAATCGCACTTGCGCAA
>CALKPY010000003.1 GCA_937991435.1 uncultured Acidimicrobiales bacterium
CCCCCTGCTTGCAAACCAATGAAACCCGTCAACTCCGGTGCAACCACGTTAAAATCGGTGCAACGAAACACCCGGTTTCACCCTGGTGGACCGCAGAACGTAGCGCGACACGTAGCGCGATCAGGTAGTCGCGTGGCGCACCTATCTGTTCACGCAAGCCTCACTAGGAGAGCTCACGGTGAGCCGTTGCCCCGGGGCTCGCGATCTTGATCCCGGCGGGGAGCGGTACTGGCAACCAACTGGTTCCGATCGTTCGCAGCCAATTGAAGCTCTGCGGTCCGCTGGCGTGCGACGATTGGCAGATGCAGAATCTGTCGACATGGCTTGAGGCGACACCCTTCGGGGAGACGCTGACCGTCTTTGAGGTGTTCGTCACCTTCGTCGGGATCGGCGGCGGTTCCTATGCCGGCGGCAGGGGGGCTGCCCTCACCCGCTTGCGGACCGAGTATCGCTCCGAACTCTACGTCGACCACCTTGAGATCCTTGTCGGGAACCACGATCCTGGTTCGCGGGACATCACGCTCAGGGAGGTGAATCCTCGTATCGAAGCTCTTTCTTTTACAGAGCGGCGAGGTTGGGCGGCCGCAAATCGTGCGAGCGACAGGGAGCGAGAGCGAAGGTTGCATGAGCTATGCGACTACATCGGCATGATGTTGCGGCCTGGTTCGCCGTTGAGGCGAGTCGAGCGCCGCCGTCGTCAAATCAGGATGTTGATTTCGCAATGACGGGCCTCGCCGACAGGCAAGATGCGCTGGTGGATGATCCCACTGATGGGCGCAACCATCTATTCGTCGTGTACGTGGTTCTTGGCGTGGCTATTGCTGCCGTCAGTGGATTGGTCTTGTGGGAACTTGTTCCGCTGACCGGTTGCTCTACGGACTTTGGTCCGAACGGCGAACGTCTCGGACAAAGGTGCCTCGCCTCGGATTCGCCCAACCGGTTCCGCTTGCAGTCATTGCTAACGATTGTTGGAGCCTACGCAGTAGCTGGCGCTGGCTATTTCACCTACAGGCGAGCGACGGCGGCGGAGGCGCAGGCCGAAGCAGCGACCCGGCAGGTCAGTGTGGCTGCGGATCAGCTGACACAACGGCGCGCTGAACACGAAACCGAACGCTACGGGCGAGCTATTGATCAGCTGGGTAGTGAAAGCCTCGTTGTAAGGAACGGCGGTCTTATCGCCTTGGAGGCGCTCGCAGTAGATGCCCCGGCGCGGTGGGCTGCGATCGTGTATGAGAACCTCGTCGAATTCCTTCTCGCAAGTACCGTGTTGGCATACGGCGGCGCAACTGTGCAGACGACGGTTCGGATACTGAGCCGGCAACGCTTTTTGTTTGATACTCATGTCGTCGCACTGCAGGCTGACATCCCCACAGGGGTGCGCCCGGCAACAGGGGTTCACTTAATGGGAGTGAGCCTCGCTGATGCTCACCTTGAGCAAGCCAATTTGATTAACGCTCGATTAGTCGGCGTCGATTTGTCTGGTGCCAAGATGGCTGAAGCGCGTCTTTGTGGTGCGACACTTCGCAATTGTCGTTTGGTCGAGACGGACTTGTCGGACGCTGACCTAGCCAATACTCATTTTGACGCCAGCCATATCGTCGGTGCGATCGTTGAGAGCGCCGCTTTTGAACATGCGCTTATCAGTGACGGTATTTTTCGAACCGACCGGGGGGATCGGGCCAGTTTTATGTGGGCACGACTGCGCAATGTACGCCTAATGATCGAGGGGCAACAGATTCGGTTTGACCGAGCGAAATTGGAGGAGGTAGACCTGAGGTACTCGGTCCTCAAGGCAACTTCGTTTCGTAGTGCGGATCTCGTCGAAGTCAACTTCGGAGGGCAAGAAGCGCACGACGATCGAGCGGTGTTGGACGAAGGCACGCGTGCGTCGCTCACGGCCCTTGCCCGAATGGACGACGCGACGCGTGAGACCTTGACTGCGAACGTGGAGTCGGACGAAACAGACTTTGTCAAACCGATTTAGGCGATCAATAGAACCATCTAGCTGGCATTGGTCTGGTGTCGAGGTGTCGGGCGTAGCCGTTTGGTGCGATGCCGATGCCTGTGAAGCCGAGGGTTCGTGCCTTGTGTTCGGTGAGTTGAACGGTTTGTGAGGTGATGTCGATGGCTTTGCCGAGTAGGTGCTGTGAGCGTGGTGAGCCGCCTACGTGTTTGTTCCATTGGGGGTCGCGGTAGCCGGAGACGATGGTGATGGGTTGGTTGAGGTTGTCGCGTAGTCGTTGGACTGCGAGGACGAGTGCGGCGAATCTGCGTGGTTGTTTCTGCCGTCGGCAAGCGGGTTGATTGCTGTCCGGTTGGCCGGTTCGTGTAATCCTTCCAAAGCTGACATGCTTATTGACGTGGATACGACACTTGTTGTTTTCGGTGCGGGGGCGTCTATTGACTGTTTCGCTCCGGCGGTCGAGGCCGTTCGGAACGCTGGCTACAATGGCCTCGACGCCGACCAAAAAGCCCTGCAGAGCGCTGCAAATGTCGCTGCACGGCACGTTCTGCCTCTAACCCGCGACCTTGTTGCGGCGGTATGGGAAGAAGGCGGTAGCTGCGGTCAGCTGCTTGAGCTTCTGAGGGCTGCCCAGCAGCAAGTAGAAGAGGCAGGCGGGGTCTTTGACTTCGAGAAGACGCTTCGTACGTTGTTCGACACGGTCGGCGACTCGATGGAACGAGAGTTCTTGGGTCTACGTCACGCTCTTGCCAACCGGATGAAGCGAGCCGACAAGATCGGAGCGACCGTCGACACGCTGTACACCACTTTCTTCGCTCGGCTTCGCGGGAGTAAGCGTCAGGGCCGACGCTTCTTGTATGTCAGCCTCAACTACGACAGGTTGGCGGAACATGCGCTAAATGGCCGGTCGCCGTTCAAGTCCTTCGCGGACTATGTCGCAGAAGAAGAGTGGTCATATCTGCAGCCGCATGGGAACTGCGTCTGGAAAATCCTGCCAGTTGGCGAAGACCTTGGGGGTTGGAAAACCGCCGAACAGCGCTTTGATAAGCCAGAGGAATATCTAGCGCACGACCCCTTGAACCCTTGGGTGCCAGCACTGGCGTTGCCGATGTCCGGCGACGACGCTGGGAAGACAGCCTGGCCAGCCTCCCAACATTCGCGCTTGCTAGCCGACCTTGGCTCAGTCGATGAAGCAATCGTGATTGGTTGGCGCGGCGCCGACGGTCATATCGTGCAACTCGTCGGTGAGAATCTGTCCAAACGGCTGCACAAAATCCACTATGTCGGCTACGGCCAGAATGATGCTGCCGAGATGTCAGCGAATCTCAGTAGCTGGGTCGATGACTCGACACAGGCGGCTGCCGTGACGGGCGGATTTAGGGCCTACCTTGATCCCAAATCTGCCCTCGACGACTTGTTCCCGCCGATATTTGGCTAGCCGTACCAGCGTCGACAAACAGACATGGTGCGATGTTGTCCGATGAGGCTGAACACCGTGGCTGCAGCTACCCGCCTATTGCTCCGATGAGTTCGGCAGCGGGGCCGTCGTCGCCGGGTATGAAATGTCCGTAGACGCGCAGCGTGACCGTGGCGTCTGCGTGGCACAACCTGTTTGCGACGGTCAGTAACGGCACTCCCTGGGCCAACAAGAATGACGCCATGAAGTGACGAAGCTGGTGCGGTGTTATGTCGTCGAGTGCCGGTGCGGCATCGTTCACGCATCTTGACCACCAGTGTTTGATGGTGCCGGGATTCATGTAGGTCGAGCTGGTCGGGTTAAATGTGAACACCCAGGGGCCGAGGTCGCCGCCCACGGCGTCGGCACGTTCTTGTTGGTATTCGCGCAGCATCTTGAGGGCGCCGATCGTGGCCGGGTCTAGTGCGACGATGTAGTTGCGGTCGCTCTTGGTTCCTTTCACTTCGACTTCGCCGTCAGCCGCGGTCACGCTGCGCTTGAAGATCGCGTTTTGCTGGTCGGCGCTAATGTCTTCCCAATGCACACCGAGGATCTGTGAACGCCTGGCGCCGGTGGTGAAGGCCATGCGCAGGTAGGCGGACCACAGCGGGTCGTCGGTCACCGCTATCGCGGCTTCGATCTGTTCGACGGTCGGCGACACGATCTGTGTCGCTCTCACCTTGGGTGGGCCGGGTTGGTTGCGATCCACCCCCAGTCGACGGCGCGGTTCAGTGCTGCCCTGGTGTGGCTGTGGGTGCGCTTGACGCTCGACGGTGACAGTCCGCCGGCGGCGAGGTCGGCCATCATCGCCTCGATGTCATGGGGGCGCAGGTCGCTAAGTCGCACGTCGCCGATGTGTGGTTTGATTTTGGTTTCGCTCCAGTGGGTGACGAGCGTCCGATGTTGAAGGGACCATGACGGCGAGTCGATTCGTATGCGTTCGTCGAGCAGCTCGGCGACGGTGCGCTCGTGTTCGTTGCCGGGTTGGTGCTGGTCGAGTTCGTCGATGAAGTCGAGGCGAGCCCGTTCGGCTACCAGCCGGCCGGCTTTGGTGTGCGGGGCGGTGATGATTCGTGAGCGTCGTTTGTCTCGGCCGTCGGGGGTGCGGCCTACATATACCTGTATGCGCCACCTGTCAGGCTCTGTTTTGTACTTGGTGATGCCGTTCGCCACACCCAAAAACGTAGGCACAAGGTGTGACACGTCGCGCTCACACGTAGCGCGCTCAAAACGGAAAGAACCGCACCCACTGCCAAATTTGGCGGGATGGTGCGGTTCTTGATGGTCGGGCTGGTGAGATTCGAACTCACGGCCCCCTGCTCCCAAAGCAGGTGCGCTAGCCAAACTGCGCTACAGCCCGATTCCAACAAGTTGTGGCTAGGGCTCGCGCCGTTGCCATGTCTTGCCCACAAGAAGCTAGCGCTCAATCGTGCAAAGTTGGTGCCGAATTACGAACAATTCTGCATCGCAAGTGTCACAGCTACTCAAGAGCGGCAGTCGCTGACCTCAGCTGGTGCGATTTGGTACCCCGTACGGGATTTGAACCCGTGCTACCACCTTGAGAGGGTGGCGTCCTAGGCCGCTAGACGAACGGGGCGTATGTAGTCGTTTTTACACGACGGGGCACTTTCATGCCTTGCTCGGACGGGAGGACTTGAACCCCCAATGACTGGACCAGAACCAGTTGTGTTACCAATTACACCACGTCCGATTGCGGTTGATTAGCGTAGCGGCGTAGAACGCCGAGCACGCCGATCTGGTGCGTGATTCGAGAGCTCCGCGGCAGCAGCGCTGCCGGGGTTACTCAAGAGCAATTATTCGAGGGCCTTGTCGACCTTGGCCATTGCGTCGTCTTCAGATACGTCGAGCGCAAAGCTCAATTCGCTAACCAACACGCTACGTGCCTTTTGGTACAGCGTCTTTTCGCCAGCGCTCAGACCTTTTTCGCGGTCACGCAACGCCAGGTTCCGCACGACTTCAGCGACCTGATAGACGTCACCCGACTTGAGCTTTTCCTGGTGATTCTTGAAACGGCGGCTCCAGTTCGACGGCTCGCGCACATCGCGCTTTTTGAGCACATCAAACAAATCGTCGACATCGTCGCCGCTGATTGGCCAGCGCATGCCGACGTCGTCGACCTTGTCGACAGGTACGGAAAGCATCATCTCGCCGTGAGCCATGCGTAACACGAGATACTCAGTCTTGCGGCCGAAAGCCTCGCGAGTTTCTTTTCTCTCGACTACCGCAGCCCCGTGGTGGGGGTAAACGACGCGGTCACCCGGATTGAACATGGTTCTCCCTGCCCTGTAGGAACCGAACACTAAACCATGCCGCGAAGGGCGGGCGATTGCACCCTGTTTCTGTATGAAAATGCGCCGGCGAGCGCGTGAACCCGGCTGACACGGCGAGCCGAGAGGGGTCGTCTACCATCCGGCGGTGATCCGTCATGCGTGAACGCGTCGCCGCTCTGGTCGGACTTGCAGTAGTTGCGGTGACGTCGGTATTGGGTGCGACATGGTGGCTTGCCGTGCGCCCGGTAACCGTTGAATCAACGGTGGCGGTGGCGTACGCGCCCGTTTCTGGGGCGCGGACCCTCGACCGGTTACAAGCTGAACTACCGGCCAACTCCTGGTCGGTCGATGCCTATAACGGTCTCGGAGCCTGGGTTGATGGTTTCGACTACTCGCCGGCCTATGCGAACGGGGGCGTGCCGCCCCTCGTGCCCGCGGCGGTAAACGAGATGGCCGAAGCCGGAGTGCAAACGATCTATCTTCAGTCAGGGCGGCTCGACGAACGATCGCCCGACCTGCTCGAAGATCAGTGGATCATTGCCGAGTTCTTGTTGCGAGCCCACCAGCACGACATGAAGATCGTTGCCTGGTACCTACCGAAATGGACTGATCCAGAAGCGGACCTCGCGCACCTTCGCGCCGCTGCGGACTTCTCGTTTCTCGGGCACCAGTTTGACGGGCTCGCCGTCGACATCGAGTGGAATGAAGACGATCTCACCTCGGCTGAACGCAACCAGTACATGATCGAGCTGTCAGCGGCGATCGATACACACGTCGGCGGCGCGCCGCTCGGCGCCATCGTGCTTCCGCCGGTGCAAACCGAAGTAATCAACACCGCGTTTTGGCCTGACTTTGCGTGGACAGATATCGCTGGCATCTACGACGTGTGGCTGCCCATGAGCTACTGGTCGTTTCGCACCGCGCCCTACGGTGATGGATACAACTACAACGCCGAAAGCACCCGGCGCCTGAGGGCGAATGTCGGCGATCCAGACGCTCTCGTACATGCGATTGGCGGTATTGGAGCGCAACGCAACTCGGCGCCATCGGGAACCGAACCGTTCATCGCCGACATCGATGACCTTGAACCGTTCGTACAGTCGCTTATCGACACCAATGCCGTCGGCGGATCAATCTACGACTGGATGACGACCGATGAGTCGGGGCGCCAAACGTTGCGGTCATTGATGAGTTCGGTCAGCTGGCCGCAATAGGTGGCAAACCTGCTCGGGCGTGCTCCACAACAAGATGCACCCGGCTAGCGATCGATTCTGGAAACAGCAACTCGAGATCGGCACGCAGCTCTTGCACATCTGGCAAAAGGCCGAGGCACCATCGGCTGAACATGGCAAGGTCCATCCACCGGGCCCACTCGGCGGGTACATCGTGCATCGCCCCGAGTTTGGCTGCGCGATGTAGCTGCGGCCACGACGGTGTCGCCTGGCGCAGTGCCCGGCCGAGATACTCGGGGTTGCGGCAGCCGGGATCGACGTCTGTAACGAGGCCATGCAGGTCGGCTACACACCGTCGCCACGTCGGCGTTGAGGCACTGTGAACGAGAGTCGCCATCAGACGGTCGAGCCATACAGCGAGCGTGAAATCGACTACCGGGGTGGGTTCGGGAAGCGTAGGCAAACGCAAGGCCCGAAGGCACCCATCGACCAACCAGCCGTGTGCGTCTTGCACCGATTGCGTCGTCATACACGTGTGACTCGAACCGAGTGCAGCTCGCACTGTGCCACCTCGGTCGGCGGCGATAACCAGCTCACACGGAATATGCGCTGCGCCGCCAGTTCTGGTGACGCCATTGCGGGCGACAATGACGATGCCGCTGTGCCTTTCTGCGAGAACCCGACCAAACAAGGCCTGTTCGGGCGAGTCGCCCGCCGCCACAAGTTCGAGCGACTCAAGCTCAAGCGAGCCACGTTCAGTCTGTCGATTCGCGGCCCACACGACGGTCGATGAGCCGATACCGCTCGAGCGTTCGACAGCGTCAGCGACAAGCGGGTCTGGCCCAAGGCGCTTAGCTGACAAAGTTGATGACGTGACCCGGTGTGTGGCACTGCTGTCGTGTGAGTGCTCTGCCATGTGAGCTTCCTGTTGTGGTTCAAACTGAGGGCGCCGCTCAACAGGCGGGCGAGCTCAAACCGAACAACCGGCGAGTAGGGCAATCATGCCCGAGGGCAGTGACACTCAGATCAAGAAGCGGGGGATAGCGCTCGGCCGAATCGTTAAACGGAACGATGCAGTCGCTACCACCTCACCGTCGACGGACTCGGTAATCACCACATCGAATGTTCCGACCTCTTCAGGCGTGCCGGTGATCTGCGGTTGGCTAGCAACGATGCCCAGACCTGGTGGTAGCCCAGTGGCTTCGTACGTCGCCATTGGCCTCGGTACACCCACAAAAACGTTCAGAAACGGCACGAGTGCCGGAGCGTTGAGGTCGTTGACCGGCGTCAAACGCACGTCATCAGGCTCGTCGACCTGGAACATAATATCGAGCTCAGCGGTAGCTGATTTGCCAACGGCATGCACCGTTGCTTCGAAGACGCCCGGGGTCGAAGCAACGCCCGTGACAGCGCCAGTTTCGACATCGATCGACGCGCCGGGCGGAAGCCCAGAACCGAACCACCGAACCAGATCGGCAGGCTCAGAGCCAGCTTCGACCGAGAACTGCAAGTCAAAAGAGTCGTACTGACTAACCTCAGCAACCCCCACCACCTCGATCTCAGACGCAGTCGAAGTTGCCCCGTCGACGGCATCATCGTCGGTGTCGTCGTCGTTGGCGGCGTCGTTGGCGGTGACCTCGATACGAACCGTTGCCGCAGCGGGCTCACGTGGGAACAACGACGACGAATCGCGGGCAACGAAGCTGAATGAGTCGGTGCCTTCGTAGCCCGGGTTTGGCGTGTACAAAACAGTCGCGTCTCGCACCGAAGCCCCAACCGGAACATTGAGCGAGCCGTGGGCCGGCGCTTCGGTGACCACAAATTCGAGCGGACCGACAATGCCATAAGGACGGGCCGACAGCGCAATAGGCGTATCCGCGCCCATCGACTCGACCTCGATGGGCAGAGCCACCCAACCATCGGCGGTGAACGTGCTGGTCGAGAACACTCCGCCGTTGTTCGAGTCGTCACTCTCGACGATCTGATCCCTAGGGTCTGCTTCGGCTCCGATCCAGTACCGGCCAGGAGCGGTATTTGAGATGTCAACCCACTGCAACGTCACCGACGGTCCGTACACGTCGGTCCAACCAGGGGTGATGCCCATGCGCAACTCGGTCGCATCGGGATTGTCTTGTGCGCAAAACCCTGAAACGCGCTCGTCGGAGTAATAGCGCTCGATCTCGGGATCGACCTGAATCACATCAGAAAGGCAGAATCCGACCTTTGACGCAGTTGCGAGTTCGGTGAGTTGGCCTTCGTCCCACACGGTGTAATCGACCGCCCCAAGCAGATGAAAGTGGTTGTGGTCATCACTCGTTTCGAACACGATGTCGGGGGCGCCGACCTCAGACCACGACTCGCCGTCATAGACCCGCTGCTTCACGCCGCCCACCACTTGAGGGTTACCCAAAAGATCGAGTGACCCCGCCCCGTCGTTGAGCAACGCGCCCTCAAAGGTCACGACGCGCAGAAGCTCACCGGCATCGTCTGCAACGGTGCGGTGAAACCAAACCTGAGGCGGCACGGCCTTGAGATCAGGAAGCCCGGCATACACACGGGCGCCTGACTGTGCACCCGCAGGAAGCGGTGCCACCGTCGCCGCGACGGCGCAGCAAACAACCACAGCGATTGTTGACCGGACGGACCTCTTGAGACGAATGCGACCGCCGAGAACGAGTTGATGCTGACACCACAATCCGGTCGCAGCCACAACCGACGCAACCACGACCCAGCCCGACAGCCCTGAAGGTGACGCCGGGCTCGGCGGCACGATATGGGCCAGCGGCAGGGGCAGCATCGAGTTCAGTTTGCCATGCCGATCAGCGACTCAGGTCGCGGTGGTAACGCTGATGATGTTGTTTTCAGTTCGTTTTGTTGCCGTCGTTGATCTGCAGACGTTTGACTGCGCCGACGAGAACCTTCTTTGACAGCGAGTTGCTCTCGTCGAGCATGGCCATGAACTCGCGCCGATTGAGAACCATCAGGGTTATTGACGAAGTCGCGATCACCGTTGCGGTTCGTGGGGTGCCAGAGATGATTGCCAACTCGCCGAAAAAGTCGCCGCTCGAAAGGTGCGCAACTGTTGCCCCGTCGATCTCGACGCGTGCGGTGCCGTCGGTGATGATCATAAATTCGCGGCCGACCTCGCCTTGTCGCGTTAGCGACGTGCCGTCGGCGACGGTGACTTCGGTCATAAGGCGTTCGAGTGCCGACAGCTCACGTTTGGAAAGTTCCGAAAAGACGCTGACCGAACTCAGATCGATCGCGGACTTGTTCTTCGACACGGTGCCTCCCAATGCAGAGGGCGCATCTACGCCCTGTTGGGGCGAAGTTAGCTGATCAACAGCCGAGTGGCGAAAGTTACGGTCAGGTTCTTGTCGCCAGAACGACGCGAGTTCGACCGCCCGATGCCTCGCAATAGGTGGACCTACCTACGCGGACCAATACTGATGATTGATCGTCTACCGTAAATGGGCGTCAGTACCCATGCCCGGGTACAGAACAAATCGAAGACTCTGGTTCAACGTGTCCGACAGCTCAGACAACTTTCTCTTCGCGATCAATCAACAGCGCGACGACGATCAAGATTCGGTCCCAAGTTCGATGGTTGGGCGCGTGCTTGCCGTAGTTGGGCTGCTCGCAGCGATCGTCGCATGTGTGTTCGCCTTGATCGCCGGCTCAGACCGGTCTTCAGGAAGGAACCTCTTTGCCAGCCTAAATGCATCGCCGGACCACGTTGATCTCGCTGTCACCTCGCCGTTTGTTGGCACATCGGTCGTTATGACCGAGAACACCAGCGCGGCGCTTGGCGCTGGACAGGCCGGCGACGCAATTGTGCGTTTGAGTTCGCGAACGACCGGAGCGATTGTTGGGTTGAGTCGCGACTCGCAGGTGGTTGCGCTCGGGGTGCTTCCGGCCGGAATGCCCGATTTGCCGCAGGAACTTCTCATTTCACCGGTCTCAACCGCGCTCGCGCTCGGTGCGTTGCATCCCGACATCTTGACCGCGGACACCGACACTTATCACGCTCGTCTTGTGTCACTGGCGCAGAGCGATTCGCTGCTCGCGCTCGTGCCGTTTGTCGACGGCACCACCGCCATCAGCGACCTCGGCGACACACCTCGGTCGATTTTGCGCAACATGGTCGACGACGCACTCGTGGCTGAGCGAGCCATCGACTTCACCTGCGCCGAAACGGGCACCCCAATTCCCGGCATAGCGAGTTGTGGCGATACGACCGTTCAGCAAAGCACCCGAAGCGGGTGGACGTTGGTCGTCGACAGCTTCGAAGAACCGTGCGCGGCAGTGCCGCCGGTGAGCGCCGTTCCCTCGGGAGACGGCATCGACGCCTTGATCGAAATGCTTCAGACGAGCGCGGTTATCGACCCCGGAACCGTGGGCTCAGCGAGTTACGAACCGGGTGAAACCGACCCTTCCGCCAACTGCGGCTTAGTCAATCGACCTGTGGCCGACCCGGTCGAAGAGACTCGGCTCGCCAAATCGATCGTGGGCTACGGAACCTTGGTCGACGATGCCATAGGCCTCGCCGCGCTCTTGGGCGCATCCGCGATCGAGACCGAAACCCCTGAAACGGTCGATCTCTCAACGCTTCCTGCCGTCGAAGCACTGATTCCTGATGGGGTCACATTGCTCGCGCCTGCCGGACGGTTACGACTTGCATCTGAGTTCACCACCAACTCGCAAACTCGCGAGCTCCTCGGCCTCGATGAATTCAGTGATGCGTCGATGCCCCTGGAGCAACTGAAAGAACTGCTCGTGGAGTTGTATCGATGAAGACCTCAACAAAAGAGACATTGTTCAAGATCGTGGCCGCGATCTTGTGCGCCACCGCAGCTGTTTTCGCGCTGGTGGTAGATAACGACGCCCAGCTTCCGCTCTATATGGCTGCTGGTGTCATTGCTTCGCTTGCGTGTTTCGACGCGGCGCTCGACCGTGCGAACCGATCGTTCTGGCCCTGGTTCCTGATCAGCATGTCGATCCTGCTCAAAGCAGCGCCGCGAGTGTTGTTTGATCTTGCAGACGAAGGAAGCGCATCGCTCGATCGCCACGACGACCTCGGCGCGATCTTGGCCGGCGCGTCTGTTGCGTTGGCCCTTGTTTTGTTGGCGTTGCCTTCGAAACAAGAACGGGCGACGTTCCGCAGCTCGACCAAGTTCAGCCTGCTCGTCATTGTGCTTTCGGGTGTCGTTTGCGCCTTTGCCGGGGCAACTGTTGCACACGTCGCTGACCCCGGTTTCAGTTCTGCAGGCGAAGCCCGACTCGCAGAGACAGTTGGATGGGGTCTTGTCGGGGTAATCATCGCCGCAAGCTTTGTTTCGGTGTTCATCGCCGAACGTACGACTCGCTCATTCTCGATCTTCATTCTCGGAGCAGGCGCGGTCGCTGTGTTGCTCGCGATGACCAGCGCCGGTGTCGATCTTGACATTGGCTGGTGGGCGCTCGGCTGGGCAGTGTTCGCGATCTCGGCGTTGATTCCTGGTCGAGCGCTGCTCGGCGAGCGTTATGCACGTACTCGCGCCTCGCTCGTGCACACGCTCGTTGCCCTAGGCGCAATGCTGATGGCTGGCGCCGTGGTCATCTGGAGCATCGTTGGTGACATCAACGCCGACGTGTGGGACACCGGAAAGATTGGTTTGATCGCATCGTCGTTCGCCCTTGCGTTGATCGCGTTGATCGCGCACGGACGCACAGGCGAAGAGGTCATCGTGGCGCCAACTGGCGCTGCGTTGGCGGGTTCCAGCGCCGCAGGTTCTCTGTCGACGACAACCGCCAAAGGCGCATTCGACACCCCGTGGACTGGTACCTCGTCGGGCCCCGTTGCTGACACAAGCTCGGCGCCAGCGAGTGCCCAAGCGGGCGGCGCGTCTGTGTTCGCTCGCGAAACAGCCCCAGTACCAACCCAACCTGCCAGCGGTCACGATGTCGCTGCCATCGAAGCTGCGTTTTCTGCGGAGCCGTCTAACGCTTCGGCATCAGCGGCAGACGTGCCGTACTCGGAACCGTCGCCAACAACCTCGATGAGCTCAACCGTGACGCCCGGGTGGGCAAGCAACCGGCGGCCAGCTCCGCTTGTCGCGGTTCCGGCACGGCTCGTCACCGGACTGTCTTCGCGTCACATTGACCCTTCAACCCAGCTGCTTTCAGCGGCAGGGCTGCAACAGGTTATGGCCAACACGTTCGCCGATGGTGCCCCTGAAGCAGGCCAGGTGGCGCTTCTGCTCATCGCCGTCCGCAATGCCGAGACGTTGGAATCGACACACGGACGACTGGCCATTGAATCGATCTACAAACAACTCGCTGAACGGCTCGATGCCGCGCTTCCCGACGCCGCTTGCGCCCGCTACGCCCGCAGCGGGTTTGGGGCCATGTTCTACGCGAGTGACGGCCCGGTCGTCGACGTTGTGGAGCGCAGCACTCAGGCGCTACTGAGCGCGCTCGAAGGCTTCGAAGTTCGCGGTGAGCTCATCGAGGTTGACGTAGCGGGCGGACTGGCGCAATGTTACAACGATGAGCAGCCAGCAAACCTCGCCCTTCGCGCCAGCGAAGGACTCGAAGAAGCCGCTGACATCGACGACTCCACGCTGGTCGCTATGCAGTGATGCGGCCCGCTCGCTACAACCCCGAATCGCGTTGCGCTCAGGCGTCTGCTCATGACTGAACCGCTTTGGGAACCTGACGAGTCTCGGGTCGAGCGAACCGAGCTGCGACGATTCATCCGGTTCCTCGAAAAACGAGGACACGGACCGTTTGACGGATTCGCGGCGCTTCACTGGTTCTCGGTCAACAACGCTGACACCTTTTGGGAAGCCGTCTGGGACTTCTGTCGTGTCATCGGCGACCGCGGCGAAACGACGAGCGTCGGAGCTGACCGCATCGCCGACACCAGATACTTTCCAGACGCATCACTAAACGTTGCGGAAAACATGTTGCGGCCCGCCGACGACCCCGCGGCGCTCATGCTCATCGCCGCTGACGAAGGTGGCGTCACCGAACGGCTGACACGTCAAATGTTGTCGGATCGTGTTGGCCACATGCAACAGCTTCTCAAACGCGACGGAGTCGAACCAGGCGATGTCGTGGCAGTGCTGTTACCCAACGTCGCCGAGGCCTATGTAGTCATGCTCGCCGCCGTTGGGCTGGGAGCGACATTTGTGTCGACATCGCCCGACTTCGGGGTCGATGGTGTGCTCGACCGATTCAGCCAGGTCAACCCCAAAGTGGTCGTCGGCTCCAACGGCTACGAATATTCCGGTCGCCGATTCGACACGCTTGACAAGCTCGCACAAGTCATCGATTCCCTGCCATCGGTGGCCGTTCATTACGTGCATCTCGTCGTCGACGACGTCGGCGAGCGAGTTGCAAATGACCCTGATCTTCGATCTCTTGCTGATGAGCTAACCAAGGTGGCCGAAGCGCCGCCGACCTTTGTGCGGCTGCCGTTTGACCACCCGCTGTATGTGTTGTTCTCGTCGGGCACGACTGGCAAGCCGAAGCCAATCGTGCACCGGGCGGGTGGCGTATTGCTCACGCACCTCAAAGAACAAGCGCTTGCCTGTGATATCAGTGCAGGAGATCGCGTGTTCTACTTCACCACCACCGGTTGGATGATGTGGAACTGGCTTGCTTCGGTGATGGCCACCGGCGCCGCCATTGTTGTCTATGACGGCAACCCCGCCCACCCCACGATTACTCGGCTCTTTAGCCTTACCGACGACATCGGCATTACCTTCTTTGGCACGTCGGCCAAGTTCATCGAATCTCTGGCCAAGGCTGATGTTCAGATTGGTGACCGCCATGGGCTGTCAACGCTCAAAAGCATCGCCAGCACCGGATCGCCGCTATCGGCCGAAGGATTTTCGTTCGTCTATGACCAGGTTGCGTCTGACGTGCACCTTGCGTCGATCTCCGGCGGCACTGATCTGTGCGGTTGTCTTGTCGGCGGAGACCCAACAGGCCCGGTTTACAGCGGCCAGATCCAACGACCGATGCTGGGAATGGCCATCGACGTCTACGACGAACTCGGCCGCTCGTGCGCTCCTGGTCAGCGGGGCGAGCTGGTGTGCACGAAGCCCTTTCCTTCAATGCCGATTACGTTCCTCGGTGACGACGGCGACACCCGTTATCGATCCGCCTATTTCGAGCGCTTCGACAATGTCTGGCATCAGGGCGATTTTGCCGAATGGACTAGCGAAGGTGGCTTAATCATTCATGGCCGCAGCGACGCAACGTTGAACCCCGGCGGCGTTCGAATCGGTACGGCCGAAATCTACGCGCAGGTCGAAAAGATCGACGAGGTTCTCGAGAGCCTTGTCATCGGTCAACGTCACGATGGCGATACCCGCATCGTGTTGTTCGTGCGTCTCAACGACGACGTGCTGCTGTCTGACGAGTTACAAGACCGTATTCGCCGCACCGTGCGCTCAGGGGCGACCCCTCGGCACGTACCGGCGGTAATCGTCGCGGTCGACGATCTGCCACGAACCCGCAGCGGCAAGATCGCAGAGATCGCCGTACGCGAGGTCGTACACGGCGGAACTGTCAAAAATGCCACGGCGCTCGCCAACCCCGAAGTCCTCGACTTGTTTCGCGATCTCCGCGAGCTGCAGTAGCTTCCGTCTTCGCCGCAGCGAGCCCAGTCGATATGGCTAGCCGGTGAGCGTGTAAAGGCTTCGCGGGCCGGGCTCGTCGTCGCTGCAGTGCACCTTGTCGATCTCGTGCAACGCCAGCAGATGACTCATGACGCTGGCGCCTGCTGGGTTGTAGAGCTCTTTGGGTACATGGGTGTACATGCGCAGCACGATGTCTTTGATGGTGGCGAGTCCGTCGTTGAGACAGGCGAGAATCTGTTCGGTGCGGGCCTTTCGATGGGCAAGCAGGGCAGGCACAAGCTGTTGCGGATCAGTGATTGGCGCTCCGTGAGTCGGGTGATACACGGTTTCGTTGCGGCCGATCAGCAGCTGCAAACTGTCCAGGTAGCTGTTCAGGCTTCCGTCCGGTGGCGGAATGACAGTTGTCGACCAACCCATCACGTGATCGCCGCTGAACATCGAGAGCTCTTCTCGCAGCGCGAAACAAAGATGATTTGATATGTGGCCGGGTGTGTGAAGCGCTTCGACCGACCACCCGTCGCCGTCGATCACCTGGCCGTGAGTGACCACCTCGTCGGGGGAGAAGTCCCAGTCGTTGGCATCGGCTGCCTGATAGCCCTCGTCGTGTTTGGGGCTCGTGTCCTCGGCGCCGTCGTCGGAGCTGCGTTGTTCTGGCTCGGGTTCTTCTTGGTCGAATCCGAACCCGAGGCCGCGTTCTGGGTCAATCGGAGCGTCAGGGTCAGGGCGTGCAATCGGATGCGGCCCAAAGCCCCACGTCGGCGCATCGATATGTTCTTGTAGCAACGCTGCGGCGGGTGAATGGTCGCCGTGAGTATGGGTGATCAAAAGGTGGGTGACGGTTTCGCCTTCGACAGCGGCCAGCAGCGCTTCGACGTGGTTTGTGTCAACCGGACCAGGGTCGACAATCGCAACTCGTCCGTTGCCAATGATGTAGGTGCCTGTGCCTTGAAAGGTGAACTTGCCTGGGTTCTCGGCGGTCACCCGTCGCACCATCGGCGAGAGCTGTTCCACCGCGCCATAGACGACTTCGTGGTCGAGGTTGAACTGTGGTCCTTTGGCAGCCATTATGCGAAACTACTCCGGCACAAGCGCAAGAACGTCAACGCGGACAGCGAAGGAAACCACATGTTGGTCATCGGACGTCAGGCCGTCCTTGAAGTGCTCGAGAGTCCCGGCGCCGAGGTCACCGAGTTGTTCGTTAGCTCTAGCACCCGAGGAAACGCCGTCGACGAGATCGAGTCAGTGGCCGCGTCGCGAGGCGTCGCGATACGCCGAACCTCAGACAAGCGACTCGATCAGCTTGCCGGTGATGACCGACGGCACCAGGGTTTCGTGGCTGAGTTCGAACCCCCGCCCTTGCTCGCGATCGACGCGTTCGCAGCCGGGCGCACCGGACGCAGGTGGGCTACTCAGCTGTTGCTGTTAGACCAAGTCCACAACCCGGCCAACGTCGGCATGATCTTGCGCACGGCCGCAGCCGCGGGAATCGACGGTGTTGTGCTTCCCCGATTGGGCACGGCCGGGATCGGCCCTTTGACGATCAAGGCCGGGTCAGGAGTCGTGTTTCGCGTGCCGATCCTTGACGCAGC
>CALKPY010000004.1 GCA_937991435.1 uncultured Acidimicrobiales bacterium
CCGGGTCCGTTGTTGGTGACAGTCACGCAGTACTTCACGACATCACCAGCAACCACTGGCAACGGATCAGCAACAGACGCCGAACAATCAGCATCGCCAGGAACCGCGACCTTGACCGCAGTCAACACCGGCAACGCCCCATTGGTAGTCACCGCCGTGTCATCAACCGGCACCGTTGGGTCACCAGTCTCGTTCTCAGCGGTCACCTGGGCCGTGTTCGTCACATTCTCAGAACCAGCCACAACCGTCACCGTGTACTCAACAGTCCACGATGAACCCGCAGCCAGAACACCACCATTATCGGTGTAGGTAAACGTCGTGTCATCAGCCGCATCAGCCGGCGTGCCAGCATCATCAACAATCGCAACGTTGTAAGCGCCACCAGGACCATTGTTGGTCACCGTCACGCAGTACTTCACCGTGTCACCAGCAACCACCGGCAACGGATCAGCCACAACACCGTCACACGCCTGGTCACCACCAACCGCGACCTTGACCGCAGTCAACACCGGCAACGACGCATCAGTAGTCACCGCAGTGTCATCAACCGGCACCGTTGGATCACCAGTCTCGTTCTCGCCCGTGACCGTGGCCGTGTTCGTCACATTCTCAGAACCAGCAACAACCGTCACCGTGTACTCAACAGTCCACGAAGCGCCTTCGACCAGCTCACCACCATTATCGGTGTAGGTAAACGTCGTGTCATCAGCCGCATCAGCCGGCGTGCCAGCATCATCAACAATCGTTGCATTGAATACCGAACCAACACCACTGTTGGACACCGTCACGCAATACTTCACAATGTCACCAGCAACCACCGGCAACGGATCAGCCACAACCGCGTCACACGCCTGGTCACCACCAACCGCGACCTTGACCGCGGTCAACACCGGAACAGGCGATGACAGATCGCACGTGTTCGTGAACGACACCGTGAAATTGTTGTCAACGTTCAACACCGCATCGTTGGCAGAAACCAACGAACAACCATCAATCAACGCGCCCTCGGTCACCGTGTACACACACGCCGCACCGTTTTCGTCTTTGGTCTCGATATCGATCGCAATATCAGTGCCGCCCAACAAACCAAACGCGCCTACCTCAGCAGTACACGTATCAGACGCCGCAACAATCGTGAACGGGAACATGCTCGCAGGCACATCAGACCCATCAGCCATCACCTTCGAAACCGTCGCCACACCCATCTCACCCAACGGCGCACAATCATTCGTCACCGTCGCGCTAATCACACCGTCTTCGCCAGCCTGAAGAGCCACACTCGATTCACAACCAGCAGGCACATTGACCTCACGCACGAGATACACGCACGCCACACCGTCAACCGACTGCGGCATGGCCACCACCTGATTCGCACCGGCAGCCAAATTCACCGTCACCACATCAACGGTCTCACAACCAACGGTGTCGGTATACACCTCGATCTCATAGGTATCAGCCGGATCCAACGACCCATCAGCCAACAACTTGGTCACCGACACATCAACCGTCAACGCAACACACGTATTCGTGAACAAGATGTCTTGCTGAACCGTAATCGTCTGCGGATTATCACCCACAACCTCACAGCCAGCGGGAAGATCAACTTCCTCAATCAGGTACTCACAATCAGCACCGGCTAGGTCAACATCAGTGAACGTCACATCAGTAGCGTCAACCGCACCCGCAACCATCGTGAACACCGCAGGAGTAGCGGTGCACTCCAAAGGCTTCAACGGTGTCGCCGTGAAATTGAACACAACACCTGCGTCAATAACCGAGCCGTCAGTCAACACCTTCCGAGCCCCAATGGTGATCTCTTCTTGCAACTCAACACAGGTGTTCGTGAAGGTCACGTCATAGGCGCCTTCGACTGCAGCGACAGGATTGGCCTGTGCGTCTGCGAGCGAGCATCCGGCCGGAAGCCCAACCTCTTCAACCGAGTATTCGCAGGCCACGCCACCCTGGCTAGCCGGCAGCGAAACAGCGGTAGCTTCGGCGCCAGCCGTTACCTCAACGCCATCGACCGCCGCGACCGCTGCGCATTCAGCGTTCGTAGGAGCGACGTTGAACGTAAATGGGACATCAGGAACCACCGAACCGTCGGTGAGCATTTTGGTAATCGAAACCACCGGATCGCACTTGTTGACGACCTCATTCGTAGCGATCCCGTCTGCGTTGACAAACGAGTTGAAATCAAAGAAGACACAACCAGGAGGTTCAGCCCCCGCATCAGTCGGCGAGTAGACACAGTCTGCGCCATCAACGCTCACCACAGTCTCGATCTCTTGGAACACACCATCAGCAGCATCGAGTACAACGATCGGGGCGACTGCATCAACACAGGCAGCGGGCGCTGAAGGCGCAACGGTTATCTCGAACTCGACGGCCGGATCAAACGACCCATCTGTCAGCTTCTTACCAATCAGCCGTGGCTCGGTCGGGTTGTCCACAGAACACGTGTTGGTAAACGTGACCGCTTCGGCCACGCCTTGCAAGATCGGGTTGGCCTCAGCAGTACAACCGGCTGGTATGTCGGTTTCTTCGACCTGCCAGGCGCACGCCGTACCTTCGCTGTCGGTCACTACCACGTCGACGACTGCAGATGACCCGCCAGCAATCGAAACAACATTCGGATCAGCAATGCACTCTGCGGCTATGCCTGCAGTTGCGGTGATTGAGAACGTGAAGTCGACACCAGGGTCGGTGCCTACAACAACCTTATTGATCGTCAACGGGTTTATCTCGGGGCAATAGTTGCGCATCGACGGCGCTTCCTTCCACTGAAAAGTCAGCGGATTATTCAACGCCACACATCCAGCAGGAACATCAATCTCGGTCACAACATATTCACACGGCACACCATCGACATTCGCCTCGACAATGCCAATGAGTACCTGCCCGCCGGCCGGTGGGATTGTGAACGTTTCGTCGCCAGGCCGGATCGCGCAAGCCGGATCAGAACCCGGCGCCGGAGCCACCGTGAACGAGAACTCAACGGCAGGTGTCGCGCCGATCACCTGCTTTACGAACGGCTGTTCACTGAACGGAGCCAAACAATTGTTTGTCACCGTGGCGTCAAGCTCAAGAAACTTCGCAACACCGATCACAGTCGCAGTGCAACCAGCGGGTACTTCGATCTCTCGGACGTCATAGGTGCAGGCGACTCCATCGACCGTTTGCGGCACTTCGACGACCTCAGATGCGCCATCAGCAAGTAGTACGACAACCGGCACGAAGGCCTCGCAGCCGACGGTGTCCGTAAAGATCTCAATGGAGTACTCGGCCACCGGATCAAGTGAACCATCGGCCAGGACCTTGGTGACCATCACGACAATCGGGGGCTCGCCACAGGTATTGGTGATCGTGACATCATAGATATCAGGACCAGCGGTAGCAGGGTTGAGATCGGCGACACAACCGTCGACCGCAGTCTCGGTGACTGTATAGATGCAGGGATCCCCAGCCGTGGTGGTGGTCGCCACCTCGGTGTCAACCACGCCACCGGCAGCTACAACGCCAAGGATCGGCGTCGCAACCACACAGTCAACGTTGCCACTCACGCTCGCAACCGTGAAGGTGAACCCAACCGGGGCCTCGCCAACGACAACTTTGGTGATGTTCAGCGGGCCGGGGGCATAGAGCTGAGCAATGCTGTACGCGCCTAAGGTTGGGAAAGCCGGTGCTCCACACCCAGCCGACAGGTCGGCACTTGCAAATTGCACGGTCACTGCAAGCGGGTCATAGGAATCGCTAACCACCCAGTCAGCTTCGTAGCGCATATCGACGGCGTCCCAGGTGAACGTGACCACGTCGCTCGTGCCGTCGGGGTACATGAATGTCCACCGCAACGGCGAGTGGTCGCTGGGCTGGCATGCAGTTGTTTCAGGAAAAGCGTCGGCTGAAACCCACCATGTGATTGTGTCGCCGACAACGAAGCCGTCGGCGGGTGTCGGGTCGACGAAACCACTACCGGCTTGAGCCTGAGCATCTTGCGAGCCGATCGACAGCAGGGAAACGGCCGCGATCAACCCGATAAGGACAGACACCATCCCGCCTAGGACAAGGCGGAGCCGACGTGCAGTAACAAGAGACATCAAAATTCCTGACGATGTTGCTAATGGCGCGAAATGGTCTTCGGCGCGTAACGGGCTGAAAAGTATCAGCTTTAGAAACCAAAGGTGGCATCAAAGCAATGAAAAATATCGAAACTGCATTAGTGTGTTTCAGCGAACAAAACCGTTTGAGCAGACACGAAGCGACCGACCGGGGCGCAAGCGTAGAGTTTCAACACATGACAGGCCGACTCAATAGTGCACGCTGGGCGTTACTCGCACCCGTGATCGTCGCGGCGCTTTCGGCTCTGGCTGCATGCGCCGGGCAATCAGATGAGCGAACGGTGTCGGTGTTTGCCGCCGCATCGTTGACCAACGCATTCACTGACATAGCAGCGGCATTCGAGGCTGAGAACCCCGGAACCGCTGTCGTGCTGAACCTAGGGTCGAGTAGCTCGTTGCGCGAGCAAATCTTGAGCGGCGCGCCAGCCAACGTCTTTGCGTCGGCCAGCGACCAGATCATGGCGTCTGTCATCAAGGCAGGAAACGCTGCGACACCTCGAACCTTTGCCACCAACCGGCTCGCAATCGCGGTCCCGGTAGGCAATCCGGCAGCTATCACCGGCATCGAAGACTTCGCTCGCCCCGAACTTCTGCTCGGGGTATGCGCGATTGGCGTCCCATGCGGAGATCTCGCCCGACGTGTGTTCGAGCTCGCTGCTGTGACTGCCGCCATCGACACCAACGAGAACGACGTACAGGCCCTCGTGACACGGATCGAAGCTGATGAGCTCGATGCTGGGCTTGTCTACCAGAGCGATGTTGCGACCAACCCTCGAGTCGAACGCATTGACCTACCCGACGCCATCAACCCGATGACCGTGTACCCGATCACCACGTTCGATGGCAGCAGCGTCGAAGCCGACGCCTTTGTGTCATTCGTTATCGGCCCGATCGGGCGCAGGCTGCTCTCCGAGCACGGGTTCGGCTCACCGTGAACCGCAACGGTGTGACGCCGCGGGCACCCTGGCAACTAGTCGGCCTCGCACTCGTCGCCGCTGCGCTTTTCGTTATCCCAATCGTCGGACTGTTCAGCCGGGCGCCCTGGCGCAGGCTCCCAAAGCTTCTTGCCTCGGATCTTGTCACCGACGCGCTGACGCTTTCGCTGGTGACGTCGATAGTGGCGGCGGCGCTCGCGACAGTTTTTGGTGTGCCGCTCGCGTGGCTTTTGGCCCGTGGAACGTTCCGCGGCCGTGGACTGTTGCGGGCAGTCGTCACCTTACCAATGGTGCTTCCACCGGTCGTCGGGGGCGCGGCCCTTTTGTTCGCTCTTGGACGCCGCGGAATCATCGGCGAAACAATCGACAATCTGACCGGATTCGTGCTGCCGTTCTCAATCTGGGGCGTGATCATCGCCAATGTGTTCGTGGCGATGCCATTCCTCGTGATCACGGTTGAGAGCGCATTGGCGAACCTCGACCCCGGCTACGAACGAGCAGCCTCAACTCTTGGCGCATCGCCGTTGCGCATCTTCTGGCGGGTGACGATGCCAATGATCGCCCCTTCGCTACGAGCAGGCATTGTGCTCGCATGGGCAAGAGCGCTCGGAGAGTTTGGGGCGACCGTGACCTTTGCAGGCAACCTGCAGGGGCGAACCCAGACCCTGCCATTAGCGGTGTATGTATCCCTTGAATCAGATCGAGACTCGGCTATCGCCATCAGCATGGTTCTTATCGTCGTGTCCATGACCGTGCTGGTTGTGCTTCGTGACCGCTGGTGGTCCCGAACATGACCCTTGACGCCGAGATTCGTCTTGTACGTGATGACTTTGCACTCGACATCGAGCTGCAAATTGCACCTGGTACAACAACAGCCCTGCTCGGACCCAACGGTGCTGGCAAATCAACCGTCGTCGACGCTCTATCGGGCCTACTGCCGATCGACCAGGGCCACATCAAGCTCGCAGGTCGAGCTCTCGACGACCCCACAGGACACGCCAACGACTCTGGCAAAGCTGTATTTGTGCTTCCCCGTCACCGTCGGATTGGGGTGGTGTTTCAGCGCTACCTGCTCTTTGATCACTTGAGCGTGGCCGGCAATATCGGGTTTGGAGCGCACACCGGTTCAGCCGGCGCATGGATCTCGAGGCTAGGTCTTGAGGCGCTAGCGCACCGGTTTCCGCGTGACCTTTCCGGTGGCGAAGCCCAACGCGTAGCGCTCGCGCGAGCGTTTGCAATCGAACCTGAGTTGCTTCTGCTCGACGAACCTCTCGCCGCACTCGACGTCTCAACCCGAAGCGCCACCCGCCGCACGCTGGCCCGTCACCTTGCAAACTACGCGGGCCCACGCTTGCTTATCACGCACGATCCGACCGACGCATTTCTACTCGCCGATCAGATTGTGGTCATCGAAAATGGCCGCCCTACCCAGCTCGGTACCCCCGACCAAATCCGCCAGCGGCCTGCTACACCATGGATCTCCGCGCTGGCGGGAACCAATCTCATGCGTGGCATTATCAGCGACGGATCGATCAAGCTCGACGATCACGACTTTGTGCTGGCTGCCGCTGACCGGACCTTGAACGGTGCTGTACTCGTAACCGTTCACCCTAACGCCGTCGCTCTTCACGAGGCCCAGCCACACGGAAGCCCCCGCAACGCGTGGCGTACCACGGTTGCGGCTATCGAGCCTCTAGGCGACACCACTCGCATTTCGCTCGGCGCCCCATTGCCAATCATGGTTGACATCACCCCCGCATCGACCGCGGCGCTAGGGCTTCGAGTCGGGTCACCAATTTGGGCTTCGGTTAAAGCAACCGAAGTAGGACTGACCCCGAGCGACGACTAACGCTCAACCAAGCGTGTTTCCCCGAGGGTCGACCCCGCCGGCTTTGAGGATCTGCCTGGCCTGTTCGGCTACCGGCTCGTCAACCATCTGGCCTTCAAAATCAATCGCCGCAACCCCAGACGCGACACCGATGTCAAAGGCGGCGAGCAGGCGCTCAGCGCGCTCCACTTCGGCTTCGTTTGGTGTGAACCCGTTGTTGGCCAACTCAACCTGACCGGGGTGGATACACAACTTGCCGTCGAATCCCATTGCACGGGCTTCGGCTGTTTCGCGCACGAACCGATCGCTGTCTCGAAAGTTCGCGACGACTTGATCGAACACTGGTTTGCGAGCCAGTCGTGAGGCCTGCACAATGACCGAACGGGCGTAGTGCACTTCGACGTTCGTATCGGTTCGTTGGCCGCCAAGATCCGCGACATAATCTTCGGCGCCGAAATACGCGCCGACCACCTGTGGGTGGGTAAGCAGCGTGCGTGCATCGGCGACTCCCAGGCCCGTTTCAAGACCAGCCACGATTCCGAGATGCCCAAAGTCAGATTCGGCCAACACCTTGGCACAGCGATCGAGCTGTTCCATATCTTCAACCATGGGCACGACCACCCCGGCCAGACCCTCTGCCAATCCGAATCGAACATCATCGACGAACCAGTCGGTGCCTAGGGCATTGACGCGGACAAACACCTGCTGACCGTCAGCAATCAATGCAGGCGCGAGTTCGAGTGCATTGAGGCGCCCGGCCGCTTTTTGACCCAGCGGGGTTGCGTCTTCGCAATCGATAATCACCGCGTCGGCGCCTGCTCGTGCCAGCTTGGGAATCATGTCGTCACGGATCGCGGGTGCGAACAACACCGAACGCATGCGGGCGAGGGGGTCAGGCTTCATTGCCTGACGATACCGACTCGACGATTCGCCCTAGGTCATTCAGCTCTGCACTATTGATCGCTTGGCGACTTCTTCGAGCATGACTTCAGTTGCTCCGCCGCCAATCGGCAAGATGCGGGCATCTCGGTACATGCGTTCGATGGCCGACTCGCGCATATAGCCCATGCCGCCGTGAAACTGCAGACAGTCGTACATCACCTGGTTGACGACCTCGCAGCCCCACGCCTTGACCGCCGACATGGCTTTGACATTGTCTTGGCCGTTGTCACCCATCCACGCTGCGTGATACATCGATGCTCGTACGGCGTCGACTTTGGCCTGGTTCATGGCCATGCGTTGGCGAATCGCCCCGAGCTCAAAGAGGGTTGACCCAAAGGCGTTCCGGTTCTGGGTGTACTCGTTGGTCAGATCGATAGCCGCTTGAGCTGCGCCGACTCCCATGCCTACAAGAACCATGCGCTCGTTCTGGAAGTTCTTCATTGTCTCGTAGAACCCTCGGTGCGGGGTACCGAGCAGCTGGTCGTCGCTGACCCAGACATCGTCGAGCGCCAACTCTGCGGTGTCGGAACAGCGCCACCCGTGCTTGTCGAGCTTGTTCGTCACCGTGAAGCCTTCGGTGCCTGCGGGCACGAGGAACATCGAGATGCCGTACTTGTTGTCTTCGTCGGTACGAGCCGCGATGATCGTCATGTCGCCATAGACGGCGTTGGTGATGAACATCTTCGTGCCGTTGATGCGCCAACCGTCGCCGTCTTTGACTGCTCTGGTGCGAATTCCGGCCACATCAGATCCGGCATCGGGTTCGCTCACGCCGATCGACAAGATGAAGTCGCCCGAGACTACGCCGGGCAGGTAACGCTCAAGTTGTTCGGGTGACCCTGAGTTCACGAGATGAGGGCCAGCCATGTCGGTGTGCACGAGCACCGTGGCTTCGAAGCCGGCATAGGTCGACGCGCCAAGGCCTTCAGAAAAGGTGGCCGATGCGAGATAGCCCAGGCCGAGTCCGCCGAGTTCTTCGGGTATGCGCAACGACAACATGCCGAGCGACCCCATCTTCGCGAGCACCTCGCGGGGAACCATGCCCTCGTCTTCCCACTGGTCACCGTTTGGTTTGACTTCGTTGACAACGAAATCGACCGTCTGGTCATAGATCGCCTGCAGTTCGTCGGTCATATAGACGTTGCGGTGAGACTGTGTGGTCTGAGACTGTGCGGTCATGGGGAGGCTTCCTCTGGTGAATCTTCGGTGAACGTGACAAGTGGTTGGTCGGTCGAGACCTGATCGCCGACCGCTACCGGGACGGCATCGACGATGCCTGCACCGGTTGCTTTGAGCGAATGCAACATCTTCATTGCTTCGATGACGACAAGGACCTGGCCGCCAGCAACGACATCGCCAGGCGCAACATTGACCTCGGCGACAACGGCCGGGAATGGAGCGACGAGGGCATCGCCGGTGCCGCGTCGGTTTTCGAGCGTGGCGGCCCAGCGTTCGGTGCGGCTCAACATTTCAAAGTGGAAGGTCGTGCCGTTGACCGTGATCGATACGCGACCGGTTGATTGGTCGACAACGCTCGCAGTTGCCCGAGCGGCTGGCTGATCGCCGCCGGTTCCATCGGCGACCCCGTCGGTGCTTAAGGTCACCTCAACTACTTCGTCGGCGTGTCGCACCCCAATAGGTCGCCTTGGCTGGTGTGGCGTGAGTGAGAAACCCGTGTGGTTTGACCACGGACTCGCCGATTGCACCGATTGCGCCGATTGCGAGGTCCGATTCGCATCTCGCCAAACACGTGCAGCCTGGATAATCGGTGGAGCCGGCATGGCGGGCACCCGTGTCTCGTCGAGGAATCGGGTTGTGATCGCAGCGTCGACAAACATCGGATGATCGACCAGCCATCGATGCAAACCCGCAGTCGTGACCAAGCCGCCGATCACGAGCCCGTCGAGGGCCGTTCGCATTTTGGTGATGGCGTCGGGGCGCGAGCTTCCCGTGACGATCAGCTTGGCGATCATCGAGTCGAAATGGGGGGTGATCGTGGAGCCGGGTTCGACCGCGGCATCCCATCGCACCTCGGACGGCACGACCACGTGGTGCACCGTGCCGATCTGTGGCACGAAGTCCACGGTGGGGTCTTCTGCTGCGATGCGAGCTTCGAGCGCGTGCCCGGTGATCGTTATGGGGTCAGCGAGCGACAGTGGTTCACCCATTGCCGACTGGAACATGAGCTCGACCAGGTCGACACCGGTCACTTGCTCGGTGACGCAGTGCTCGACCTGCAGCCGGGTGTTCATCTCTAGAAAGAACCACTCATGCGTGGCAGCATCTACGACGAATTCGACGGTGCCGGCGGAGTCGTAGCCGACCGATTCGGCCAGCTTGACGGCGGCGCCTCGAATTGCAGCCCGCACGTCGTCAGGCAGGTTCGGCGCCGGGGCTTCCTCGAACAACTTCTGATAGCGGCGTTGCACCGAACATTCACGGGTGCCGAGATCAACAACCCGGCCGTGATGATCGCCCATGATCTGCACTTCGATATGTCGAGGGCGTTCGATGTAGCGCTCAACGATGACACGGTCATCGCCAAAGGCCCGCAGCGCTTCGGAGCGGGCTTCGTGCAACGCCGGTTCGAACTCGTCGCTCGCCCGCGCAATTCGAATGCCCTTGCCGCCGCCACCAGCCGAGGCTTTGACGAGCACCGGCCAGCCAATGCGCTCAGCCGCGGCGCACAGGTCGCCGTCGACCTGCGATTCGGAATATCCAGGAATCGTCGCCACGCCCGCTGTCTCGGCGATGGCACGGGCATTGATTTTCGAACCCATCTGCTCGATGACCGACGGCTTGGGTCCAACCCAAACCATGTCGGCGTCGCTGACCATGTGCGCAAACGTCGCGTTCTCTGCGAGGAAGCCATACCCCGGGTGCACCGCCGTTCCCGCAGGCAGCAGACCCAGCACCTCGGACATGACCGCCGAGTCGGCGTAGGGCTCACCGGTGCCCCGCCATTGTTCCAAATCAATTAGCCGGTCCATCTCAGCCGCATGGGGCATGAGCCGGTCTGGGGCCGTCACCAGGCCAATCGTGTGCAGGCCCATCATGCGGGCAGTGCGCGCAATGCGCCGAGCTATCTCGCCACGATTGGCAATGAGCACGGTCGTGAGCTTCGAAGAAACAGAAGTCGTCATTGGCGATACACCAATGCAGGTCCTGGCGCCGGCGCATCGTGTCTTGCAGCCAAGGCAAGACAGAGCCCCAACGCGTCGCGAGTGTCGACTGGGTCGATGAGACCGTCGTCCCACAGCCGGCTCGTTGCGTGGTATGGATCGCTTTGCGTCTCGTATTGATGCCGTATCTCGCGTCGGATCTCGGCCAGCTCTTCGTCGGTCGTCTCCGCACCCTTCATGCCACCCAGCCTGATATCGGTGAGCACGGTCTCGGCGGTGTCAGCGGCCATGGTCGCTATTCGCGAGTTTGGCCACGCGAACAAGAACCTCGGGTTGAACCCACGACCGCACATGCCGTAGTTACCCGCGCCGTAGGAGCCGCCGACGAGCACGGTGTATTTCGGCACGGTTGCATTGGCGACGGCAGCAACCATTTTGGCGCCATGTTTAGCGATACCAGCTGCCTCGCTGTCACGCCCGACCATGTATCCCGATGTGTTCTGCAGGAACAGCAGCGGAATACGTCGTTGCTCGCACAGCTCAATGAAGTGGGTCGACTTGAGGGCGGCTTCGCTGAAGATGATGCCGTTGTTGGCAATCACGCCGACAAGATGGCCCCAGATGCGAGCGAACCCGCAGATGATTGACTCGCCCCATTCGGGTTTGAACGCTGCGAATCGGCTTCCGTCAACAATGCGAGCAATGATTTCGGTGGCGTCAAACGGTATGCGGTCATCGGCGCTGACAATTCCGTACAGCTCGTGGGCCGGGTGTGCCGGAAGCTCTGGTTCAGCCCAGTCAAGCCACGGCTGGCGTTGGTCCACACCTCGTTGGTTGGTGGTTTCGCAAATCTCGCGCAGCTTGCCGTAGGCCTCGCGTTCGGTCGATGCGATGTAATCGCTCACGCCCGAGGTGCGGGTATGCAGCACCGCCCCGCCGAGATCATCGGCGTCGACGATCTCACCGAGTGCAGCCTTGACGATTGGTGGGCCACCCAAAAAGATTCGCCCGATGCCCTCGACCATGATCACTTCGTCACTGAGCGCTGGCACATAGGCGCCGCCTGCGGTGCAACCGCCGAGCACGACCGACAGCTGCGGGAGCCCTTGGGCACTCAGGCGCGCTTGGCGATAGAACGAGCCGCCGAAGTGGTCCTTGTCGGGAAAGATCTCATCTTGCAAAGGCAAGAACGCGCCACCGGAGTCGACAAGATAGATGACGCCAAGGCGGTTCTCTTCGGCGATCTCCTGAGCCCGCACATGCTTCTTGATCGAGACCGGAAGCAGGCTTCCGCCTTTGACGGTGGCGTCGTTGGCAATGAACACCCACGGCACGCCGTGCACGACACCGATGCCGGTGACGATGCCCGCGCCCGGTGCCTCGTCGTTGTATTGGCCCCAGCCCGCGAGCGTGGAGAACTCGAGGAATGGTGTGTCGTGATCGGTGACGAGATCGATGCGTTCGCGAACCATGATCTTGCCGCGGTCGAGATGGCGCGCAATCGACCGGTCGCGACGAGCGCCACCGTCGATCGCCCACTGTTGACGTTCTTTCAACATGGCCACGTCGGCTCTGTTGGCTGCGGCATTGGCCTGAAACGTCTCGCCTGCCGGATCAATGGCGGTTGTAATTCGATTCACGATGCAACTCCGTGCAAAAACTGGTCGGTGACTACTTGGGCCAACTGGTCGAGCGAGAGGTTGCCGGACCGGTCAAACCACTCGATCGTGGAGTTCAGCGAACCGAACAGAATCAGGCGATGCAGGGCAAGCTCCTTGACGTTGATGCGAGGGAACAGGTCGGCGAGCAAACCCGCCCACATGTTCTCGTATGCGTCTCGCCGATCAACGGCCGACTCACGCACTTCGACGGGTGCGTTGTGGAACGCCGTGACATGTGCCGTTGTGAATGGTCCGTTCTCAAAGAGTGCGCCGAGGTGGGCTCGCACGTGGGCGAAGAGTCGATCAGGAGCTGTCACGGCCGCACTATTGGCTTCGTCAAAGGCTTCGACCATGACCACGATGCCTTGTTCGAGTACAGCGGCGAAGAGATCCTGCTTCGAGGCGAAGTGGTGGTAGATCGAGCCGGCTTTGATGCCTGCGACATCGGCGATCTGTCGCAGCGTGGTTCCCGCATAGCCATGGGCTACGAAGAGCTCAGCCGCGGCATCAAGCACGCCTTGGCGCCCTGGTTGCTCGGTCTTTGCCCTCATGTGCCGCACCCCCAAGTTCTTCGTTGCCGCGAGCGCCAACTCTACCTAACGTTTGTTTGGTTAGTTGGAATCCGCCCAGCTACCCGGCGCCTCGACGCTCGTGATCCAGCGTTGAAAGTTCGACTACAGACGTCGCCAGTACGCCTCCTTTGAGATACAGGTTGTTGTGTAGAGTGCATTTTGAGTTTCAGTTGGCGGACACAACTTCGCCGATATGGAATGTCACGCCTAGCCGGGCCATCAGTGCCCACGGAGACGTCCGCAATGACCACGACCCCGCACAAAATTCTCGATCACGGAGAGCTTCCCGAGGGTCGAGTCACCACCGTCACCATTGGTCACCACACGCTCGCGGTGACCAACCACGAAGGCACCTACGGCTGCCTCGACAAGCACTGCCCTCACCAGGGCGGCCCCCTCGGCGAGGGTTCGATCGAGAATGGGCACCTGCGGTGTCCGTGGCATGGTTACGACTTTGACCCAACGACGGGGACTCCGCCGGGCCCATTCAACGATGGCCCTCCGTGTTATCAAGTCGAGGTTCGCGAAGACGGAATCTACGCGACCCTGCCCGACGAACCGCCACGGGAGCGAACCGTTTCCGATGCGATGGTTGAGACCATGGTGGCATGGGGTGTCGACACAGTCTTCGGCATTGTCGGTCACTCCAACCTCGGGTTCGGTGACGCAATGCGTCAGGCTGAGCTCCGCGGCGAACTGAAGTACTTCGGTGTCCGCCATGAGGGCGCCGCGGCATTCGCTGCATCGGCATACGGCAAACTCATGGGGCGGCCAGCTGCCTGCTTCGGTATCGCCGGGCCAGGGAGCACCAACCTGCTCACCGGCCTCTATGACGCCAAGGCCGACCGCGCCCCGGTGCTCGCTCTGTCCGGCCAGGTCCCGTCATCCACGATGGGGCGCGGCGCATTTCAGGATCTCGATCTCGAGGCCGCGTTCGCCGACGTTGCGCGCTATAGCAAGACGGTCCACGCCGGCTCGGACCACACCGAACTCATGAACTTGGCTTGCAAGACCGCTCTTGTAGAAGCTGACGTCACCCACCTCGTCTTTCCTGACGAGGTGCAGGTTCTGGCGAGCGACGCCCCCGCGTCGGGCCCGATAGGTCGTACCGGACTTCGCAGCTTCCCGCCGCCACAAGAGTCGCTCGACGATGCCGTCGAACTATTAGTTGGGGCCGAACGCCCGTTGATCATCGTGGGCGCCGGGGCTCGCCACGACATGGGCCCAATCATCGCTCTCGCCGAAAAACTCGGCGCTCCAGTTGCCACCACCTTCAAGGCAAAGGGACAAATCAGCGACAACCATGCTCTCGGCTGTGGCGTACTTGGCCGGTCGGGCACCCCAATTGCCAGTTGGTTCATGAATGAAAGCGACCTCATCGTTGCGTTCGGAGCTTCGTTCTCAAATCACACCGGCATATCCGCGTACAAGCCGATTATTCAGGTTGATCACGACCCAATGGCGATCGGCCGATTCCATCCCGTCACCGTTGGCGTCCTCGGCCACGTCGGCGTCACAGCGACCGCCATCACCAGTGCTCTACCCGACAACGTTGGCACCGACCGCAGAGCAGCGGTTGCTCAGCGACGTTCGATCTGGCAGGCAGAAAAGAAGAGCCGCGTAAGCGACGATCGCGGCAAGGGCATGGGTTCGGCAGCGATTTTCGCTGAGCTTGCGTCGGCGATTGAACCCGACGCAGTGATCGCGGTCGATGTCGGCAACAACACCTACAGCTTTGGCCGGTACTTCGAGGTCGAACGCCATACCGTTTTGATGTCGGGGTATCTCGGGTCGATCGGCTTCGGGTTCGCTGGAGCAATGGGCGCATGGGCCGCTCAGACAGGTCGACAAATCGTCTCCGTGTCCGGTGACGGCGGGTTCGGCCAATACGCCATGGAACTGACGACTGCCGCAAAGTACGGCATGAACATCACGCACGTGCTGGTCAACAATGGCGAACTCGGCAAGATCTCCAAAGAGCAACGCTCCGCCGACCTCGACGTGTGGCAAACCAGCCTTCAGAACCCCAATTTCGCAACGTTCGCAGACAATTGCGGTGCCCGCGGTTTCCGGGTCGAGCGGGCCGATCAACTGGCGCCGATGTTGGCCGAAGCGCTCGCCTATGACGGCCCGGCGCTCGTCGATGTTGTTGCCGATGCGGGCCTCATCTGACATGGCGATCGACCAATCGCCACATCTGATCTTCGGCGTTCAAGCACACGACACTCGTCGTCGCACATAGGGCTGCCAATGACTGTTGGCATCGTCCTTGGAGCGGGCGGACCATTGGGATGGGCCTACCACCTGGGCGTGATCCAAGGCGTGCGCGACGCCATCGACCGCGAACCTGCTGACGCCGACCGAATCGTGGGCACATCCGCCGGGGCCGCTATCGCAGCGGCCTTATTGACCGGAGTGCAGACCGAAGAGGTGATCGAGATGATCTCCGCTCGCCCGAGCGACAGCGAACGCGATCAGATGAAATCGGCGGGCATCGGTCTTTTGCGAAACCCGTTGCAGACATTTCGACCCGTCGCGCCGGGCCTGGCCCGCTGCGTTCGCCACGTTGGGGTGGCGACGGCCCTCGTCGGCCTGCTCCCCGCTGGGCTCTTCCCCACGCTGATGTTGCGAAAGTTTGCCGCCACACAACAATGGCCGAGTCAGCTGTGGGTTCCGAGTGTGCGACTCGATGATGGCCACACGGTCGTGTTTGGCCGCGATCACATTCCCGCCACCCTCGCCGATGCGCTCGAGGCAACATCGGCGGTCCCGGGGGTATTTCAACCCAAAGTGATCGAGGGTTCTCGTTACGTCGATGGCGCCGTCGCTTCGTCGACACATGCCGACATCGTCATTCCCGAGTCTCACAAGGTCGTGTTGATCTCGGCGCCGATGGCCAAGCCTGGAGGCGGCCTGATCAGAGCACGGTCACGCCGCATACTCGCGCGAGAAGCCGACGCGATTCGGGCAGATGGGTCGAGGACGTTGCTCCTCATTCCAGACGAACGCGTGCTTGCGGTCGCCGATGGGTTTCCCCGTCACAATCCAGAGGCCGCTGTCGACATCGTCAACGCAGCACGACTGCAAACAGTCGCGGCGTTTGAGAACCGTCACGGCAACCACTAGCAGCGAAGTGTTCTGCGCTGGCTGCACACTGAGTCTCAGCCGATTTCTGGTGCGTCGATCTCGGCGCCGACAACAAAGTTGTACGTCGCAACGACCAAGCCGAACGCAATATCGACCTCTTCTCTTGTCTCGAGGAATACGAGCCGTTTGAGTTCAGCGTCGACGCTCGCCACCTGCGCAGCGGCGATTTGCATGTGCGGGACGTCTCCGGTGGTCTCTCGCCGCGGGCCTGGACGTTCCACCAGACCCAACATCGCTGGACTCTCTGAGTCGCCAGTGGGTAGCTCTGCGACTCCAGCTGAAACAGGGGCCTCAGTGGTAATTGCGTACGAATTCAAATTGTCACCGGCGTCGCTGCCGCACGAGGCAAGAGCGAGCCCGGCGAACACAAGACTTATCGCAAGCCTCGCCATAGTGCGCCGTGGTGGGCCACTCGCCACGTTCACGCCTGGTTGGCCATCCACTGTCGCTTGACCTTGCGCCACTGTTCATCGGTGTGACGGCGCCGCCAGTATGGCGAAATCGATGCACCGCTGAGATCGACGCCGCGGTCCACGGCGAGATGCTGGCGCACTGCTCGCACTTCCCCTGCCTCCCCGTGAACGAAGATGTCAAAAGTGCCTCCCGGGAACTCTGTCGTCGCAATGGCGTCGACAAGCTCGTTGTCTGAGTCGTCCCATTGTTCGCGATACAGCCAATGGGTTTCCACTTCAGCGACCGATGGGAGGTTGATTTCGTAGCCCGGCTTTTCGACGATTACGAACACGACAGCTCTCGCGTCTGCCGCAAGAGCTTGCAAGCTCGAGCCAATGGCCCCGAGCGCACTTTCGTCTCCGACATAGAGGTGCCAGTCGACGTCAGCCGAAGGCCGATACGAGCCGCTCGGTCCTTCAAATTGAAGTCGATCGCCAGGTTGAGCTTGTGACGCCCATCGACCGGCATATCCCGCATCGCCATGGGCGACGAAGTCGATTGTGAGCAGCTGTTGGTCGGCGTCCCAATCACGAATCGTGAACCGGCGTGGCCGGGGACGCAATTCGTCGGCAACACCTTCGAGATCTGCTGGCGCAAACGGCACCTTTACCGGTGATCCTGCCGGCAAGAATCTTGCGTTGATGTAAGCATCGGTCGCAGTCGAATCCTCGAACTGGTCGAGCGTGCCGCCGGCGAGCACCACCCTCAAGAGGTCGGGGCTCAGCTTCTCGATGTGATGAACTTCTCCGTACATAGTGAACACTCTTTTCTTAGACCACACCGATCGAGTGATCCGAGTTCACTACGACGGTGTTGCCTTCGAGGTCGGTTGCGATAAAGCGGTCATGCGGGTGCCCTCGACGGATCGAAGACGTTGAAGCCCCTTCGGCGTCGAGCACGGTTTGGGCCTCGTCGATGTCATCGACGATGAAGTCAAGCGTTGCCAAGCCGGGCTCACCCGACTGGATGATGAGGTGAGTGCCACCCCGGAGTTCAACGATCGATGCATGACCCATGTTCACCACGAGGCGAAGGCCAATCGCCGTGTAGAAATTGGTCATAGCGTCGACATTCGCCGCCGTAATCGACATGTGGCCAATACCAAATCTTGGTCGTCGGTCTTCGCCGATGTCAGAACCCGAGTGGGGGGTGCGTTGCAATAGTGGCATGTGAGTTAACTTTCCTAGTTAGAAAATGTTAGGTGCAGTTAACAACCCATGTTCCGGTCCAAGTATTCCCGCCTCGGCTAGGCGACTCGCCGCCGACCGCCGACAGACGCGCACCCGAGGCAACGGCGACGACAGAAGCGAGCACTTCATATCGATACAGTTGCGCCTCAGAATCTCCCCAGGCACAGGAATCGCAATACAAAGTTAAACTACACAATGTAGCTTAACCGTCGGAGGCTGATGTGGCGAGCGACACGGGAACATCAGAAGATCGCGTGAACCCTCGAACGGTTCGCGTGCAGCAACTCATTCTGAATACGGCGATCGAGGTACTGCTAGAACAAGGGGCGCCAGAGGTCACCGCTCATCGGGTTGCCGAACGATGCGAAGTGGCTCGCACGACGATCTACCGCTACTGGCCGGATCAAAAAACACTTCTCCTCGCAACAATCGACGCAATGACTGCGCCACATGCGGCGACCCCGAGCGTCGATGGCCTTGGCGACAGCCTCAAGCTCGTCCTGACGCTTCTCCGCAAGCGCCTCGACCACCGCAATGTTCGCTCGGTATTCGGTGCCATTGCAGGCCACTCCAGCAGTGACGAGACATTCGCAGCGGCACAGCGACGATTCGTTGAACAACTCACCCAGCCGACGGTTGATTGCCTCGCTGCCGCCGTTGCACGCGGTGAATTGGAGTCCGACCTAGACATCAACCTCGAAGCAGCTCTTCTCGCCGGACCCATCTTTCACCAACACCTTTTTCTATTCGGTGAAGTCACCGATCGACTCATCGACCAAACCGTCGCCCGCTGGCTCGACGCACACGATCTGAGCTAGCCGACACGGTCCATGATGACCCCGTGGAGACCATGACCGCCTTATCGTTGCGCGTCTCGAAGCAGTTGACTTTCAAGAATACAATATGTAGCTTTACGAGCGTTTAGTAGCTGCGGGCGTCTCCTCGAGTCGGACGGCATTCAACGCTCGCCCAAGCCTATGCAACAAGACAACACACCTGTGATCACGTTGAATCCGTGAACACCACTAGTCGAGGAATCCAAACCGTGTCTGAACCAATCATCGCCGCCAATGCTCCAAAGCCGGTCACCATCAACGCTGGCGAGGAGTACCACTGGTGTGCCTGTGGTCGGTCAAACAACCAACCATTCTGCGACGGTTCGCACGCTGGCACCGAGTTCGCACCGCTGGCTTTCACTCCCGACGCTGACGGTGAGGCCTATCTGTGCGCATGTAAACACACTGGGACCGCTCCCTACTGCGACGGCACCCACGCGCAGTTCACCGCTGACCAAGTCGGCACCGACGGCACCTCCGGGAAAGAGCCTGCCGAGACGCCAGTCGAGCTCGGCGACGCCGACAACCCAGTAGCCCGGCCAACCCCCGAAGAGCCCACAGTGGCGTTCATTCACGAACTTGCACGAAACGGGCTCGCCAAACTCGGTCACCACGGGCCAATGACTTCCATGGGCGTGCCCCGCAAAGATCTGCCTCACTGGGACGACCTGCAGATCATGGCAGCACAGATGGCCACCCAGCCGTTACTCGACGACGTGGCAGTAGCTACTGAACTCGTGATCGGCCCTAGCGCAAACAAACCCCTCCATCTCAAGATCCCACTTTTCGTTTCAGACATGAGCTTCGGGGCCTTGTCCGAAGAAGCCAAGGTTGCGTTGGCAACGGGAGCTGAACTTGCCGGCACCGGCATTTGCTCAGGTGAAGGCGGCATGCTCCCTGAAGAGCAGCAAGCCAACAGCCGATACTTCTACGAACTTGCAAGTGCCCAGTTTGGCTACAACGAAGATCTTCTGCCCCTCGTGCAAGCCTTCCACTTCAAAGGAGGCCAAGGCGCCAAGACAGGCACCGGTGGTCATCTTCCCGGTTCCAAGAACACTGGCAAAATTTCGCAAGTTCGTCAGATCCCTGAGGGCCAATCAGCGATCTCGCCAGCGACGTTCCAGGACCTACACACCGTCGACGACTTCCGCAAGTTCTCAGACCGAGTCCGCGAGCTCACAGGCGGCATCCCGATCGGCATGAAACTCAGCGCTAATCACATCGAAGCCGACATTGGATTCGCCCTCGACGCTGGCGTCGACTACATCATTCTTGATGGCCGCGGCGGCGGAACCGGCGCTGCACCCGAGATGTTCCGCGACCACATAAGTGTGCCAACCATTCCCGCCCTGGCCCGAGCCCGACGCCTTCTTAATGAACGAGATGCAAGCGGCCGCGTCACTCTCATCATCACCGGCGGGCTCCGCGTGCCCATCGATTTTGTCAAAGCGCTAGCCCTAGGCGCCGACGGAATCGCTGTGTCGAACTCGGCGATGCAAGCCGTTGGCTGCATAGCCGCCCGAATGTGCAATTCGAACAACTGCCCCACGGGAATTGCAACGCAGAAACCCGAGCTCCGAGCCCGACTTGATGTTGAGGCGGCCGGCCAACGCCTCGCCACCTTCTTTGGTGCATCTACCGAGCTCATGCAAGTGATGGCACGCGCTTGCGGGCACGACAGCCTTGGCAAATTCACCAAAAACGATCTCGCCACATGGGACGACAAAATGGCCAAGCTCACCGGCGTCAACTACTCAGGATTCACCGCTCCCTAGTCAGTACGTTCGGCGATAGCCAGCGAAGCCCGTTTCGACACCCGCCCCTCCTCAGGGTTGACGAACGGGCGTTCTGCACTGTTCCGGGACCTCCGCGCCGTTCGCCCGCTTGTGCGATTTTGGAATATATGGTTCTCTCTCCCGTTGACTTGAATGCCGTGACCTCACCCCCTGCGACCCTGCCCTCGCCTCTTCGAACGAGCCCGGCAGCCCCTGAACATCACCTCGAAGTTCGGTCAGCGCTTCTTCGCTTGCCGACCAAAGACGGCAGACGATGGCTGCAGTTCTCCAACCCCGTCGAGTCGATCATCGCGTGGTCTCACGACGAGGTCATCCCGGCCCTAGAGCGGGTCGACGCGGCGACGGACGCTGGCCTGTGGGCAGTCGGTGCCGTTTCCTATGACGCAGCAAAGGCTTTTGATCCAGCGCTTGCATCAAAACGCCACCGGCAGGTACCGCTAATTGCGTTCGGCGTGTTCAAGGACCACCAAGCGTCGAACGGGCCAGCCGGAAGCTCATTCAGCACCAGCGCATGGACCGCGGACGTCAGCCAGAACGACTACGAACGCCACGTCGCTGCGATCAAAGAACCAATCGCCGCTGGCGAGTCCTACCAGGTCAACTACACGATGCGCCTGCGTGCGGCGTTTGCCGGCGACCCCCTCGGACTGTTCGAAGCCTTATCACGGGCCCAACGAGCCGACCATCTGTGCTTCGTCGATCTGGGTGACGCCGCGATCTGTTCAGCGTCACCGGAGCTTCTTTTCTCCCGGCACGGCAAGACGCTGACGTCGAAGCCCATGAAAGGTACGAGGCCGCGTTCGATCGATCCGCGCGAGGATCAGAGGCTTATCGACGAGCTCTTGTCCAGTGAGAAAGACCGAGCTGAGAACACGATGATCGTCGATATGACGCGCAACGACCTCGGGCGCATCGCAGAGATCGGTTCGTTACAGGTGCCAGCGCTGCACACCATCGAGACATATCCGACCGTGCACCAGATGACGTCAACAGTCACCGCCACGTCAGACGCGAATCTGGTAGAGATCTTCGCAGCCTTGTTTCCAGGGGCATCGATCACCGGAGCCCCCAAGGTGAGCACCAGTCGCATCATCGCCGACGTCGAGAGCTCGGCACGGGGCATGTATTGCGGTGCAGTCGGCGCCGCCGGGCCCGGTGGTTTCGCAGAGTTCAATATCGCGATTCGAACCGTTTGGGTCGACCTCGCTTCCGGCACGGCAGAGTACGGAACCGGCGGTGGAATTGTGTGGGACTCAGATCCGCATGACGAGTGGCTCGAAGCGAACCACAAAACCAACGTGTTGTTACAGGCTTGTAGCGGCATGCGGTTACTCGAGACCATTCGCTACGAACCGGGAACCGGCGCCACGTTGCTTGATCGCCATCTCAATCGGCTTGCTGACGGCGCATCACACTTCGGTTTTGACGTCGACCTCTCGCAAGCTCGGCGATTGATCGAAGCAGTCGAGCTCGAGGGATGTGCCCGGCTTCGCATGACAGTCGCTCCGAACGGAGCAATTGATCTCGACATTGCCCCGCTCGATACCGACCTCGCCGCCACCGACTCGAACGGCATGTGGCGCTTGCCTATCGACACCGAGCCTGTCAACAGCACCGATGAGCTACTTCGATTCAAGACGACGCACCGAGAGCGATACAACGCAGCCCGGGCACGTTTCCCCCATGCTCCCGATGTGATTCTGTGGAACGAGCGAGGCGAGGTCACCGAGACAACAATTGGAAACCTGGTCATCGAACTCAACGGACAATGGTTCACGCCAGCGCTCACCAGCGGTCTGCTCGCCGGCACATTCCGCGCCGAACTAATCGATCAAGGGCGCATCGCTGAACGCACGATCATGCTTACCGAACTGACTCAGGCCCATCGCATCTGGATGATCAACTCGGTGCGCGGCTGGGTGCCTAGCGCTCTTGACACCGGCGAACTACTGGTTGCAGCCACGAGCACCACAACCGCCACGCCCGCTACGCCCGCTACGTGACGAGCGGCGGCAACCAGCGAGACACGCACCAGACCACCGCCGACACTCACCCGTTGATTTGTGAGTTGAGGCGCTCGTTGGCTTCGATGAACTCGTCAATCATGTCGTACACAACCTGAGTGGCCGGTTTCGACTTGTTCATCGAACCGACAATCTGGCCTACGAAATAGTTTGCGAGTTTCTCTGCTCCGCTTCCGTCGCGGTGCGCGGCCCTGCTGATTCGCGAGAGCGCCTCGTCGACCAGGATCGGTTGCATAGGCATGCCGAGCGGCATCGGGGTCTGCGGGTTCTCCCACTCTTCGGTCCACGAGGACTTGAGTTGTCGAGCCGGCTTGCCCGTTCGCGATCGCGATCGAATTGTGTCTGACGATGTAGCCACCAGCATCTTTTCTTTCACAACCGGATGGGTTTCGGCCTCTTCGGTGGTGAGCCACACCGAACCGCACCAGACTCCTTGCGCGCCGAGGGCCATTGCCGCTGCCATTTGCCGCCCGCCGCCGATGCCGCCGGCACCAAGAACCGGAGTGTCACCCACCGCGTCGACGACTTCAGGAATCAACACCATCGTGCCTACATCGCCGGTGTGCCCTCCGGCTTCGTAACCCTGGGCGATGATCAAATCGACTCCGGCATTGACATGGCGTTCTGCGTGCTGGGCTTTGCCGGCCAGCGCTCCAGTACGACGCCCAGCGGCTCGGACCTTGTCAATCATGAACTGTGGCGGTGGTCCAAGCGCATTGACCAGGATCGCTGGGTCGTGAGCCAACGAGATGTCAAGGTTCGGTGCCTGCGAGTCGGCCGAAAATGGAGCAGCTGCATCGTTCTTGGTACTGAACTGCCCCGTCGCCCGTTCATCGTCGAGCGGCGGAACGTCATATTTGGTGAGCAGGTCGTCAACGAACTTGCGGTGATCGTCGGGGATCATGGCGCCGATGTCGCTCATCGAAAGACCGCCATCATCAGAGCCGGCATATTTCGCGGGCACGATCAAGTCGACCCCGTAAGGGCGGCCGCCGACTTCCTCTTCGATCCAGTCGAGATCGATCTCAAGTTGTCGGGGCGAGTGCGCCACGGCGCCCAATACGCCGAGCCCGCCGGCTTTGGTGACAGCGGCAACGACGTCTCGGCAGTGACTGAACGCAAAGATCGGCACGTCGATACCGAACATGTCCGTGACCTGATTTTTCATGGGGCGAGTCTGACACCAGCAACAGACCTGCACAACATGGCGAAGCACGCCTTGTTGTTGGGTGAACCGGTCACCGCAATGAAAGGATGGCTCTATGGAAGTCACCGACATACGAGCCGACCTCATCGCAGAACAAGGCGCGCTCGACGAAATCATGAGCCAGATAACCGACGAGCAGTGGGCGGCTTCCACGCAAAGCCCAGGCTGGTCGGTCGCTGATCAGATTGGGCACTTGACGTATTTCGATCACACCGCAGCGGTAGCGATCTCTGACGAGAAGCAGTTCAAAGCCATGACAGCCGAACTTGTTGCGGCCAACAATGGCACCGACGACCCCACGCTGCGGGCCTACCGGGCGATGACATCAGCAGAGTTACTTGCGGCGTGGCGTTCGAACCGAAATGAGCTCGCAGCCGCCTCGGCCAGCCTCGCCAACGACACTCGAGTGATCTGGTACGGGCCTTCGATGGGTTCCAAGTCATTCCTCACGGCCCGGCTCATGGAATGCTGGGCTCATGGCCAAGACATCGTCGATGCGCTTGGCATCGAGCGCGATTCGACCGACCGCCTGGGCCATATCGCTCAGCTCGGATTCATCACCCGGGGCTGGACCTACCTGAATCGAGGGATCGAGCAACCGTCAGCCGAGGTGCAGGTCACGCTTACGAGCCCGACCGGCGCGTCGTGGCACTATGGCGACCCCAACGCCGCAGAATCCGCCACCGGCTCCGCACAAGATTTCTGCCTCGTTGTCACCCAACGTCGACATCTCGACGACACCGACCTGATCACCACGCCAATCGCCCGCGACTGGCTCGAAAAGGCCCAGGCCTTTGCCGGCGCAGCCACCGACGGACCGGCAGCGGGCACGTTCTGAAAGGCTCCGAGATGTTGATCGAGACTTTGCTTCCGCTCGGCAAGCTAGACCCCGGGTTGCGAGAACCTGCGACTCCGCTGCACATCAAGGACTTCGCATCGGGTGCTGCCCAGGCCGAACGTCTTGGCTTCGACGCAGTGCTTGTCGAAGAAACCAAAGATGACCCGTATCAGCTGCTCGCTCTCGGAGCTGCGTCCACGTCGACGATCGGCATTGGGACCTCGGTGGCAATGGCATTTCCTCGCAGCCCTACGACGACCGCTATGTCGGCGTGGTCCCTGCAGAAATTGTCTCACGGAAGACTTGTTCTGGGCATTGGGTCTCAGGTGAGAGGACATATCCGGCGGCGGTTCGGCCTGGATTGGCACGCACCAGCACCGTGGATGCGTGACTACATAAATGCTATGCGGGCGGTGTGGGACTGCTGGCAGCATGGAACGGAACTCGATTTCTCAAGTGAGCACTACTCACTAAACCTCATGGTGCCGTTGTTCAATCCGGGCCCGATCGAGCACCCTCGTATTCCCATTCATGTTGCTGCCATCGGGCCAAACATGACAGCGATGGCTGGCGAAGTCGCTGACGGGGTCCGATTGCACCCGGTATGCACGCCGCGATTCATCGACTCCGAGGTGTATCCCAACGTTGCTCGAGGTGCCGCCAGGGTCAATCGATCCGTCGACGACGTCGAGTTTTGTATGAAGCCACTCATTGGAACCGCAGCCGACACCGCGACACTTGCCCACGTCACCGACACAGTTCGAGCCCGGGTCGCCTTTTACTTGTCGACACCGGCCTATAGGCGCACATTCGAACTGCACGGCTGGGCCGACATCGCCGAGCAAGCAAGTGCTGCGGCGCGCTCTCAGAAGTGGGAGGAACTTCCTGGACTCGTTCACGACGAGATGTTGCACACCGTTGCGACGATCGGCACCCACGACACGATCGCCGCCCAGTTACGCGACCGGTACCTCGGGCGTGTCGATCGGATCGAGTTCTCAGTTCCCGTCACCAACGATTCCGAAGCCGAGGCGTGGCGCTCGATCCTCAGCGACCTCAGAGCTCAATAGATGATCGCGGATCCGTTCGGCACAGAGCCGCGTCAGCGCGTCTACACGGCTCGTGAGCATATGCATCGAGTACGAAACATCGATCGACAATCGGTTCTGCCACCACAGCGCAGCGCCTAATCCTGCATCGACGACCGATCGACCTACGCTTTGTCCGTTCGAAGATCAACTTTCGATCAGCTTTGCCGACAGAGACATAAGCGAACGCTTCAGGAGGGCGAATGATGCAACGAAAAGGCATCCACTTCGGCACCGCTCTTTTCCTGCCGTTTCTTCTGCTGATTTTGATCAGCGTCGCGGCCACTAGCTGGCTTTCGCTTCGATTTGGCGAACAGGCTGTAAGCGACTTGGCGATGCGACTCGAGGGCGAGATCACGGCGCGTATCAGCGAGCAAACCGACAGTTACCTACAAGAGGCCGATACGGCCACCGCCGGAATTGTCAACGCTGCACAATCGGGAGCCCTTGACCCGACTGATTTGCGCTCACAGCAAGAGTTCCAGTGCCGACAGGTTCAAGACTATCCATCGCTGAAATACATGGCGTTTGCCGACGTCGAGGGTCAATATGTGGGCTACGAGCGCAAAGGCGACCAACTCGTTTACACAATTATCGACGAAGACGTAGACACAAACGTTCGTTACAGCGGCAACGACTATCTCGTCGACGCCGACTGCCAGCTCTTCGAATTTCTTGAAAACTATGGTCCGTATGACGCTACGACCCGCGGTTGGTACTCCGATGCACTCGAGGCCGCCAAACCAGTGTGGTCACCTACGTTTCTGTCGTACGGTCCTGAAGAGTTTCTAATCATTTCGAACAGCGCCCCCGTCGTGAACATCCAAGGCGAGTTCGTCGGGGTTGCAACCTCAAGTGTGAGTTTGGGCGGTATCAGCGAGTTCCTCGCCGCCCTTGAAATTGGTGACACAGGCGAAGCGTTCATTGTCGAACAGGGCGGAGGACTCGTCGCTACCTCGACCGACGATGCGGTATGGGGCGAGGTTCCAGACCCCGACAACCCTGAAGAAACAAACCCAACCCAAATGACAGTCGAAGATGCGGAAAATTCGCTGATTCAGCTCGTGCTTCAGGACCTTCCGTCTATGGGGCTGTCAATGTTCGACCTAAACCAGCCGCAGAGCATTCGCACCTCTGGACCGGGCGGCGACGCATTTGTTCGTCTCACCCCATACACCTACGGAGAAGGCGTTGAGTGGCTCATCGTCACCGTCATTCCTGAAGAAGACTTTCTGAGTGGCGTTTCACGCAGTCGTCAACAAGTCGTCCTTCTTTCGGGCCTGGCGATGCTCGCAGCTCTCGGTCTCGCTTGGCTTCTTTCGCGCTGGCTCGTTCGCCCCATCAGCCGCACAATCACCGCCGCTGACGCTATTTCCCGTGGCGAGCTCGACGTCGAGCTCAACGAGCGCGGCCCAGCGGAGGTCGGACAGCTTGCTCGGGCCTTCAACCGCATGTCGAATCAGCTCGAGGGGTCGATCTCCGAACTCGAGCTAGGCGCGTTCAGCGACGCTCTCACGGCGTTACCGAATCGCGCCGCTCTCGTCCGGTCGGTCGAGGCACTCGGTTCGTACCCACCGAACCACGCAATGTTGTTCCTCGATGCGGATGGCTTCAAGCTCATCAATGACAGCCTGGGACACCACGTCGGCGATCAGCTACTTATGCACGTCGCCAATCGCATCAGCTCGACGATTCCCGATGATGCTGTGGCCGCCCGGATCGGGGGCGATGAATTCTGCGTTCTTCTTCCGAACCGGAAACACGCCGATCGGATCGCTCGAGACCTGCATGGTCATCTCGGCGAGCCCTTTGAAGTCGACGGCCGGAGTCTGCACATGAGCGTGAGCGTCGGAATCGCGTATGCGACCGACAAGACAATGGAACCCGCGGACCTTATTCGCGACGCCGATATTGCGATGTATGCAGCGAAGTCTTCGAGCACGAGCGGGGTTGCGACCTTCGACGATTCAATGCGCCGCCACACCATGACCCGGCTCCAAACCGAAACCGATCTGCACGCAGCGGTTAAGCGGCGCGAGTTCGTACTCGCGTATCAACCGATTGTGTGTCTGCAGTCAGGATCGGTGACCGGTTTCGAAGCGCTGGCCCGATGGAATCACCCCACGCTCGGAATCGTGTCGCCAAGCGACTTCATTGGTGTTGCCGAAGATTCGGGGCTCATCGTGACGATCGGCGAGCAAGTGCTCGATATGGCGTGCCGTCAGCTGGCAGCCTGGAGCGCTGATCCTGCAGTGGCCGTCGACCATTTTGTCGCCGTAAATGTCTCACCCATCCAGTTGAAGGTCCCCGGGTTCGCCGAATTCGTAGCCAACGTACTCAAGGGTTACAAGCTCAACCCACGATGTCTCAAGCTTGAGATCACCGAATCAGCGCTGGTTGAAGGCTCACGTATCGTCGAGTCACAACTCGCGGAGCTTCATGCACTCGGTGTCGGATTGACGATCGACGACTTTGGCACGGGTTACTCGGCGATGAACTATCTTTATCGATTCCCATTCACGACACTGAAAATCGACAGATCATTTGTTGCCGACGCTGCGCATCTTCCTGAGCGACGGCTTATTACCGAGGCCGTGAGCGCTCTTGCGCAGAGCCTGAACATGGTGGTCATTGCCGAAGGAATCGAAGAGCCCGCACAGCTTGGCTTCCTCGAATCAATCGAGTGCGATCAGGGTCAAGGCTGGTTGTTCTCGCGGGCCCTGTGGGCTTCGGAAGCTCGCGACTTCGCCATCAAGTCTTGGGCTGAAATCGCGCCGCAGGTTGTGTGATCTGGCGACACGACGAGGTGCCATTCGGCACAGATCCGACGCAAAGGCGCTCCAATCAAGCATAGTTGTCAGGTGACGACCGCTCAAACGGCGCCAAGCGCCGATCGGCGTCAACGCGCCGACATTCGCAACGTAGCAATTATTGCACACGTTGACCATGGCAAAACAACCCTCGTAGATGGCATGTTGCATCAGGCGGGCGCGTTCGGCGCCCACCAAGATGTCAACGAACGTGTCATGGACTCGATGGATCTTGAACGCGAGAAGGGCATCACCATTCTCGCCAAAAACACCGCAGTTACCTGGGGCGACGTCAAGATCAATGTCGTCGATACACCCGGCCACGCCGACTTCGGCGGAGAGGTGGAACGGGCTCTGACAATGGTCGACGGTGTTTTGCTGTTGGTCGACGCCAGTGAAGGTCCGCTTCCGCAGACCCGCTTCGTTCTGCGCAAGGCGCTTCGTGCGGATCTTCCGGTCGTGCTTGTGATCAACAAGATTGATCGCCCCGATGCCCGCATCGCCGAGGTAGTCAGCGAGGTCGAGGATCTGTTCCTCGATGTCGACGCCGACGAACACCAAATCGACTTCCCGATCGTGTACACGATCGCCCGCGATGGCATCGCCACACTCGATCTTGACGAACCGGGCACCGATCTCAAACCGCTTTTTGACACGATCCTCAACCATGTGCCGGCCCCGAGCTACGACGAGGGACACCCTCTCCAAGCGTGGGTGACGAACCTCGACGCCTCTCCCTACGTCGGCCGCTTGGCGATTTGCCGGGTCATGAATGGCGAGCTTCGCAAGGGCCAAAGCGTTGCGTGGTGCAAAACCGACGGAACCGTGGCCAATGCCAAAGTCACCGAGCTCTACGTCAACGAAAGCCACATCCGCGTCGAGACAGAATCTGTCGCAGCAGGCGAACTCGTCGCCGTAGCTGGCTTGCCCGAGATCACCATCGGTGAAACCCTGAGCGCGATTGATGATCCTCGTCCGCTGCCGGTCATTACGGTTGATGAGCCCAGCTTGTCGATGACCATCGGCATCAACACTTCGCCGTTGGCTGGCAAGAGCGGCACCAAGATGACCGCTCGCCAGGTCAAGGACCGCCTCGACAAAGAACTCATTGGCAACGTGTCGATTCGTGTGCTCGATCTGGGTCGTCCCGATGCCTGGGAAGTTCAAGGCCGTGGCGAGCTTCAGCTCGCGGTTCTTGTTGAGATGATGCGTCGCGAAGGCTTCGAACTTACCGTCGGCAAGCCACAGGTCGTGACCCGCGAAATCGACGGCAAATTGCATGAGCCGGTCGAAGCGGTTTCGATTGACATTCCTGAAGAACACGTCGGCGCCGTCACACAGCTGATCGCTCCCCGCAAGGGCCTGCTTCAAGAGATGGTCAACCACGGCACCGGCTGGGTTCGCCTCGACTATCGGGTTCCTGCACGTGGGCTCATTGGTTTCCGCACCGACTTCCTGACAGAAACGCGCGGAACTGGCCTGTTGCATCACGTCTTTGACGGTTGGCTGCCGTGGCAGGGCGAACTCAATCTTCGTACCAAGGGCTCCCTTGTGGCCGACCGCACCGGCGTTACGACGAGCAACGCCATTTTGAACCTGCAAGAACGCGGCAGCTTCTTCGTTGATGTTGGCGCTGCGGTGTACGAGGGAATGATCATTGGCGAAATGCCGAAGCCTGGCGACATGGACGTCAACATCTGCAAAGAGAAGAAGCACACCAATGTTCGAGCAGCCGCCGCTGACGAGCTGGTGCGACTCACTCCGCCGAAAAAGATGTCGCTAGAACAATCGCTTGAGTTCATCGGTGACGACGAGGCCATCGAGGTCACGCCGGACCACATTCGCCTTCGCAAGGTCGAGCTCGATGCCACCGCTCGCCTTCGCACCGCGAAGAACATGAAGAAGTCCCGGGAATAGAAGACGCTCAATGGCAACAACGTTCGCTGACCTTGGTGTGTCCAAAGGCGTTGTCAACGCCCTCACCGAACGTGGCATCACCGACGCGTTCCCGATCCAGGCCGAGTCGATCGAAGCAGCCCTTGAAGGCCGCGACATTTGTGGCAAGGCACCAACTGGTTCCGGTAAGACCCTGGCGTTTGGTATCCCGGTCGTTGACCTGGTCGGCAACGGTTCACCGTGGCAACCAGCGGCTCTCATTCTGGCGCCTACTCGCGAGCTGGCAACCCAGATTAAGGACGAGCTCGCACCGCTTGCCAAGCAGCACAAAAAGTCAGTGCTGACCACCTTTGGTGGCACCAACATTCAGCGGGATCGCAATCGCCTTGAACAGGGCGTTGACATTCTCGTCGCGTGCCCCGGACGGCTCGAAGACCTGATCTCGCGGCGCTGGTGCGATCTCCGCGATGCGGGAATCGTCGTCGTCGACGAAGCCGACCGCATGGCTGACATGGGCTTTTTGCCGGCGGTAAAACGTCTACTTGATCAGACGCCCAACGACCGCCACACATTGTTGTTCTCTGCGACGCTCGACGGAGACGTAGACCAGCTGATCAAGCGTTATCAGACCAATCCGCTCACGGTCGAGGTCGAAGAACAGGTCAGCGACATCGGCGACGTCGACCACTCTTGGTATCTCGTGCAACCAAGCAATCGAATCGATTCTGCAATCACGGTTCTCGAGGGCTACGAGTCGGCGATCGTGTTCTGTCGCACCCGCCGGGGCTGCGACCGGGTCGCCAAGATGTTCAATAAGCGGGGACTTAAGTCAGAAGCGATTCACGGCGACCGCAGCCAGGGCCAACGTGAGCGGGCACTACGTGACTTCACCGAAGGCAAAGCCCGAGTGCTCGTCGCCACTGATGTGGCCGCCCGCGGTATTCACGTCGACAATGTTGCACTGGTCATGCACTACGACCCGGCAGGCACCGACAAGGACTACATACACCGCTCTGGCCGCACCGGCCGTGCGGGCGCCGACGGCCGTGTGATCACAATGGTCGTCGAAGACAAGCAGAAGGTCGCCAAGCAGCTCCAGAAGGACCTGGGCATCAAGCCTGGCTTTGAACCGTTCCGCGCCGACGACCAGCCGACCAAAATCGCCACGCCATCACGCAGCGACAACGATCGTGCGAACTCTGATCACCGCAAGCACGCAGACCGCAACGGCAACCGAGGCCGGACGAGTCGCGATAGCGGCGACAACCCACGTAGTGGCGGAAGCCAAGGCCGCGGCGCACGCAGCCGAGACGACACCCGCGGAAGTCGAGACCGCGACGACCGCGGCGCACGCAGCCGCAACGACAACCGCGGAGGACGCGACCGCGACGACCGCGGCACACGCAGCCGCAACGATGGCCGCGGCGCTCGAAGCCGAGACGATGATCGTGCTCGCAAGACTTCGGACCGGCCCAGCGGGCGAGCCAAACGAGACGACGACAAGTCCGGCCGACCGCCACAACGCCGTGGCCGCCCCAAAAAGAATGACTGGTTTCCGCCAGAA
>CALKPY010000005.1 GCA_937991435.1 uncultured Acidimicrobiales bacterium
CAGCTGCTCGGGCCCAAGTTCTACGTGGCGCCAAATCGCATGTGTTGGCGCCCAATTGGCACTACGTTGTGCCGATGCGGAGCATTCAGATCAAAGATGTTCCACCCAATGTGCATGCAAAGCTCCGCGAACGCGCTGGCAGGAACGGCCAGTCGGTGCAGGAATACCTGCTCGAACGGCTGGCCGCAGATACCGAACGTCCTACTCTCGACGAGTTGTTCGCCCGTGTCGATGAGCACACCGGCGGAACCGCAACCTTGAGCCACGCGGCCAATGCGGTGAGAGCTGACCGCGGCACCCCATGATCGTGGTCGATGCCAGTGTTGTCGTTACCGCACTCGGTGACGACGGTGAACATGGCGCGATCGCGCGCCACCGGCTTGCCCATGAAGATCTTCTCGCCCCACACCTCATCGACGTCGAGGTTCTTTCAGCCTGGCGTCGTCTGATGCGCACACGTCACATGTCCGAAGCCCGAGCCAACCAAGCAATACGCGACCTGGCGGACATGCGGATCGAACGATCAGCGCACACCGACTTGGCAGGGCGGGCATGGGAACTCAAAGACAACCTCTCGTCCTATGACGCCGTGTACGTCTCGCTTGCCGAAGTTGCCGAATGCACGCTCGTCACCGCCGATAAACGGTTGGCGGTAGCGCCCGGAACTCGTTGCGAAATCGAAGTTCTCACCGACGGCAGCTGACCGTGCAGACAAATAGGGTGCCGAACACGCGCCATGGTTCGACGACCTTGATACCTGCGTGGCGAAAACTCAGGCATTTCTCACGAACGACCGTTTCTAGCCAACCGAGCCACGCCCGCGGCATACGTCACTGGTTCAGGTGAACTTTCGCACCTCGGCAACGATGCCAGCGGCGTCGAGCCCTCGTTGAGCCAACAGCTCGTCGGGGTCCCCGTGCGGCACGTAGGAGTCGTCAAGACCAAGCACCCGCACTCTGGGCGCCACATCGCCTTCGCTCAACAGATCAGCGATCGCAAAACCGACGCCACCAGCGCGTAGCCCGTCTTCGATTGTCACTACCAGGTCGTGTCTGGCCGCAACGGCGATCATCTCGGGGTCGAGCGGCTTTACGCAACGGACGTCGTAGACGGTGGCATTGATGCCGTTGATTCGCAACTCGTTAGCAGCGGCGAGTGCGGCTTCGACCATCTTCCCGACAGCCAGAATACATACTCGTTCTCCGGCGACGACGCGTCTGGCGCTAAGTCCGCTTCCGACTTGATGTTCGCCAACCACTGGCGCGCTCGTGCGGGGCCACCTGATCGCAACCGGGCCGGTCGTGATTTCGAGAGCATCATCGAACATGACCTGTAGCTCTTCATATGAAGACGGTGCAAACATGGTCATGCCAGGCACCTTGGTCAGATACACCATGTCCGCGACCCCATGCGCCGACGGGCCATCAGGACCGGTCACCCCTGCTCGGTCGATACAGAACACCACCGGCAATTCATGAAGGCCTACGTCGAGCATGATCTGGTCGAGCGCTCGGGTCAGGAAGCTCGAATACACCGCAACAACAGGACGCAATCCGCCCATCGCCATTCCCGCTGCAGCAGTAACTGCGTGCTGCTCGGCAATTCCGACATCGATGCAGCGACCTGGGAACCGTTCCGCAAACGGAAGCACCCCTGTGCTGTCCGGCATCGCCGCGGTGAGCGCTACCAGTTCCGGCATGCGCTCCCCGGCCTTGAGTAACGCCTCGGTGAATGCTGTCGTGTACTTGCCGCGTGGTGCAGCGTCGACGACGACCGACGCAGGCGTGGTATCACTCGGAACCGAGCGAAACGGGCCGGTGTCATGCATCTTCTTGACGGGGTCGTTCTCGGCCGGCGCGTAGCCGCGCCCTTTTTGGGTCGTGACGTGGACGACGACTGGGCCGTCAAGGTCGGCCGCATTTCGAAGGGCTTCTTCGAGCCCGGCGATGTCATGGCCGTCGAACGGTCCGGTGTAGCGAACGCCGAGATTCTCAAAGAAAGACGTGGGCTCCCACATCTCGCGAACAGCGGCCTTTGCGGCATCGATGGCCCGCTCGACCTCGCGCCCGACGAGCGGCACATCGGCAATAGCGCGTTCGAGCCGATTCTGCTGACGCACGAATTTCGGGTTGACGCGCAACCTGGCCAGGCTCTCGCCCAGACGAGACACCGTCGGGGCGTAGGATCGGCCGTTGTCATTGAGGACGATGGTGACGTTGCTGTTTGCATGACCCAGGTTGTTGAGACCCTCAAATGCCATACCGCCGGTCATCGAGCCGTCACCAATCACGGCAACGACCTTGCGGGTATTCGCCGGGTTCGTCCCAAAAGCCGTGGCCAGGCCGTGGGCGTAGCTGAGTGCTGTCGATGCGTGACTGTTCTCGACCCAATCGTGTTCGCTTTCGGAGCGCGCCGGGTAGCCAGATAGCCCTGCCGTTGTGCGCAATGAGTCGAAGTCATTAGCTCGCCCAGTAAGCATCTTGTGCACATAGGCCTGATGGCCGGTGTCGTACAACAAGACGTCGTGCGGCGAATCAAATGTGCGGTGCAGTGCAACCGTCAACTCAACAATGCCGAGGTTCGATCCTAGGTGACCGCCCTGCACCCCCACCGCTTCGATGATTCGTTCGCGTAGCTCCGCGCACAAGTCGTCGAGTTGACTCGACGAGAGACGCCGTACATCGGCAGGCTGATGGATCTGATCAAGCAGCACCAGTGCCCACCGTATCTGGCGGTTCGTGACAGGCCGGAGCATCCTGCGGCTGGCGGCCAGACCGCAACGATGCTCGGCGGTCCCACAGTGTGCTCGCGCCCCACCCAGCAGCGAGGACGGCTGCTCCTCCCAATGCATCGAGCCAGTAGTGGTTGGCAGTCACCACGATCGCGAACAGGGTCATCAACGGGTAGGCGAACGCCGCACGGGCGAGCCAGCGCCTTTGCACCGTGTTGGCGACCACAACGGCGCACCAGAGCGCCCATCCAATGTGCAGGCTCGGCATCGCCGCATACTGATTACTCACGGCCTCGACGCCCGACGATTCAAACGACCAGATCCCACCAATATCGATGACCGTGTCGACGAACGGCGAGTCGGATCGGCAAGCGCCAAACGGGCCACAGTCGCCAAGAAGGCGAGGCGGCATCAAGGGAAACGCGGCATAACCGATCACGGCGAACACCGTGCACAACAGTCCCGTACGTCGCCAGAATCGGTACCGGGCAATACCGGCCCACCAGGTCACGCCGAGCACGCCAAAGGTCACGGCAAAGTGAAACAACCCGTAAAACAGGTTCCAGAACTGAATGAACGCGGTGTGGCCAATGAACGCGTCTTGCACGTCAGGCTCGATCCACAAGCCCAACTGGCGCTCGAACGCAATGACCCAGTCCGCGTTGCGCAACGCCGTTGTTGGATCAACTGCCGCAGAACCGAACTGGTTACGAACAAAAGAATACGCGGCATAGACCGCGCTAATCAGCAGCGCCTCGCGCCACAGAGGGGCGCGATTGCTGCGCAAATATGAGGTGGTCGCGTTAGTGCTCGACGCGGGACTCAAGCCCACGTTCGGGACCGCTCAGGTGCCATGTGGACCCGACCGAGTGTCGAGTGCCGATTCAACAAACCCATCGTGTTCGTCTTCGGTCGCGTCATCAAATCCGCGCCCGCCGAACACCAGCGACGGCAGACCCAGCAGCGACGTTGTGATCGTCAGTGCATAAATCACAAGGCCAAGTGCCACCGACTGCTCATCAGGAACGTCGAGGCTTCCGAGGAAGAGCACCAAGGCACCTTCGCGCACGCCAAGGCCGCCAATACCGAGCGGCAAAACCTGCACGATCAGCACCGCCGGAACGAATGCCAACGCGGCCCGCAGGCCGAACTCGTCAATGCCAATCGACTTCGCTGCACACCAAAAGGCCAACACCAATATGCCTTGGTACATCGCGCCCGTCACCAAGATCCGGAGCACCTGCCGCGGTTTGGTACGAAGCACGTCAAGCCCCTCGTGGACCGCGTGCAACCACCGAAGGGGCCCCTCGTAGCGGTCGAGCAGACGCCCACTGGCATCGTTACCAGCGGCAAAGATGATCACACCCAACGCCAACAACGTGACAATGGCAGCAATGAGGGCGCCGCGCGTCGCCGCACCGAGATCGCGAAGATTCGGGTCGAGCGCCAAACCGAGAAAGATCGACGCCGGCAGAACCATCCATCCACTGAGACGCTCGAAAATCACAGTCGTAAAGCTGGTTGGCCTATCCCCCGTGTCACGGCCAAGTCGCGACACTCGCAACACATCGCCGCCGATCGTCGTCGGCACGAAGTTCGACAGAAACTGTCCTGCCATGTTGTGCCAGAAAAGGCGGCTTGTTGCGGCCTCGAGGCCGAGGGCCCGACAGACCTGCTTCCACCGAAGCGAGGCGATGACGATCGACGAAATGACGCATACAAACGCCGCGACCATCCACGCTGTTGCACCAGCGTCGTCAGGCCACAAGATGTCGAAGTCGACGTCGATCCTTACAAACAAGAAAATCAACAGACCAGCGCTCACGCCGAGACGCAGCAACAACATGAATGTGGAGCGCCGTGTCATGACCGACCAACTGTCCACGCAGCAACACTCACATTGGTTGGGCGAGCGCGATATTTCGCGGAAACGTTCGTCGGCATAGAGATCTCCCCGGCTACGGGGTTCCGCACGCTCGACTGACGAAGGTCGCGGTATCGACAAGCACACGAACAATACGACCCGACGCTGAGATCTCATCGGTGTCATCGAGCAGAGACACAACAAATACGAAGCGGCGCCCTTCGACACGTTCAAGCGTGGCAATCGCTGTCATCTCGCAGTCGATCGAAGCCGCCTTGAGGTGATCGATCTGAACCCTCATGGCCACCGACGTCGAGCCTTCGGGAACAGCTGGCTGTATAGCGTCGAACGTTGCCCGTTCACACCACGCAAGCGCTCGCGAGGTCGCCAAAACCGGCACGGCTCCAGTGCCAACGGCAAGCGCTGTGTCGGCTTCGGTGACGACATGCACTGCACGCGCCTGAGCCCCGGGTTCGATCTGCACGTCGGTACCCTACGGCAACAATCAGCCCTACTACACCACCATCGCCCCTGACTGATTCTCACCGATTCAGACGAACCAGGGTCGCTGAGGAGGACCGTGATCGATCAGTCGCTGCTGACCCGAACCCTCGAAGAAGCCACGAAACGAGGTGGCGGGTTCGCCGAAGTGTTCGTCGAAGACCGTCTCTCGTCGGGGGCCCACCTCGACGACGACCGCATCGAAGAGCTCTCTAGCGGACGAAGCCGCGGAGCTGGCATTCGCGTGATTATCGGCGAATCGACCGGATTCGCCCACACCGCAGATCTCTCTGAACAAGGGCTTGCGACTGCAGCTCGCGCCGCGGGCGACGCAGCGCGCGGCGGCACCGGCGGTGTGACCACCGTCGAACTCATCGCGCAGCAAGCGCACGCACCCAATCAGATTGGGGTGTTCCCATCAGAAGTCGCTAAAGCTCGCAAGGTTGAGCTTCTCGAACTTGCCAATGATGCCGCCCGCGGGGCTGGCCCGGCGATCGCGCAGGTGTCGGTCGGCTACGGCGACGTGCGACGACAGATTCAGATCGCAAACAGCGACGGTCTCCTCATTGGCGATGATCAGGTCAAGACTCGTTTCTCGGTGTCGTGTGTCGCTCAGGGCGATGCAGGTATGCAGACGGGCCGCGAGTCGATTGGCCATAGTTTCGGCTTCGAGATGTTCGATCGATACGACGTAACCGACATTGCGCGGACGGCCGCTGAACGCGCAATTACCAAGCTCAGCGCCCGACCAGCGCCCTCAGGGGCCGTCACAACGGTCATTGGCAAAGGTGGCGGCGGTGTCTTGTTCCACGAAGCTTGCGGCCACGGCCTCGAAGCCGACCTCGTCGCCAAGTCAGCGACTGTGTTTGCTGGTCGCATCGGCGAACAGGTCGCCAGCCCGCTCGTCACCTTGATCGATGACGGCACGATGGGCGGCGAATGGGGCTGCTTCGCGATCGACGACGAAGGTCGCCCAGCTCAACGCAACGTACTCATCGAAGACGGCGTGCTGCTCGACTTCATGTGGGACGAACTTCGAGCCCGCGCCGAAGGCCGCCCAAGTTCAGGAAACGGCCGCCGCCAGAGCTACAAGCACTTGCCCATGGTGCGCATGACCAACACGTACATCGCGAACGGCGAGACCGCTCCCGACGACATCATCTCTGACACCGACAGCGGCATCTTCGTGTCGCAGCTCGGCGGCGGACAGGTCAACACGGTCACCGGCGACTTCGTCTTTGGTATGACCGAGGCCTACCTCATCGAGAATGGCGAGATAACCGAACCAATTCGCGAAGGCAATCTCATCGGCAACGGCCCCGAGGTGTTGATGAGTATCGACGCCCTCGGCAACGACTTCGCCATGGGAAGCCCCGGCACCTGCGGCAAAGACTGCCAGGGAGTGCCCGTCGGCGACGGCACACCCACCCTGCGAGTGCCATCACTCACCGTCGGCGGAACCGCTGCGTGAGCATGGTTGACGAACTCCTAGCCCTCGGCGATCGCATCGTTGGCCGAGCCCAAAACGGCGAACAGATCGAAGCGATCGTCGTCAACGAGCGCGATACCGAAGTTCGCGTGTACGACGGCGACGTCGAACAGTTCACCTCTGCGACATCGCAGGGCATCGGCATCCGAGTTATCAAAGACCAGCGCCAAGGATTTGCTTGGGCCGGAACCCTTGACCCTGACATCATCGACTCCACGCTTGCCGAAGCTCGCGACAACGCCACATTTGGCTCTGTCGACCCCGACCTGGCTCTCGCTGAACCCGACGGCGTACCAATGGCCGACCTCGACCTGTACGACGACTCGGTCGCCAACTACTCGACCGAAGACAAAATTGCACTCGCTCTCGAAGTCGAAGCAATTGCTAAGGCTGGCGACCCCCGTGTTGTTGTGGTCGAGGCCACCGACTTCGCAGACTCAATCAGCGAAGCAGCCGTTGTAACCACCACTGGTATCCGTGTTGGTGGTCGCGAAAGCGGCTCCTACGTGTCAGCGGTGGTGATTGCGGGCGGCGACGACGAAACCCAAATCGGCTTCGGCTATTCGGTCGACCGTGACCCGGCCAAGCTCGATCGCGAAAAGGCAGCCACGATGGCCGTCGAGCGTTCGGTTCGCCTGCTCGGCGCCCAGAAGCCTCAGACCGGCAGATTCACCGTCGTTCTCGACCCTATGGTGACAGCTCAATTCATCGGCATCATCGGAAGCACCCTGTCTGGCGAATCCGTACTGAAGCAGCGTTCCTTGTTTGCTGACCGACTCGGCGAGCAGGTTGCCGCGGCGTCACTCACGCTGGTCGATGATCCAACTGACCCTCGTGCGTTCACGGCAGGTGAAGCTGACGGTGAGGGTCTCGCTACCCGCCGAAATCTGCTGATCGACGGCGGCGTTTTGTCAACCTTTGTTCACAATAGCTATACCGGTCGCCGCCTAGGCGGCGCTTCGACCGGCAACGCGGTCCGCGGATTCACGTCAACGCCTGGCGTCGGCACGATTGCATTGTCGCTCGCCCCTGGCCAACGCCAACAGGCCGAGATGATTGCAGATATCGACGATGGCGTTTTGATTCAAGGCGTCTCGGGGCTGCACTCTGGGGTCAATCCGGTCAGCGGAGATTTCTCGACCGGCGCCGACGGCTTGCGCATCTGCAACGGCGAGCTTGCCGAACCGTTGCGTGAGTTCACGATCGGCTCCACGCTTCAACGCATGCTTCTCGATGTGATCGAGGTCGGCGCCGACCTCGAATGGCTGCCGAGCAGCGCTGCGGGCTTATCGCTGGTAATTGGCGACGTGACCGTTAGCGGCGCCTGACACCTCATGTCGGTGTTCCGGGCACTGATCCTCGGGATCGTGCAAGGGCTCACCGAGTTTCTGCCGGTCTCGTCGAGCGGCCACCTTCAGCTTGTTCCGTGGCTTGCTGACTGGCAGCTGTTCGAAGACGACCCAGAACTCGCCAACGCCTTTGATGTCGCGCTGCATGTCGGAACCCTCGTCGGAGCGTTGTCCTACTTCGCAATAGATGTTGTGCGCTACCTGCGTGCAGGGCTGGGGTCGGTGCTTCCGTCGGGGCGCCGTGATGGCCTGAGCAACGACAGTCGCATCGCGTGGCTTCTCATCGTTGCGACAATCCCGGCTGGTATCTCCGGCGTCGCCTTCGAATCGGTATTGGCCAGCGACGATCACATCTGGGTAACCGCAGTTGCGCTCATCGTGTTCGGCATTGTCCTGGCTCTGGCCGACCGGCTGAGGGGCGAGCGAGACGCCGACGACTTCACCCTGGCCGATGCCCTCCTCATGGGGCTGGGCCAGGCTCTTGCGTTGCAACCCGGAGTTTCGCGCTCAGGCGTGACCATGACCGTGGCCCGGTTGCGTTCATTTGACCGAGTCGCGGCGGCACGCCTCTCGTTCCTCATGAGCCTGCCGATCATCGCCGGAGCTGGTGTCTACAAATTCCTCGACATCGGCGGCGTGTCTGGGGTGCCGTCAGGAGCGCGTGCCGCATTCGTGGTCGGAATGGTCGCCGCGGCTGCGACCGGTTGGTTCGCAGTCTGGGGTTTCCTTCGGCTCGTAGCACGCACCAACTTCGACGCATTCGCCGCATACCGCGTCGTTCTCGGGCTGACGGTACTCAGCGTGTTATGGGTGCGGTAGCTCGTCACACAGGTCAACTCAGCAGCACCACGACGAGCGGTCGCAGGGCAGCTGCTGCGATCGCCCCAATGTCCGCAGCGGGCACCGCTACGGTCAGATCGGCACCATCACGCTGCATCACTCGCACCGGCCCGGCCACACGGGCACTCGCGAACGTCGACGAATCGACGCTCCACAGGTCAACCGTGTCGCCTGAACTCACCATCGACGCCGCACCTTGAATTGGCACGGTCACCGCAACCGTGTCATCTGGAAGCCGACCGCTGTTCATTCCCGTTACCCGGCTGGCCACCACAATCTCACCAGCTACAAGGTCGACCCGAGCTTGCGCGCGGTCTGAGAGCGCGGCGGTGTCGGCCCGAAGCGCTGTCGTGGGCACGAGCGCCTCAGGCAGCTTACGAATCGATACGCGCCCGTCTAGCGGTTCACCGGCCGGAACATCACGCGTGATCACAAACGCAGTGGTTGTGGCACCCCAACTCGCCCGCTGTTGTTCGAGGTCGGCGACTCGCTGCTGCACCGCGGTGGCCGTGACCGCGATCGCAACGACAACCACGAGCGACGCCACACCTCGGTGCCGCACCAATCGGCGCACCCGCGATGGCGCCCACGACACTCGCAACTGCCGCAGCGCTGAAGACCGTCTGAACATGTGCTTCTTCTTTCAACCGAAGTTCGAGGAAGCAGGATTTCAGGGGTAGCAAATGCAGACTATTGAACCGAGATCAGCCGCAGTCAGTCAGACGACGAGCTTGATGATTTCGCCGGTGACGAATCGGATTTCTTCGACGACGACGCGGCCGAGTCAGAGCTTGATGACGTCGAATCTGACGAACCTGACGATTCTGACGAGGTAGTCGAAGAACTCGACGATGCATCGGTTGACGAACTCGTCGAGCTCGAGCCCGAAGACGCCGAGGAGGAGCCCGTACGACTGTCGTTCTTGTAGAAGCCAGAACCCTTGAATGTGATTCCAGGAGCGCTGAACACCTTCACGACCTTGCCTCTACCGCTTTTTTCGCAGCCGTCGGGGCTTCGACCTGACTTCTTGGTCGGGCATTTGGCCAGGGTCTCTTCACTGAACGCTTGTTCGAGTTCGAAGTTAAGACCGCAAGTTTCACAGTTGTAGTCATAAGTCGGCATACGGAGATGAAAGACTACCTGCGGTGCAAATCGAATGGCTCCTTGTCGCACTCGGATGGGTGATTGGTTCATTCCCTTCAGCGCGCCTCATCGGCATGGTGGTCGGGCACGATCCGACCGCCGAAGGCTCAGGCAACCCAGGCGCCACCAACATGTTGCGAATCGCCGGGCGTCGAGCTGGTATTGCCACGCTCGTCTTCGATGTTGCCAAAGCGCTCGCTGCAACGCTGATTGGTCGCGCCGCCGATGGCACGACCCTGGCGGTGGCCTGCGGGGCGGCGGCTGTGGTCGGCCATGTCTTTCCGGTCATGCGTGCGAGTCGCGGCGGCAAGGGCGTTGCCTGTTTCGGTGGTCTCACGATTGGCGCATGGCCGGTGTTGGCGTTGATTGGCTTCGCGACGTGGATCGCGAGCGCAAAGGTTGGCCGACGATCGTTCTATGGAGCTCTTGTTGCATGTCCAGTCATTGCTCTCGGCACCGTGATACTGGACCGCCCAACACTCGAAATCGTCATCGTTTGGGTCCTGGTTGCGGTCATCGTCGCGAGGCATCGCTCCAATATTCAACAGGCTTTCGCCGACCGTCGAAGCCGACCGACCTGAACCATCTCCGTAAGTATCTCGCAGACGGATCTCAACGATGATCCGTTCGAGTCCGCGCCGACGCCTACGATCGGCGGAATGGCTCATGTGCGCAAGGCTGTCATTCCCGCTGCGGGACTCGGCACCCGCTTTCTCCCCGCCACCAAGGTGGTACCCAAGGAGATGCTTCCGATTGTCGACCGTCCGGCAATCCAATATGTGATCGAGGAGGCGGTCGCGGCCGGCATCGAGGATTTCCTCATCATCACCGCGCCATCAAAGAAGGCCCTCGAAGACCACTTCGACCGATCGTTCGAGCTCGAAGCACTGCTCGAGTCGCGCTCAAAAGACGCGGCGCTCGACGAGGTTCGGCGCATCAGCGAACTCGCCAAGTTCCACTTCACCCGCCAGGGAGCGCCCCTGGGACTGGGTCACGCTATCGGTATGGCGCGCAACTACGTCGGTGATGAGTCGTTTGCAGTACTTCTTCCCGATGACATCCTCGTTGACCAGGGTGCGCTGCTGTCTCAGATGATCAGCCAACACGCCGAGACCGGATCAGTGATCGTCGCCGCTGGCCACTACCCGCTCGAGGAAGTCGTCTCCTATGGCGTCATCGACCCCGGCGAGATCAAAGGCGACGTCATCAACGTCAATTCCATCGTCGAGAAACCTCCTATCGCCGAAGCGGCGTCGAACTATGGCCTCGCACCGGGGCGCTACGTGTTTCCGTCATCGATATTCGATGCGATCGACGCCACCAAGCCTGGCGTAGGTGGCGAAATCCAGATCACCGACGCCATCGCATCAATGATCAGTGGCGTCGGCGTGCAGGCAACATTGAACCGAAATGATCGCTACGACGCGGGCCAGAAACTGGACTGGCTTCGTGCCACTGTTGAAATTGCGCTCGATCACGACGAGCTCGGCCCAGGATTTCGCGACGTGCTGGCCCAGATCATCGCCAAGCACGATGTCACCCCTGCGCAGTCGACCCCGTGATCGAACTCAACCAAGCGCAGGAGTGGGTGCTGTCGCAATGTGAACCATTGCCCGTTGAGTCTGTCGAAGCAGCGCATGCCGTCGGGCTCATCACCGCCGAAGACGTCATCAGCAACGAGTTGGTCCCACCCTTTGACAACACCGCCGTCGACGGCTTCGCCGTTCGCTCTGGCGATACCATCGACCCACCCAACATCCTGCAGATCGTCGGGGCAATCGCCGCCGGTCAGGCGCCGACCACACCCGTTGCCGATGGTCAGGCGATCAGGATTATGACCGGCGCTCCGGTTCCCCCGGGGTCAGACGCAATCGTCATGATCGAAGACACCGTGGTGAGCGACGACAACACAACCGTCACGATCAACGTCTCGGTCTCCAAACGCAACGCGCTGCGCGCTGCTGGCGAAGACATGCAGCCTGGTCAAACCGTGTTTCGATCTGGCACCTTGCTTCGCCCTGGGCACCTTGGGGTGTTGGCCACCCTCGGAATTTCCTCGATCAGGTGCCATCGTCGCCCGGTAGTTGGCGTGTTGTCCACCGGCGATGAACTCGTCGACGGTCCGCAACCGTTGCAGCCGGGCCAGATCCGAGACTCGAACCGGCGCACCCTGCTCGCGCTCGTATCTCAGGCCGGTTGTGAAACGATCGACCTCGGACTTATTCGCGACAACGAGCAGGCGATCGAAGCTGCGCTTCGCGACGGAGCAGCGCGTTGCGACGCTCTGGTCACAAGTGGCGGCGTGAGCATGGGCGACTTCGACTACGTCAAGGCTGTCTTGAGCCGCATTGCCGAGATGCGATGGATGCAGGTCGCGATCAAGCCCGCCAAGCCCCTCGCCGTCGGACGCCTCGATGGCACGCCGATCTTCGGACTTCCAGGCAATCCCGTCTCGTCGATGGTGAGCTTCGAACTGTTCGCCCGCCCGGGGCTTCGCGCAATGATGGGTTTCGCGCCGCACCATCAGTTCCGCCCGGAAACGGCGGTGACCGCAGCGTCGCCGCTCACGCGCCGCCCTGACGGTAAAACCCACTTTGCTCGGGTTGTCGTCACACGTCGCGACGGCCGTATCTACGTGGACTCCGCCGGAGGTCAAGGGTCACATCAGCTGGCGGCCATGGCAGGAGCCGATGCGCTTGCCATACTTCCCGACGGCAACGGCGTCGATACCGGCGACGAACTCGCTGCTCTCCTTCTTCATGATGTCTGAACCCCTCCCCCATTCTTGCCACGAGGCCCACCGTCGCTTCGCGGCCCGCCGTCTCGTCAAAACCCGCGACCTTGGTGCCTTGTGACGAGTCAGCCCAGACAGCCAACCTTGCCGCGCCTCGATGCCCCGCTGGCCGCGCCAGAAAATGATCGCGGTCCTTCGTTCGTTGCGGTGACAGCGCTCGCCCTGGTGGTCGCCCTCATCGCCGCAGTCATTGGCCTGAGCGACAAGCCATCAGTGCAGCTCGTGTCGATGCAGTCGGCAGATGCCGATACCGATGCGGTTTCAGAACTGGCGCAGCTACAGACTGAAATCATCGCCGACGCGGCACGAGCCGTTGCCGGAACCGGATCGGCAGAGGTGGAGATTGGCTCACAAGACGGAGGCGGCGCAAACCAATCAGGCGCGGCCGAGTTCGCCAGCGAGCCAACGGCTGTCGCGGTCGCCACACCTACTCCAGCCGAGGCGGCGCCAGCTGTTCCTGCTGTTCCGGCGGTTGCTGAGCAAGCGGCGAGCGAGGAACCCGCCCTTACGGAACCGACGCCAGAAAAAGACGATGTCGAGACCGAGTCTCAGCCGAATGAAGATGAGTCAGCAGACGCTGCCGTTGCGAACGACGCCGACGATGCAGCAGCACCGAGCGCCGACGACGCCGATGACGGCACGACCGCTGAACCAGCCATCGAGGCGTCGAACGACGTGCAAGGCACCGGCGGCGGTGACGTCGTGGCCGACGCGCCCGAGGTGCTGACGGCATCGAAGGCCGACGCGGTCACCAAGACCGACGCCGAGAACGACCCCGCGTTACAAGCTGCGCGCACAAACGCAGCGATTCAGCAACCTGTGATGACCGGGTCGTTCTTCACCCGACCCGACGAAGAGGCCGGTGCCATCGTGACCTCAAATGAAGTCACCGTTGTCGTTCAAGCAGATGGGTCAGGCTTGTTCACGGGCCGTCTGGACATGTCCTGGGATGACGGCTCACGCGTGGTCATCGAGCTTTCTGGGCCGTTCGTCTGGACTTCAGGCTCGCCGCAGGTCCTCGAAACGGTCACAGGAACCTACCGCAGCGAAGGGTTCGCTGGCGTTGACGACGTCATTGCCGACACCGGCGAACTGAGCATCACAAGCGTCGACGCCGGCTCGGGGTCGATCTGCGTGCCCAAGTGCTACGGCTTCACCTTCTGACACCCTGAGCAGAACCCTGGGAGTGTCCCCGAGGCTGTCGCAGCGCGATGCCATACTCAGTCAATGGCCCAGGAGCAGCTGCCACTAACGGCAGACTTCGCACGAGAAATCATCGATACCCCAGTCGCCGACGAAATGTCGGAGTCCTTTCTCGCGTACTCGCTCTCGGTCATCACGAGCCGGGCAATACCCGACGTGCGCGACGGTCTCAAGCCTGTGCAACGTCGCATTCTTTACTCCATGCTCAATATGGGCATTCGCCCCGATGGGCCGCATCGCAAATGTGCCCGAGTTGTTGGCGACACCATGGGCAACTTCCACCCGCACGGCGACAGCGCGATTTATGACGCTCTGGTGCGTCTCGGTCAAGACTTCGCTCGAAACGTCACGCTGATCGATCCGCAAGGAAACTTCGGCAGTCTCGATGAGCCGCCCGCAGCACATCGCTATACCGAATGTCGGCTCACCAACGCGGCGATGTCAATGTTGGGCGAACTCGATGAAGACACCGTCGAATTCCACCCAACCTATGACGGCGAATCAACCGAGCCCGAGGCCCTGCCTGGTCTGCTTCCCAACCTGCTTGTAAACGGCACCTCGGGCATCGCCGTGGGCATGGCAACAAGCATGGCTCCGCACAACCTGCGCGAGATTGCGGCTGCAATCGAACTGGTCGCAACCAAACGGCGCCCAAAACCAACTGTTGACGAGCTCATAGCGTTGGTACCGGGACCAGACTTCCCATCAGGCGGCATCGCCATTGATGACAACATGGCTGAGATCTACGCCACCGGCCGCGGCCAAGTAACCGTTCGGGCCCGCGCCCATATCGAGCAGCTCACGGCCAAACGCCAGGGCATCATCATCACCGAACTGCCATATCTCGTCGGCCCTGAGCGCATCATCGCCCGGGTTAACAGCTTGCTCCAAGACGACAAGCTCGAGGGCGTTTCGTCGATAACCAACCTGAGCGATCGGCACCAGGGCCTGCGCCTGCAAATCGACTGCCAGGTTGGCGTCAATCCTCAAGCCGTGTTGGCATTGCTGTATCGAATGACTCCGCTTGAAGACTCGTTCAAGATCAACAACGTCGCTCTTGTCAATGGTGTACCCACCACTTTGCCGCTGTATGACCTGTGCTTCCACTATGTCGAGCACCGTCTCGACATAATCATCAAGCGCACCCAGTACCGACTCGAGCGGGCACAGGCTCGCTTGCACGTCGTCGAGGGTCTCCTCATTGCTCTTGACAACATCGATCAGGTCATCGCCATCATTCGCGCATGCGAGACCGTGCCCGAAGCGCGAACGCAGCTGTGTGAGCAGCTGAGCCTGAGCGAGATTCAGGCCACCCACATTCTCGACATGCAATTCCGGCGGTTGGTAGGCCTGGAAAAGCAGAAACTTCTCGATGAGCAGGCTGAACTGCTCAACACGATCGACGGCTATGAGCTCTTGCTCGGCAGCGATGCTCGGCGACGAACCCTCATGCTCAAAGAGCTCAAAGAGCTCGTCGACGAGCATGGACATGACCGCCGCACCGAAATCGTTCGGGTTAGCGAATTGGCGACCTACTCCGCGTCAGATATCGCCGCGCCAACGCAGGTCAGCGAAGAACCGTGTCTCATCACCCTGTCCACTTCCCAGAACATAGGCCGTTCGACTCTCGACGGCGGCAAACGATCCCGGCCCGGTCGCCATGATCTTGTGAACACTCGCCTCGAAGGCACGACGACCGGCCGGGTATGGGCAATCACCACCGAAGCGCGGGCTCTCGCAACCACAGCGCACGAAGTTGGTGAAGCCGCTGGGCGCACCAGGGGAACTGCCGTCGACCAGCTATTCGGCACGAATCGCGGCGAAAAGGTCCTCACCATTGCCAGCGACGAATTCACCGGTCACCTCGTACTCGTCACAGCCAATGGCCACGCGAAACGAATCTCTGCTGACGAGCTCGCAGGCACAAAGCCACAGAACACCGTTATGCGTCTCAAAGACGGCGATCAACTTGTCGCTGCTTTCCTGTGCCCTGACGACGCAGACATCTTGTTCATTGCCGACAACGCACTTTGTCTGCGCACCGGGGTCGATGGCATCAGCGTGCAGGGCCGTTCTGCAGCTGGCGTGGCAGGCATGAAACTCAAACCTGGCGCTCGCGTTATCGCTGCCGGTGCAGCACCAACCGAGATGTGGGACGGCATCGCCGTCACCGTCACCAGCGCCCTCGAAGCCAAAGCCACACCTTTCGACGAAATCCCTCGAAAAGGCCGCGCTACTGGCGGCGTGCGTCTCGCCAAATCGAGTGTCGACGGCCCTCTCACAAAGGCTCATGTCGGGCCCGCTGAGAACCTTTGGGTACTCATGGCAACCGACGAAGACCCGACCAAGCTCGACCCCACCCCCGTTCCGTTCACGATCGAACCGACCCGGCGCGACCTGATGAGTACAAGCACAGATCGCCAGGTCCTCAACCTCGGATACGCCCGATGGTGATGTTCCAGAATCACGAGGCTCACTGAATCATGGCTACCGATAACTCTGACTACAGCGCCGATGCGATTCAGACTCTGCAGGGCCTCGACGCTGTTCGCAAACGCCCCGGCATGTACATCGGCGGAACAGGCAGTGAGGGGCTGATTCATCTCGTATGGGAGCTCATCGACAACGGCGTCGACGAAGCCGCCGGCGGTCACGCGAACAAGCTCGAAGTCATCTTCCACCGTGATCGAAGCGTCGAGGTCACCGACAACGGGCGCGGAATCCCCGTCGGCAAACATCCAAAACACAAGGTTTCAGCGCTCGAAGTCGTTTTCACCGAGCTTCACGCCGGCGGCAAGTTCGGTGGTGGGGCGTACGGCGCAAGCGGCGGGCTACACGGCGTCGGCGCATCGGTCGTCAACGCGCTAGCCGCAAAGCTCATCGCCGAAGTCGACCGAGATGGCTACACCTGGCGGCTCGGTTTCAAAGACCGCAAAGCCGGATCATTTGATGGTTCCAAGTTCAAAGCCGGCCACGACCTCGAAAAGGTCAAGAAAATCTCCAAGAACAAGTCCGGAACTCGGGTGCGGTTCTGGCCAGACTGGGACATCTTCGACGCCGAAGCAACCATCGATTTCGACATTGTCCGCGACCGCGTCCAGCGGGCAACCTTTCTCGTTCCGGGAATGCGCATTACCCTCACCGACAAACGAACTGGGTCATCCAAACAAGAGGAATTCCTATCCCGTGGCGGTCTCAAGGACCTCGTCGACCACGAGTCCACAGGCGATTCCGTTACAAAGGTCATCAGCTTCAGCGGCATCGAAAAATTCGAAGAGAAGGTCCCTGTAAACGGCAAGATGACGACCGTCGAGCGTGACTGCACCGTCGACGTGGCGATGCGCTGGACCACAGGGTTCGACGGAACGGTCGTGTCGTTTGTCAACACCGTGCCGACCCCCGACGGCGGCACCCACCTCACCGGATTCGAACGTGCGCTCACTCGAGCGATAAATGACAAATTGCTGCCGGGTACGAAAAAGCTGGCAAAGCTTGCCAAACAAGAAAAGGATCGGGCGGTCAAAGACGATGTTCACGAGGGCCTCGTCGCCGCTATCAAGGTCACGTTCGCTGAGCCGCAATTTCGCGGGCAGACGAAACGCGAACTCGGCACACCCGCGGTCCAGTCCATCGTCTACGAGGTCGTCAAGAACGGGCTGACAGCCTGGTTCGACGAAGGTCCCAAGTCACACGTGAACTCATTGCGCGACAAGATGGCTACCGCAGTCCTCAACCGGGTCGCATCTCGCCAGGTACTCGAAAACAAGCGCAAGGCCGCGAGTCTCGGTTCTTCGGGCATGCCCGCCAAGCTGGCAGATTGCCGCACCCATGGCCCCGACAGCGAGTTACTGATCGTCGAGGGCGATTCAGCCGCGGGGCCAGCAAAAGCTGGCCGCGACAGCGCCACGATGGCGATCCTGCCGTTGCGCGGCAAGGTGGTCAACGCCGCCAAGGCGACGACTAAAGCGGTTCTCGATAACGCCGAGGCCCAGGCGCTGTTCACGGCGGTCGGCGCCGGCAGCGGTGAATCATTTGATCTCGATGCAGCCCGATACGGCCGGCTGGTCATTTTGTGCGACGCCGATGTCGACGGAAGCCATATTCGCTGCCTGCTATTGACGCTCATCCACCGATACATGCGTCCGCTCTTGGCTGCCGGGCGTGTCTACGCAGCGCAACCGCCGTTGTTCACCACCAAGGTCAGCGGCGTGAACTATCGAGCGTTTACAGACATCGAAAAAGAAGAGATCACCGCAGAGTTGACCAAGGGCAACCGCAAGGTCGAAAACATTCGCTGGCAACGGTTCAAGGGGCTTGGCGAGATGAACGTCGACGAACTTGCCGCAGCAGCGCTCGACCCCGAAACGCGCATTCTGCGTCGTCTCACAATGGAAGACGGCAAGCAGGCTGACGAAGCCGCGACCATGATCGAGGTACTCATGGGCTCAAACGTTGAAGGCCGACGCGACTACCTCGTCAAGAACAGCACCCTGTTCGATCGAGATTCGCTCGACGTGTGATTCAGCTGGCTGCTACCAAGCGCCCTCGGGGGCGCCCATCTTCCAGACCATGAGCACAAACATCACGGCGAGCCCAAGGTGCACCACGCCGCTTGCGATCTTGCGTTGTTTGTCGTCAACATTGAACACCTGCATCCACGTCGGTGGATATGCCGCGAGGGTCGCAGCCAATACCACCATCCAGATCGCGCCGCCGAGCGACAACCATCGCTGACCGAAATCCCAGAAGTCGTTACTCATGCCCACTAGGGCTCCGCCGGCGACGCCAGCGACCAACAAGCTCGGGAAGATCAGCGCACACAGCGAGGCCGCTACTGCCTCGGATGCGGCTCGCCCGCCACTGGTTCGGGCCTTTGACGCGAGAACCGGCGCAGTAAAGGCCAGGCCCGCCCCCACAACGACTGCCACGAGGTGCACTAATCGCACAATGTTGTACGGCGTATCGCCAATAGCAGCAAGCATCTTCCAACACTAGTCCCGCTGAACTCCCGCCCAGTAGCTCGTTCTCAATGGGCATGCGCTATACCTTGTCGCACGGGAGTGTTAGAACTACACCTATGGAATTCATGCCGGGCCCCGACCTCGTCGTTGCCGACGAGTTTGTCGCTCCCAGTGGCAATGATCTACGACCAAAACACCTCTCTCCATCGAGCTCGGGCATGTACCAACAGTGTCCCCGTAAGTGGCGCCACCGATACGTCGACCGGCTTCCTGACCCTCCCGGGGTTCCAGCGCTCGTCGGCACGTTCGCTCACCTTGTCCTCGAGCATCTCCTTCAGCTGCCAGCGGGCAGTCGGTCAAAACCGGCTGCCAAGAACCTCGCCCGAGCCTTGTGGCCAGAAATCGAAACCGAACCCGACTACAAGGCGCTCGCCCTTGACGTCGATCAAGCCCGCGCATTCCGTTGGCGCGCTTGGCAAGCGATTGAGGGTCTCTGGGCCCTCGAAGACCCCAACGAGACCGAAGTCCACGCCACAGAACAAGAGGTACAAGTCACTATCGGCAGCGTGCCATTCCGGGGCATCATCGACCGGCTCGACAGACGCAACGGCGAACTCGTCGTGAGCGACTACAAATCTGGCAAAGCGCCAAGCGACCGATTTCGAGACAAGCCGCTCAAACAGGTGCTCTACTACGCCGCCGCCGTACATGCATCAACGGGCGAACGACCGCTGGGTGCTCAGCTGTTGTATCTCGGTCAGCGCTCACTCAAGATCCGAGTGACCGACGAACGCCTTCAGGCGGCCAACGACGATCTCGATGCCACCTGGGCCCAGCTGACCTCTGATTGCGAACGCAACGAGTTCCGAGCAACGACGAGTGCGCTCTGTGCCTGGTGCCCGTTCATCGCACACTGTGACGAAGGTCAGGCCGAAGTCATCACTCGCAACGATGCGGGCCGGGTGCGCGCCGACGCACCAGCACTTGCCGTGATGTTCGCCACTACCGCCTAAATTGCGGCCCCGCGTCGTTTAGCGCCGCGAAACCCTGATATTGGTGCGGAACCAGCGCCAGAACAGCGACGCAGCCACCGCTCCGCCGAGTGCGCTTAGCGCCACAAGCTTGACTAGCTGATCATCGGCTGGCGCGGGCATTGGTGTGACCATGGGCCGATCGAAACGATCATCGCCCGCACCTGAACGTTCCGCCTCCATACACGAAAGATACCCGACCATCATCGTGGACAAGCTGCGCCAGATCATTTTGCCGCTCGCGTTCCATTTACCTTGCGAACGTATTACCGTTCCGTGACGGCGTCCCTGCGATGCCTCACTTTCTCATGACTACTCAACGCCCCCGACCAGAGACATCGTCTCGTCCAACCGCTTCTGTGCCCATCCTGGGGCTGATTTCCGCGGCAGTACTTCTCGTGGTGCTCCTTGCCTCGCTCGGCTCTGACAAGCCCGGGTCCCGCGATGTCATGACTGCCGCAAACGGAGTCGTGTTCTTCGCCACCGATGGGGACGTCGCCCCGGCGAGCGAGTTCGATATGGGCGGAGCTGCGAATGTCGCCGACGGCATGGCCCTCGGCGCCGCGGGGGCGCAAGATCCCGTCGACACGGCCGCCGAACCAGCGTCGACGCCCACCCAGATCCCACTACAGGCCCCGGTTCCAACCACCGTGGCCACTCTCGCTCCCGCTGTACCAGCGGTACCCGAAGGACTTCCCGCTCGACCGACGGCAACGTCGCTTGCGCTCGTCCCCGCCGTGCCTCTCGAAACCGAAACTCCGGAGCCAGCCACCCTGCCTCTCGACGTCGCCGACGCAACTCCAACCACGACCACAGCGGCTTCGATGACCGAAAAGGCCGATACGGGCGACAACACTGCTCCAACAACAGGCGCATTCTCCAATCCAACCAATGCAGAGGCGGCGCTCAGCAACGAGCCGACCGACGAAACAAGTTCGACCGTCGAGTTCAGCGACGACAGCACAGAGTCGACGACAGACGACCAAAACGACAGCGCCGACAACGACAACACCGACAACAACAGCACCGACGACGAGACCACCAGCGGAGCCCAGGCAGCGGTTCGTGCAACAACAACAGCGCAGGCAGCCGGCGCCACAACTCTGACTACGAGCGCAACGGTCGAGCCGACCGCATCTCCGGTTCCGACTGAAGCACCCACTTCCGCACCTGAGCCGACGGCAACCCCACAGCCGACAGCGACGGTCACACCGCTGCCAACACCCACAACGCTTGCCGCGGCCTCGCCCGCGTCGCTCGAGCAATATGTGCTCGCCGAACTCAACGATGTGCGCCAACGCAACGGCTTGGCGGCCCTGACGCTGAGCCCCGAGGTTTCACTGATCTCGCGTGAATGGTCCGCCCAGATGGCTGCGAACGGTTCCATATCGCATCGCGACGCCGCTGCTCTCGGCCTAATGCTGCCTCGCAATTGGCGGGCTTGGGGCGAAAATGTCGCGGTCGGGCCCGATGCGCAACAAGCTCAAAATGCTCTTGAGCTGAGCCCGGGGCACTTCAAGAACATGGTCGATCCTCGATTCACCCACGTCGGTGTCGGCATCGTCGTACGAGACGGTTACACGTGGATCACACAAAACTTCGTGGGCTTCTGACAAGCGCACCGCATCGCAGATCGGGCACCTGAACGCGAGTTCAGCGCCAAGCGTGCCACAGGGCAGGCATCAACGCGGCATGACCGCTCGAGGTCAGCCTGCCGAGCTCGTCGACAACTTCTGCGTCGGTGAGTATCTCAATCGCAATGCCAAAAGCCCATTCGACGTATTCTCGATCGGCCTTGTCGACCGTTGTGGATACTTCTGGGCACCGGTTCACGAAGCCAACCATCGACGCCCCAGACACATCGGCACCAACGCCAGCCCTCCACAGACCCAAGCCGGCCCCCAACCAGTCAGCCCACTCCAGAAACAACAGTGCGTCGAACTCTTCTGTTGCTAACCCAGGAACCGCGGCGGTGACAACGGCTAACCATGCGTTCTCCGCTGAGTTTGAGCGCAGATTCTGCAGTTCTGATTCAGGAACTGCCGACTTCAGGGTCGCACGCGCTGCTTTGTTCGCCCGAGCGAACTCTTCTTCGGTCAGCCCTCGCAACGGATCGGTGTCCGTATCAGCAGATTGCAGCGCGGCAAGACGCCCATGAGTGCTTGTAGCGAGCCAGGCCGACGCCACCCACGAGTTGGCAATAACCGAAGCCGATCGAGGAGCTGGATGGTCAAGCGCGTAGCGCCATGCTTGTTGAACCTCGTCGATCGCTGCTTCGATCGAGAGTTCTTCGGTCACGATCCGCGAAGTCGCAGACTCATCGTGTTCAATCGCTTCGATGATTTGCGCCGGATCCCCCGCAACTCGAAGATCGGCAACGCCGGTATCGGCGTCGATCTCGATAAGCAGTGAATGGTCTTGTTCGTCGCCGACTCCGAACCCGAGAACAATCGATCGCCCGCCGCGATCGGTCACCGACCGAGCTGAACGCAGCTGTGAACGACCAAACTTGTGCAGGGGCGCTGCGACCTTCACTAGGTTCTCGGCCGCGGTGGAAAATCGAATAGCGATTGATGCTGGAGCGACCGTCGTCAAGGCTCGCGCTAACACGGCTGCCTCGCCGGTTTTTGCTTCCTGACAGGCAAGCGCGAATGCCTCGACATCATCGTCGGTAGCGAGGAGAGGCGCGAGCCCGCTCGCCCATGCTTCGATCTGACTGGTAGCGAGATCGTTGAGCAAGACAGCTTGCTGAAGAACTTCGTCGCACCATGCTGGACGTTCGTGTGCTTGCACTGATCAGGTCTACCGTCGAGGCTGACCAGAACCCACCAAATCGAGGACCAATGCCAGAGTTGCCCGAAGTCGAGACCATTCGCACGCAACTGGCGCCCCTTGTCATCGGCCAGACCATTGTCGATGCATCAAGCCACGAATCTGACAAGTTCATCGAAGCTCGCAACACCATTGGAAGCACCATCACCATGGTTGACCGCCTCGGCAAATATCTGCTCTTCGCGCTCGATGATGACCGCGAGCTCATCGTGCATCTCGGCATGACGGGCACGCTTGCCGTTCGCCGCCCCAACAACGAAAGCCATGTACGGGCCACAATGCACTTTGTTGCCGACAAGGCATTGATCTTTCGTGATGTTCGTCGATTCGGCCGTATCCGAGTGGTTGCCGCTGGTGACTACTCAACAATCGCGACCTTGAATGCGCTTGGACCGGAGCCTCTCGGACCTGGGTTTACCCCCGAGGGTCTACACGTCGCGATCAAGGCCAGCAGCAGGCGACTCAAGACGCAGTTACTAAGCCAACGCCCTGTGGCGGGAATCGGCAATATCTACGCGGACGAGGCGCTCTGGCTGGCGCAAATACACCCTGCTGTGCGATCGATCAGCAGACCTCAGGCAACTCGGTTACACGAAGCAATTTGCAGCGTGCTTGCCGGCGCGATCACCAATGGCGGCACGACGCTGCGCGACTACCGCACCGCCACCGGCGAGAAGGGCTCAAATCAGTTTCACCTGAACTGCTACGGCTTGTCGGGCGAACCATGTGCCCGATGTGGCACCCAGTTGCGTTCAAAGGTCTATGACGCCCGCACCACGACCTGGTGCCCATCGTGCCAGCGTCGTTAGGTCGACAGAGGCTGTTGTGTCTGCGCCAAGAGCGTGCGACACTATCGGAGCTGCGGGCGGAGTAGGTCCATCAGCGACAGCGTGGCCGGGCGATTCGCCCGGCCGCTGTTGTGTTTTACCTGCTTCGGCCCGACCCCAGATCGGCGGCGGCCACGGTTACATTCGTGCCGTGCGACGCCTTGTCCCGGTCTTGATCGGAATCTGCCTTTTTGTGGCGGCTTGTAGTGGATCCAGCGACACCGACGAGGCCAGTGCTCGTGCGACGCCGACTGCGCCCCAGGCGCAGATTCTGCCGCCCGCTGACCTTGGCGAATCAGATACGTTGACCGACCCCGAAACGGCCGAGGTAGAAGATGACGGACGTCTCGTCGTACAAGATGCGGCCGATCAACTCGCCACAATGCTCCCCGACGGTTCAGAGGTCGAGCTGTTGACCGACGATCCGACCAAGCGCCACACGCAACCCAGCTGGGCCCCCGACGGGTCACGCGTCGCTTGGGTGTCGGTCGATCGAACCACTGGAGCAAGCTCACTTGACACCGATCGCTTCGACCGAAGCGATTTGCGCACCGTCGAACTCGACACGGTGCCGTTTTACCTGTATTGGGATCCGAGCGCAGAACGGGTTGCTCATCTCAGCCCATCGGCCGGCGGTATCGATCTTGGCGTCGCCGAACCCCTGTCCGAAGAACCAGGCACAAGGCGGATTGACCGCGGGAGCCCATTTTTCTTTTCGTGGGGGCCCGACGGCGACGAACTAATCGTCAACGCTTCTGGATTTCGATTTGATCGCATCGACCTCGGAAGCGCAACGATCATCGTCGATGAGTTCCCCGGCAAGTTCGGCGCTCCTACGTGGCTTCCCGATGGCTCGGTCGTCTATGCCGACTCCGATGACGACGGCCAATATCTCGTGACGACCGGAGCAAGCGGCGAAGGCCGGCGACCTTTGATCAGCTACCAAGGCGAGCTGCGGTTCGCGGTGAGCAACGAAGGAAATCGCATAGCCATGCAGGCGACCCCGTCACGACAAGATAACGGGGTTGTTACCGCATCATTTGGCGCCGCGGACGACTTGCAGACACAAACCATTGTGTTGCAGGACCCAACCCCGACTCCCGAGTTCGATGCATCTCTTGACGCTGTTGAACCGCTTATCCCTGGCGTTCCGTACATCATGGGCACCTTTGGCGGCGAGCCGTTCCAGCTCTCAAGCGAACCCGCCATAGCGCTGCTGCCCAGCCCAAACGGGCAGTCGACCGCGTGGCTCGAAGCCGAGCAGCGCGGCGACGGGACCCTGCGCTGGCACTTCGACATCAACGGGCAGGCCGCCAGATCCTTTGCGTTTGTTCCGTCAGCCGAGACCGCGCAAAACTACCTGCCATTTTTTGACCAGTACAGCCAAAGCCACGACTTCTGGTCGCCCAGCGGACGTTTCTTTGTGTTTGCCGGGCGCCCCGCAGGCACCGATGAGCTCGACGGAATTTGGGTATTCGACACCACGACTGGAACCCCAGAACGAATCGCCGACGGCGTGTTCGCCGCATTCACCCGCACCCCTGAAGCCGGCGGAGCCGCTTCGGCGTTGTGACAAACCCCCACGAAACAGCCCTCACCAAGCAGCAGGTGATGCGAGCTAGGTGATCGTGACTTCGCCGCTCACCAATGTCACGGCATCTCCGCCAACCCAGATACGGGCTTGGTGGTCGCGTTCGACATAGATTCGACCGTCGCGACCGATTTCGCGGCCCTGAGAGGCCACATAGCGATCACCGATTCGTCGTGACGCGATCAGCCATTGCGCAAGCGATCCATTGAGGCTGCCCGTCACAGGGTCTTCGCGAGTTCCGCCAGCATCGAAAAAGGCTCGTACGACAAGCTGGGCATCTTCGCTGGAGTTCGGCCCCGCCACTGCCGCAACACCAACCTCGGGCAGCCGCGGATCGATTATCGGTGCCAGGTTGCGCACCTTTGACGGGTCATCGAGCAAGACCCCGACCCATCCGGGACCATTGTCAATCCAGGCCATGTCGACAACATCAGCGGCGGCGACCCCCAATGCTTTGACGAGGAGTTCCCGGTCGTCGACAGCGACCGGCCCAGAGCGCGTTAGCTCCGGGGTGACGAACGCCCAGCGTCCGTCGTCGTTGCGCAAATTGACCAACCCGGCTTCGCATTGCTGAATCAGATTCGACCGACCCTCGGCGCCATAGCGCTCGACCCACGCATGACAGGTTCCGATCGTCGGGTGACCGGCAAAAGGAAGCTCCGCAGCCGGCGTGAAAATACGAACGCGGTAGTCAGCTTCTGAAGCGGTCGGCGTTTGCACAAACGTGGTCTCAGACAGGTTTGTCCACGAGGCGAAACGTTGCATCTCAGCCACCGTGAGATCGTCGGCGTCGAACACGACAGCTACCGGGTTACCCATACCCCGAACGCTCGTGAAGACATCGACCTGCCGAAAGGGCCTACTCATCTCAGGCTCAGGTGGCGTAGATATCGGCTGCGCATTCGCCGCCAGGAGTGACCGTTGTGAGCTCGACGCCGTCTGCGGTGACGATCATCGTGTGTTCGAATTGCGCCGTGCGTCGTCCGTCGCTTGTCGCCGCGGTCCAGTCGTCGTCCCAGAGCACAAAGTCGATCCCACCGAGGGTGAGCATGGGCTCGATGGTGAAGCTCATGCCCGACTCCATCTTCTTGGTGAAGCGTGGTTGGTAGTAGTGCGGAATCTGCAGATTCGAGTGGAACTCGGTGCCAACCCCGTGGCCAATGAAATCACGCACGACACCCAACCGATGCTTTTCTGCGTGGGTCTGTATCGCCCGACCAATCGCGTTGAACGGTTGCCCTGGGGCAACAACATTGATTGCTTCGTACATCGCGATGCGTGTTTCACGTACCAACATGGTCGAAACCTCATCGACATCGCCGACAAGAAAGGTGCAGCTCGTGTCGCCATGCACCCCATCGAGAAAGATCGTGACGTCAATGTTGATGATGTCACCATCGCGAAGCTGGCGTGTATCGGGGATGCCGTGGCAGATGATCTCATTCACCGACGTGCACACCGACTTCGGAAACCCTCGGTAGTTGAGGGGACTTGGGTACCCGCCGCGAGAAACGATCTCGTCGTGCACGCGGGCGTCGATGGCATCGGTTGGGGTTCCGGGAACAGCAAGCGTTCCGGCGATCATGAGAACTTCCGCGGCAGCTGCACCCGCCCGGCGCATAGATGCGATTTCGTCGGGCGTGCGCACCACATCTGACACCGATGGGCCCGGATCGCCCGAAAGCGCATAGGGCGGCCTTGCTACTGTTGCAGGAACAGAACGACGGGGACCGATCATTCCAGGCTGAACCGGCGGTTCGGACGGCGGAGCAAGCGTTGCCGTTGCTCCCTTACGCTTTCGCTTAGCCATCACGCCACTGTAGGACCGAGTTGCCCGAGTGCTGCGGGCTTCAGATCAGCTCGGACGCCGCCGACCCGGCATCGACGAGAAAGTCCCCTGCGGTACACGTTGCACTGTCGTCGCTCAGTAAGAACGCGACCATTGCGGCGACATCACCGGTCGTAACAGGTCGAGGTTGGCCTCCGTCAGCGAGCAGCGCAGTCGTCTGTGTGTCCACACCCGCTGGAGCTTGCGACGTCGTAACGCCCTCGTGCATCAGTCCGGTCGACGGACACACCGTGTTCACACGAATACCCGACGACCCCAACTCGAGAGCCGCCGACCGAGTCAGCCCGCGGAGCCCCCAATTCGTCGCCGCAAAGACCGCGGCATTGGCAGCCCCTCGAAAGGCTTCGGTCGATGCAATATTCACGATGGAGCCGCCGCCAGAGGCTGCCAGCAGTGGCGCGAGTGTGCGAATTCCGAGTGCCGGGCCAAGCAGGTTGACGTCGATCATGGAGCGAAGATCTGCCGGGTCCATCGCGTTGAGCGAACCGGTGGTAGCTGTAGTCGCGTGGTTCACGAGACCATGAATTCCGGTCCGCGTCGTGTCGAGATTGCCAGCAACTGATTGCCAACTTTGCGGGCTGGTCACGTCGAGAACATGGATTGGGACACGAGCGCCGAACACCTCAGCAACCTCGGCGGTGTGAGCCTGCTTCCACACGGTTGCTTGTACGTCGGCGCCTTCGCTGACCAGACGGGAGACGGTGGCGCGCCCGAGAGCGCTTTCTGCCCCGGTTACAACAACATTGACGCCACGAAGCCGAGCCATGTAACGAGACTATGCGGCTGAAACCACTCACTTGCGCGACCCAACGACTAGACGATGACAGAACTAGTTTGCTTTCCTATCTAGCTAGGTTTACGATCTAGTACATGCCGAACGAGCAACCAGCACGAGTCGCTTTTGATGCCCGCCGAGCCCAATGGCTAAAAGGCGTGCTCGACCTGTGCGTGCTGGGTCTCATCGGCAACGACACCACCTACGGCTATGAGCTGGCGGCGCGATTTGAACACACCGGGCTCGGAACGATCAAAGGCGGCACGCTCTACCCGCGACTCACAGCGATGGAGAAGGACGGACTACTTGCAGCCGAATGGCGCCCCGGCGACGGCGGCCCCGGCCGCAAGTACTACCGAGTGTCGGATAAGGGCCGCGCTCTACTCGCCGAAGGATCCATCGAATGGACCACCTTCGCCGAACGGGTCGGCGAGTTGATTTCTGCGGTACCCACTCACTGACCACCAAACTTGACGCAAAGGGAAAAAGCCACAATGCGCAACGATCAATACCTCGGAGAACTCGCCGCCGAGCTACGCCTACGCCTTCCAGAAGATGTGTCAGCCGACCTGGTCGGTGAGGTAGCAGCCCATCTCGACGCGTCGCGAGGCGACCCGGTTGCCGAATTCGGCGAGCCACATCAACTCGCCGCGGAAATGGTCTCTACCTATGGTGGGTCGAACCAACGGATTCTTGTGCAGCTCGGCGTCGGCACCATCTCAATCTTCTGCCTACTGATCGCCCTGCCGCTGTTAGCGAGTGGAATGCTCGAAGCGAGCGAGATTGGCTTTGCGGCGGCGCAGGCCGTGGTGCTCGGAGCGATCGTCCAATTCGCCCGCGCCAAAGTGCGAGCGGGGTTCCGAAACGGCAACTCAAAGCCGATTTTGGTGGCCATTGCTGGTTTGGTCGCCGTGGTTGGAGTGACCGGGCTGATTCTCAGCCGCACTGATTTCGTGCTGGATCCACCAGCCTCAAGACTCATCGGGGTGGGTCTACTCGTCTTGAGTGCAGTGGCTGGGTGGTTCGTCTACCGACCGCTGCGATTCAACGAGACCACCGGACTCAAGACCAACCTGCTGACGGGCAATGTCAAGCCACGATAGGCCCCCGCTCTCGACCCCGCCGAGTCGCTGACGCCCGACACCAAGAACTAGATTCACCTCATGACTTTTCGCGGCATGCTTCTGACCCAAGACGACGACGGGGTTCACGCCGCGATCACCGACCTCACTGAGGATCAGCTTCCCGACCACGATGTGCTCATTAATGTGTCGCACTCGACAGTCAACTACAAAGATGGCATGGCCGTAATGGGTCGGCCTGGCGTGGTGCGCGGATACCCAATGGTTCCAGGCGTCGACGTGGTGGGGTCCGTCGCCGAGGATGTAGCCGGATTCAGCGCCGGTGATCTAGTCACCGTCAATGGATTCGACGTCGGCGAGGCTCATTGGGGTGGCTTTGCCGAAAAGGCGCGGATGAAATCCGAGTGGCTAACCCTGCTTCCCACTGGTATCTCGCCGGCACAAGCGGCCGCGATCGGCACCGCCGGGTACACCGCCATGCTCAGCGTGATCGCTCTCGAGCAGCAGGGAATCACCCCTGACCGTGGCCCAATTGTGGTGACCGGGGCCGCTGGCGGGGTCGGCAGCGTTGCTATTGCTGTACTTGCCAAGCTCGGCCATCACGTCATTGCCTCGACCGGCCGGGCCGACGCCGAGGGCGACTACTTGCGTCGACTCGGCGCATCAGAAGTCGTCGATCGGGCTGAGCTCAGCGAGCCAGGCAAACCGTTTGCGAAACCGGTCTACGCCGCAGCCATCGACCCGGTCGGAAGCTCCACACTCGCCAATGTGCTCGCTCGCATGCAGCCCGACGGCGTAGTCACTGCGTGCGGCCTCGCTCAAGGAAGCGATCTGTCGACGACGGTGTTGCCATTCATCTTGCGCGGCGTGCGCCTGATCGGCATCAACTGTGTGCATCGCCCGCAGGCCGATCGTGATGAGGCGTGGGCACGACTCGCGACCGACCTTGACAGCTCGCTACTCGACCAGATCACCTCAACGGTTGGACTCGCTGGTGTGCCGCAGGTAGCTGCCGACATTCTTGACGGTCAGGTACGCGGGCGCGTCGTCGTCGATCTGAACCTCTGAGCCTCTGAACCGCAGCGGATCTCAGGGCTACTTCGGGTCACCGATCGACCAAATCTCGCCGCGACGGTGGCCGACCACTATCTGGCCGTCCCATACCGCGGGGGTTGACTCGATGCACCACGGCAACGTGATCTGCCACATCTTGACCGGGTCGATCGTGGTGTCTGCGACATCCCAAGCGTGGATATTGCCAGCGCAATCGGCCTGAATCAGCACATCGTCAACGACCACTGGCGACGACCAAACAGGGCCCTGCAGCTTCGTGCGCCACCTGGTGGCGCCGGTCGATCGGTCAATCGCGTGCAGGTACCCCTCATTCGTCGGAACATAGAGCACGTCACGATGAATCGCTGGCGTCGCCCAAATGCCGTCGGGGACTCTCGTATGTAGATCGCGAGACCACACGACCGGGTCATTAGGGCGACTCGGATCGAGCTTGATCAGCTGGCCGAGTTCCACAGCGCGGGTAAGCGCCCTTTCGAGTTCCACGCCGACATAGGCGAACCCTTCGTCATCGATAACGATTGAGGCGTCGGTGTCATCGCCGGTCCAGAACCTGAATATTCGTTCGGGCTCGATCCCGGCTCGCAGGCCACCAATGTCCCAGGCCTGCACCAGCCCGCCACTGTTCGCGAACCAAAGCGAGTTGCCAACAATGGTTATCGCAGTCTCGATCGACACGTTTTCGTCGGCATCGATGAGAAGCTGATCATCCCATCCCGGAGCATGAAATATGAGCTCAGGAGCCACCTGGACCGCGCCAGATCCGTCGAAACTGCGATTCAGTTTGACGATATGTAAATTCGAATTCTCACCGCCGACGAACAGGTGATCGTCGATGACGAGAGCCGTGCCGTCCCAGTCATCGTTCCACCGCGTTTCCGTGACTTCCTGAGCGCTGAGCTGCCACAGCTCGCGAGCGTTGGCGCCATCAAACGCCACAACCCGGAAGAATCCGTCACGAGAACCGAAATACGCCAACGGAAACCCGTCAGGGTCAATCGTGACCGAACCCTTAATCAGGTCGCCTACGGGAACATCGGCCAACATGCGCTCGCCGGTTGCCGCATCGAGAAAATGCAACGCCGGCGCGTACGAGCCGAACACCACCCAACGTCGATCGTCGTAGTCAAACAAGGCCGGTTGGCCTGTCCAACCCGTTCCGCACCACTTGGTTTCTTCACCACCTACCGAGCTCCACGAGCAGAGCTCTTCCCCCATGCCGAAACGCCACTGCTCAACAGGGTTCTGCGGCACCGGGCCTTGGCCGTAGAACGTTCGAGTCGGGTTCCCTCGAAAGGTAAGTAGCCCTTCGATTCCCCCTCTAGTCGGGGTGTTCTGCCCCACGCTTTGAGGATCGACCCACTCAATCGGCAACGGCGCCGATGCATCGACGGGTACGGAGTGCTCACCCGCCTGTGATATCTCAGCCGGAAGCACCAGCGGCGCAGTGGTCACGACAGGTGCCGCAGCGGCATCTCCGTTGTCGAAGCGGTCAGCCGTGGGCGGCGGTTCCGAGGAACAACCGGGCACCGTTGAGAACCAGCACAAACCGATGAGCGAGCACAAAGCGATACGTCGCAAGACCCGCCAAGGAACTCGTTGCCGCCATGACGACATCAGCCAGGGGCAGGAAGCGCAGATCCGGCAAAACTCCACGACGCGAATCCCGACTCAGGGTTCGCCAGATCTGTCATAAACAGGCCTGTTGGTTCTGCCCCAAACGGAACTGGAGCCGCGATCCACCCCGACGTGCATTCGTCGCCCGAAAGAGTCGCCGCCGGAGCAGTCGAGTTGACCGGAATGGCAACAGTCGGCGCAAGGTTCCACTGTTCGACCTCGAGACCAAACAACGGCCAACCGCTGCGCCCTGGGCAAGCGTCGATCAACGCACCAACGAGACGTGTACCGGGCCACGGTGATTCCGACTCAATAAACTCGGCCCACCCCAACAACGTTGCCGAAGCACCTGCCAGCGGCCCTTCAACGAACTGGGCGGTGATTCCGGCCACGTTTTCGGTGATCTCGGGAACGTCGGCTACCGAGTCAAGTTCCCACTGCATCAACTCGCTGCGACCCGGATCAGCAGCATCGAGTGCCATCTCAACACGTGCGACGGTCGCATTATTCGCTGCATCGGCCAGAGCGATTGGAATCCAGCCTCGGGAACAGGCACCTGGTTCGGGAAACACAAATGCTGGCTCCAGCACCGGGTGAGCTCCGTAGAGCCCCGCGCCGAGAGGCGATTCAAGCGGCGCATCAAGCGAACCGACCACACTGAACTGGCGCGTCGCTCGTTCAGCCTGCGCTATGTCTCCTGGGGCGCACATAGACACATCGACGCCGCCGATGCCACCTGCCCCCTGCCACTGTTGTTCGACGCCGGCAGCAAGCTGATAGTCCGCAGAATTGAAGGCGCCAAGTCGGCTCCACACTTCGGGCCACTCGGCGAAGCTATGGACGGTAATAAGATGTCCAGCTCCGTCTGCAATGGTTTCGCCCGCGCGAGCGGTGGTGACGAGCGAAAAGGCGGACTCATCGAGAGGTTGTGGGGTTGGCGCAACCAACGGTGCCTGCTCAGACTCGGCCGGGTCTTGAGCGGCGCTAAGAGAACTATCGGGCGTCGGGTCGACAACATCGAATGCGCCCGGTTCGCCAGCCGGCGGCACAGACTCAGATTGGGAACAGGCGCCGGTAAGCACGACCAAGCACATAGCGAAGACCACGAGACCGCGCAATACGGCGTAACGGGGGACAAAGAGCACGAAATTCCAGGTATGCAGAGGCGAACTTGCCGAGAGTACTGCGGTTAGTTCTTCACGCGTGGGTATCAACCATGGGTCATTGTGCCCTTACGCCGATCACACAGGTTGTCTACAGTCGAACGGATGGGGCACGACTATCGAGAACATCTATCAAATAGTGCCCTCAGACTGCTTGGTCAGGCGACCGGGGTACCTGCGGGGGTCGATCCTGCGTTGTTTTTCCAAGAGCGACCGCATGACATCTCCGTCGCTCTCGCCACACCAGGCGCCGAGCACCTGCTCGCTGAGCTACTTCGCGAACCTGCCGAATCGGCCCAGCCTGCGGTGCTGTCGATCGCGATCGCCGTACATCGCACCGCGCAGGAGATCTGCCAGGCCGGGTGGTCTTTCAACGACACTTCGCCGGTTGACCTTGCTCTCGTGCGTTTTGCTGGACAATCCGAATGCCAACGGTTCACGGTTGAGCTGCTGCGATCCTTTGTACGACATCAGATCGTTGTCGATACTGACGAAGAACCTGCCACACAGCATGGCGTGGCTTCGGTCGAGCGCCTGCATGGCTTGATACATCTCGCGAACGAGGTCGGCGACTTCGAACGCACCGGAGCACTACGGCTACTCGGCGACGAAGCCTTGTTTGCCGTCAGCATGTGCCCCCGTGCCGCGCTCGATCAACCTGTCGATCCTCATCTCTTGGCTCGACTGAGAACAGTTCTACCGCGAGCGATGAGTCGTGTGATCGACGAAATGACCCCCAACCTGCGCACCGTGCTCGATTTGTACCTGCACTTCGGGCCCATCTGGTACCGCATGAGCGCGACGAGCCTGCTGCACGCTCCCAACCGCGACATGTTGCGAATCGCAGCCGCTGACTTCGCCACCGCCCGACGTTTTGTGGTGCGTGTGGCTCAGGGTCACCTCGCGCCGTACAACGAGTCGCTCTTCGTCGACATCGCCTGATCTAGCGGGCTTTGCACGCGACACTTGTGGCGTGAGCCCACCCGAGTCTGATCCACCGGAGATCCCACTCTCAGGAGGAACAGCGAACAGCGGTCGCGTCGTACGCATCGGGGACCAGGTCGCCCGGCCCGCTCATCCACAGTCCCGCACCGTTGCCAGCTTCCTGCAACACCTTCAGTCGGCACTGGGCAACTCAGTGCCCGCCGCTCTCGGATATGACGATCTCGGCCGCCAGCGACTTCGCTATGTACCTGGACAAGCGGTTATGGCTCCACACTCGTCGTGGGCCTTTTCCGATGCGCTTCTCGTACAGGTCGCCGATCTGCAATGTCGCCTACACGCCGCAGCGGAGTCGTTTGTTGTTCCCGACGACCCTGTGTGGGCTGTCACGGCCGGCGATTACTTTCCCCACGAAGCGACCGGCGACCTCGTGTGTCACAACGACCTGTGTATGTCCAATGTGATTGTTGACGAGAGCGATACGACAGCGGTCGTTGGCGTTATCGACTTTGACTACTGCCGGCCTGTTGATCGGCGATTCGACATCGCCGTCGCCGCTCGACATTGGGTTCCGTTCGGCATGGTCCACGGCGATGCTCTACCTGATGGTCTCGATCGGGTGGCGCGATTCGCCCTGTTCTGCAACCGTCACGGGCTCAGCGAAGACGACCGGTCAGTCGTTATCGGGCTCGCCATCTCGTTTCTCGACAAGGCGCTTGTCAATGTGCGCTCGTTGGCAGACAATGGCGGAGTTGGCTTCCAACAATTGCTCGCTGGCGGGTACGAAGCAACCAATCGAGCAACGACTGAGTGGCTGAACACCCACCGTTCCCAGCTCTCGCTCGCGACCTGAAAGGCCAACATGACCATCGCGGAGTACAAGCAACAGTTCATTGAGTTCATGGTCGCCTGCGATGTACTGACCTTTGGCGATTTCGTTACCAAGAGCGGCCGGTCAACCCCGTACTTTGTCAACACTGGCAGATATCGCACAGGTGCACAAATGCAGCGCCTCGGCGGTTTCTATGCCGACGCGATCGGCGATCGCCTGCGCTCTCACAACCTCGAGATCGACGTGCTCTTTGGGCCCGCATATAAGGGCATTCCTCTCGTGGTCGCCACGGCCACCGCTCTGGCAGACCGCGGAACCGACCTCGCCTACTCGTTCAATCGCAAGGAAGCCAAGGACCACGGCGAGGGCGGAACCTTGGTCGGCCACACGCCGGCTGACGGTGACCGCATTCTCTTTGTCGAAGACGTCACCACCGCTGGTACGTCGATTCGCGAAACCGCTCCCCTGCTTCGTGACGCTGCCAACGTTCATCTCGCCGGGCTCGTCGTCTCAGTCGACCGATGCGAACGCGGTACCGGCAGCCTGGCTGCGCTTGACCAGGTTGCTGCCGACTTCGACATGGACACCTTCGCCATCGTCACGGCGCGCGACATCATTGAGCACCTGCATGGGCGACTTATCGACGGCAGATTGATACTCGACGATCAGGGCCGCGACGCGATGGAGGCCTATTTGTCTGAATGGGGCCCCTAAGTCGGTGACCCGACGGCAAGCGCTGGCTCAGGCGACCTGGTCAATGGCCCACAGCGCTGCTTCGTTTACGCCAAACAATCGCACTTGGTCACCTGTTGCCGTGGTTAGCAGGTCATCTCGCGGGGGGTTCGCATCGCCGTGACGCGTCAACACGAGACGACGTTCACTGACGGGGTGCCCGTAGCGAGCCGCGCCATTCGTCGAGGTGAACGCGGCAAGCTGATCGAGCGACCCGTTCTGGAAGAAGACTTCTGCCGTCACTTCGAGAGCGAACGGTGCGTTGAAGATGCCAGCCTTGGCGACGCGTGCCTCTTTGGCGCTCAGCGGGTGTGGCGCCGAGTCGGTGCCGAGAAAAAACTTGTCGTCGCCCGAGGTAGCAGCTTCGACCAGCGCACGTCGGTGCTCAGCCGAGTTGATCACCGGCTTGCAGTACAGCTCAGGGCGCATTCCATTGGCCAAAATGTCGCTGCGATCGCACGATAGGTGATGCGGGGTAATAGAGCCAAAGGCCTGTGGATACGCCCGCACCAGGTCGATCCCCGCTGACGTTGAGATGTGCTCAACGGTCACGCTCAGTTCGGGCATACGCGCAAGCAGCGGAGCCACTTCGCGTTCGAGGAACACCGCTTCGCGATCGAAGATGTCGATATCAGGGTCAGTCGATTCAGCGTGCACCAACAGAGGCATACCAAGCTCGGCCATTACCTCGAGCACGGGCATGAAATCGGCCAAGCTCGTGCCGCCAAGGTCGGAGTTCGTAGTCGCGCCTGCCGGGTAGAACTTTGCGCCGCCGATCACCCTCTCTACCCAGCCGTGTCGCAGATCATCAGCTACGAGATCGGGTCGCAGGTACAACGTCATACGCGGGTCGAACCACGGAGCCTCGATCGAAACCGATGACAAGATTCGATCGCGATAGGACCGTGCCTGTTCGAGCGTCGTCACTGGCGGCACGAGGTTTGGCATAACCAATGCCTGGCGAAACCAACGGGCTGAATAGTCGACGACGGCCGCGAGCATTTCGTCGTCGCGTAAATGCACATGCCAGTCGTCGGGCATCGGAATCTCGACGACGGTCATGCAAGAGCCGCCAAGTCAGCTTGCAGCGCCTCGATATGTACCTGTTCGGTACGTACGGAACCGATTGCGACACGAATGGTGTAGCGACCGTCGAGGGCAGTGTGCGTGAGGTGATGGGCTCGGTCTTCGTTTATTTGTTCGAGAATGTGCTTCGTGCGTTCGTTGCCATCGACATGGGCAAAGCACACCACGCTCAGATTCGTGGGGGCTACAAGCTCAAAGCTCGGGTGCTCGACGATCCAAGCATCGAATCCCCGACCGAGTTCGACGTGATGCCGGATGTACGTACGCAACCCTTCAGCGCCGTACCAGCGAATCACCATCCACAGTTTGAGAGCACGGAACCGGCGGCCCAATGGCACCTGCCAATCGCGGTAGTCGATCACCTGACCTGACTCGCTCGCGGCGTTCTTCAGAAACTCAGGCACGATGCGCATCGAGCTTGTCAAGGCTTGTTGAGACCGAACATAGAACGCTGTGCAATCGAAGTTCGTCAGCAACCACTTGTGGGGGTTGAAGCAGTAGCTGTCGGCTTGATCAAGGCCCGCGTTTACGAATCGAAGCTCGGGTGCAACGGCTGCGCTTCCGGCGAACGCCGCGTCGACATGAAGCCACGCGTCATGCTTTTTTGAGATTTCTGCAATCACCGGGACCGGATCGATGGCGCACGAAGAAGTCGTGCCGACAGTCGCCGTCACGAAGAACGGCACAAGCCCAGCGTCAGCATCGGCCGACATGGCCGCAGCAAGCGCTTCGGGCTGCATTGCAAATACTGGGTCATGGTCGACAATGCGCAACTGGTCGTCTGCAAATCCAGCGACCCGCATGCCTTTGAGGACTGACGAGTGAGCCTGCGCAGTGGTGTAGGCGCACAACTCAGCAGCCGGCCGGTGGCCCACTGCGCGAAACCGCGCCGCCACAACTGCGGTCAGCAGCGCCGACGATGCACTGTCGAGGATTACTCCCCCGCCATCGCTTGTCGACCGGAACCCATCGTCGAGGCCGCACAGATCCACAAGCCAGTCCATGACTCGTGTTTCGACTTCGGTCACCGCCGGGCTCGTAGCCCAGTTCATGCCGTTCACGCCGAGCCCGGCGCTCAACAACTCACCGAGGATCGACGGCCCAGAAGCATTTGCCGGATAGTACGCATGGAACGTCGGCGACTGCCAATGCGTCAGCCCAGGAACGATCACGGTCGACAGGTCGTCGATTAACGACGTCAGCCCGTCGCCATGTTCCGGCGGCCCCGCCGCAAGCTGAGCGGCAACATCGCCCGGCTCGCAAAGGCTTTGCACCGGACGATCGGCAACCGTGTCGTGATAGTCGGCAATGAAATCAATCAGCTCGTAGCCGAGTGACCGGAACTGTTCGCCAGTCATATGGAAACTCGACGACGATGGAAGCTCGTGGCCAGACGTCGCGCTGGACTCAGCAGCACTCGAACCTGTTGGAGTAGATCCTGTTGCAGTAGACACAGGCGTCAGCGTAGGTCCGGCAACTGGTAGCCCTCGGCACTCAGCTGGGCCCGCACCGTCTTCTTGTCCATCTTGCCGGTGCCCGTTTGCGCGATCGCGTCGACGAAGATCACGTCGTCAGGCAGTTGCCATTTGGCATAGTTCGATTCGCAATGAGCCACAACCGCAGCAGCCGGAACCTCGGCCCCATCGTCGAGCACCACGAGGGCAACCGGGCGTTCGTCCCATTTCGGGTGTGGCACCGCGACCACACAGGCCTGGGCCACGCCCGCCAGGCCCACAATGTGATTCTCAAGGTCAACGGAACTGATCCACTCACCACCGCTCTTGATCAGGTCCTTTGAGCGATCGGCGATGATCACATAGGCCTCAGAATCGATTGCGGCAACATCGCCTGTCACGAGCCATCCGTCGTGGAACTTCGCCGGCTGTGGGTTTTTGAAATACTCCTTGGCGACCCATGGCCCCCGAATGAGTAGTTCTCCAACGCTGTCGCCGTCCCAGGGCAGGTCATTGAACTCCTCGTCGACGATTCGAACCTCGAGCCCGGGCATTGGTAACCCGGCCTTGGCCTGATTCTTGGCCTTCTGTTGCGCTGGCAAGTCGATCTGGCTGCGTTTCATCACTCGGCGTGAAAGGGTGCCGAGAGGCGACGTTTCGGTCATACCCCAACCCTGGACCATCTCGGTTCCGAGCGCATCCCAGAACCACTCGATCAACGAATGCGGCGGCGCAGAGCCACCACAGGTGAGCCTCTCAAGCTTCGACAGGTCATAGACACCCGGATTCGCCTCGAACAACGAGCGAACACCCTGCCAAATCGTCGGCACACCAGCCGAAATCGTGACGCCTTCGTCGGACATCAGCTGGATCAACCGATCCGCGCCCATGAACCGATGGGGCATGACCTGTTTCATGCCGAGCATCGTGGCAGCCCACGGAAGTCCCCAACCTTGCGCGTGAAACATGGGAACAATGCCGCACATTGTGTCGGCCGCGGTCAACCCCATCGAGTCGGTTAGCGACTGGACGAGCGTGTGAAGATATTGGGACCGGTGCTCATATTCAACGCCCTTCGGGTCGCCGGTCGTGCCGCTCGTATAGCAAAGTCCGAGCGGTGAGCGCTCGTCGATCTCAACCCACTGGAACTCCGTGGGGTGATCGGCGATGAAGTCTTCGTAGTCGACAGCGTTTGGCAGCGACGTCGACCAGCCTTCGAACCCGGGCTCGGTTGCAACCACTACTTTGCGAACCGTCGGCATCAGCCCAACGAGGGGTTCAAGCGCCGGAAGCAGATCAGCGTCGACGATGATGATCTGGTCGTCAGCGTGGTTGATGATGTATTCGAGGTCAGTAGGGCCGAGCCTGATATTGAGGGTGTGCAAAACGCAGCCCATGCCCGCCGACGCCCAGTACGCCTCGAGGTGTCGGGAGCCGTTCCACATGAACGTGCCTACTCGGTCGCCGACACCGATCCCAACGGATTCGAGTGCGTGTGCCAGCTGATGCGCCCGGCTTCGCGTTTCGCGATAGGTCTGGCGCCGCGTGCCGTTCGCTGTCGCGGTCACCACCTCTTCGTCGGGAGCCACGATCACGCTCCGCTCGACTAAGCGATGCATTAGTAGTTGTACATCTTGCATTCCCACGACTGGGCCCCCTCAGGCATCGTGCATTGCTTCCTCTGTTGAGTGCAGTGCTTCCTCTGTTGAACGGTAACCGTAAGCGATGAGGAGGACAGGGTCAGCTTCTAGCCACGCCCTACGATGCGGGCATGCGATTCACTATTCGTGCCGGCACGAGCGCGACCGCCATCGCCGATTCCATTTTGCTGCGCACGCTGGGACTTCCACATGGCGGCATAGTTTCGGTCGGCGACAGCCATGTCAGAGTCACGGGCGGCGAAACCACGGGCCCGAGCGATCTGTTACTCGACGCCGAAGCCATGTCCAACGCCGGGCTCCGCGCTGGTGCAAACGTCGACGTCAAGCGTGTGATCCTGCCCGTCGCCGAAGTTGTGCGTTTCACCGACCACTCAATCGAGACCCGGGCCCTGGCCAGGGCGCTGCAGGGAACGCCCCTGAGCCAGGGCGACCGACATCGCATCGACGGCGGCTACCTCGACGGCGATGACGACGTTGTACTCGAGGTCACGGCGGTCGAACCCGACGGCGCAGGCATTGTTGGGCCAGCCACTCGATTCGCCATTGGTCAGGCACCAGCGATAGCGGCACCGCAAAACCCCACCAGCACAGAGTCAAACGTTGCGAGCAAGACCTCAGCCACCGCAGCCACCGCGGCCACCAACGCGGACCCGCAAGAACCCACCACGCCGCCACTTCCGCAGATCGCCGATGCACTTCTTGCTGGGCTTGACAACGAAGTCGAGTTGATGGCGGGCTGGTTTTCGTTGCTCGCCACAGCTGACGATTTGGCGAACTCGTGGAACCTGCCGAGCGTTGCTGGGGTGCTGCTCGAAGGCCCGAATGGTTGCGGCAAGTCTGAGCTGGTCAGCGAGGCCGCGACTCGCGCCGGTACTGCGGTAACCGAGGTCGACATCTCTCGTATCTTCAAGCCAGAACGGCTTCTCGACAGGCTGTCGTCGGCAATCAATTCTCCCGCCGGGCCGAGAGTTATTTTCGTCGACCGCCTCGAAACCTTGACAGGCGACGATGCTCTGTCGACGTTTCGCACTCAATTCATCGCTGTGCTTCGCTGGTTCCTCGAAGAGGTCGCATCGAAGCCCCAGGTGGTTTGCGTGCTCGGAGTCGACGCGGTCGCCGATCTCCACGAGTCGATCTCGAAGTCACCCATGCTTCCGCGAGTTGTCAGTATTCCGCCACCAGATCTTGACCGGCGGCGTCGGCTGTTCGAAGCTGCGTTCGCGCAGGTTCCCGGCGGGCACCAGGTCGACGCTGACCGTCTCGCCGCCAAGACTGCGGGGTTCTCCGGAGCCGATGTCCTCGCCACGGTGTTGCAGGCGTCATCGATGGTCGCCACGAACGATCAATCGATGACCACCGACATCGCGATCACCGCACTCGAAGGAACCACGCCGACGCTCGGCGCAGTTCCCATGGGCGAGATGACTGGGTTCGGTTTCGAAAAGGTCGCAAACCTGGACAACGTCAAGCAACGGTTGACCGAAGCGGTGATTTGGCCCATGACCCAGCCCGAACGATTTGAGCGCCTCGGCATCGAACCGCCCAAGGGCATTTTGTTGTGGGGCCCTCCCGGCACCGGAAAGACCTTTGTGATCAAGGCTTTAGCTCACGAAGCGGGTTGCGCGTTCTTCTCGGTCAAGGGCGCCGAGCTCCTTGACAAGTACGTCGGCGAGAGCGAGAGGGCCGTCCGAACGGTCTTCCAACGAGCACGCGACGCAGCCCCATCGATCATCTTCTTTGACGAATTCGATGCTTTGGCGCCGGTTCGAGGAAGCTCGTCGAGTTCGGTTTCTGATCAGGTCGTGGCGGCGCTTCTCACCGAGATCGACGGAGTCGCCGACCGTGGTCGAGTTGCCGTGGTTGCCGCAACCAACCGTAAAGACCTCATCGATGGCGCCCTGCTTCGAGCTGGTCGCTTCGAGAGCCACATCGAGCTGGGCTTACCCAAGACAGCGGCACGACACGCGCTACTCAAAATCACCGACGTGAACCTGGGCGACGACGTCGACCGCGAACTGTTGGCCGAACGCACCGAAGGCCTTTCCTTTGCCGACCTGACGGGTGTCTTGCGAGAGGCAGCGTTGGCCACCTTGCGCCGCGACGACACCGCAACCGAGGTCACCTGGCCAGATCTCGAAGCTGCGTTACTGCTCTTTGAGGATCGGCGCGGCGAACCGAACGTCGGCCGCTGATCTGATCAGATACTGATCAGATACTGCGACCCGTTGCAGCCCAATACTCATCTTTAAGTAAGCGTTTGTAGAGCTTGCCGGTCGGGTGCCTTGGCAGCTCGGGCCTAAAGTCAACCGACCGCGGGCACTTGACGTCGGCCAGCTGCTCACGGCAGAACTCGATCAAGGTGCGTTCCAGGACTTTGGCGGCAGCCTCGTCAGCTGGCATTGTCTCTGGCTGCACGACTGCTTTGACCTCTTCGCCGAAGTCGTCATTCGGTACCCCAATCACCGCGACGTCAAACACATCGGGGTGCATGGTCAACACGTTCTCGGCTTCTTGGGGATAGATGTTTACGCCGCCGCTGATGATCATGTACGCCTTGCGGTCTGTCAGATATAAGAATCCGTCGGCATCGACCTTGCCGACGTCGCCCAGGGTCGACCAGCCATTAGCAAGACGAGAATCAGCGGTCTTGTCGGGGTCGTTGTGGTATTCGAACTGGGACTCGCTCTCGAAATACACCGTGCCCGCTTCACCAACGGGAAGCTCATTTCCTTCGTCGTCGACAATATGCAAGATGCCAGTGAGCGGCTGGCCGACCGTTCCTGGATGTGTCAGCCAATTCGCGCTGTCGACGTAGCAGAAGCCGTTGCCTTCGGTGCCGGCGTAGTACTCATGAAGCACAGGGCCCCACCAGTCGATCATGCGCCTCTTGACATCAACCGGACACGGCGCCGCTGCATGTACCGCCACTTGCAGCGATGACACGTCGTATTTCTCACGCACGGCGTCGTCAAGTTTGAGCATGCGCACGAACATTGTCGGCACCCATTGACTGGTCGTGATCTGGTGCTTGTCGATCAGTTCAAGAGCATGCTCAGGGTCGAAACGCTCCATCACCACCACTGTTCCCCCGGCGCGCTGCACCGACATGCAGAACCTCAAAGGCGCCGCGTGGTACAGCGGAGCTGGCGACAAGTACTTGCAGCCGTCGACAATGCCAAACAGCATCGTCACAAGCATCATGAGCGAGTTCGGCATGCCCAGCTGATCTTCGGGCATTGGGACCTTGATCCCCTTGGGGCGCCCGGTCGTTCCCGACGAGTACAACATGTCGGCTGCTTCGAGCCGATCCGGCAATTCATCGGCTGGGTACGCCAAGAGCGCTTCTTCGAACAGGTCATGACCGGGTAGCGGACCACCAACACTCAGCCGTACGCGCACATCGGGAGTGTCAGCGACGATCGCAGCCGCAATCTCGGCGAGGTATGGCGATGTGATAAATGCCTGGGCTCCGCAGTCGTTCACGATGTAGGCGACTTCCTCGGCGGTGAGACGCGAACTGATGGCGGTGTAGTACAGCCCGGCGTAGTGAGCCCCCCAGGCGATCGGAAGAAACTCAGCACGATTCTCAAGACAGAACGCGACGTGATCACCGCGCTCTAGGCCGGCAGCCCGGAACAGCTGCGAGAGCCGATTCGCCGTGTTTTCGAGCTGGGCATAGCTGATGGTCTCGCCCGACCCTGCCATGACGACGGCCGCGCGATCGGGCTCGCGAGCAGCCACAGCGCCAGGAAAGAAGACGGCCTCGGTCGACATCACGGGATTGGACTCGCTGCTCATATCTGTCATCGACTCGACGCTAGCGGACCCGCAAACGTGGGGACATGCCACGGGTTCGTTAGATTTTGCCTCCATGACATTGCTCGATCAGATCACATCGGCCCTTTCAGGGTCCGAAGCGCTTGACTCGCTGAGTTCCACCATCGGTACCAATCGCTCACAGACCGACTCGCTGCTCAACGCTGCGCTTCCTGCCGTGCTGGGTGGCATCAGCACCCAGACGAAATCACCGGAAGGACTCGCTGCTCTCACTGATCTCGTCGACAAAGACAACGGCAGCCTTGTTGATTCGGCCGGCGACTTCTTCAGACAAGGCGACAACACCGGCCTCGGGTCCAAGCTTGTTACCGGGCTCTTCGGCAACAGGCGAGGCGCCGTCGAACAGCGCATCGGGAACGCCAGCGGTGCCGACCTCTCAAGCGTCACTCGTCTGCTGCCCATGATCGCTCCGGTGGCGCTTAGCTGGGTCGGCAAGCTGCGCTCAGACGAGTCTCTTGATGATGACGCCCTTAGCGAAGCGCTGGGCGAGTTGACCGGCATGCTCGACCAAGAAGTGTCCCCAAGCGGCGAAACCTCTGAATCGATCCTGAACCTGATCGACCGCGCCGACGATGACGACTCGCCGAGCTTCGTCGAGCAAGCCGGAGTCGTGCGCGACGCTGGCGGACTCGCCGCGTTGATTCCGCAAGGCACTGGCAGTGTCGCAACGACCGTCGCAGGCACAGCCGCAGTCGCTAGTGGCACAGCGGCCGCTTCAACAATGTCGACACAGGCGGCCACCGACGTCGGCTACCAAACAAGAGACGAAGATCGCGATCGCAGCGGTCTCGGCTGGCTGCTTCCTGCCTTGGCTGTGCTGGGCATGCTGATCCTTGGTCTCATTCTGTGGCAGTGCGCGGACAACGACGCGCAAGTCGCCGATGTTGTCGAGACTGCCGAACCTGAGGCTGCCGAGCCTGAGGTTGTCGAGCCGGTTGTAGCCGAACCTGAACCAACGACGGTTCCAGATCCGACACCGGAACCCACCACGGCTCCGGCCGAGCCAACCGCAATCCCCGAGCCGCAGCTGCTCACGATTTCAGAGCTTGCAGCTGCAGAGCCTGACCTCACTGGGTTCACAGGGCTCGTCGGCGGATACGGATTTGATGAGCCGCTCGGCAACCCTGACGACGGACCGTTCACGGTGTTTGCGCCGACCAACGCGTCGTTCGACGCCACGGAAGAGGTCGCGGCTCGACTTTCACCTGAAGAAATCGGAACCGTGTTGACCTATCACGTCGTTGACGGAATCGTGCCAGCCAGCGAAGTCGTACCCGGCGCATCTTTTGAGACGGTAGATGGCCAGACGATTGTGATTGGCGCCGACGGCACGCTTCCGAGTGGAGCTTCGGTACTAACGGCAGACATCGAGGCGTCAAACGGTCTCGTTCACATCATCGAAGGTGTGATGTTTCCCGACTCCATCGTGCGTGGCTTGGCTAGCGCCGATGTCAATGAACTATTTCAGTTGGAACCAATCCAGTTCGAGGTGTCCAGCGCCGAAATCAGGCCAGAATCAGTACCGACACTCGATCGGGCGGTCGAGGTCCTAACCAATCTTCCTACCGGGTCAGTTTTCGAGGTTCAGGGCCACACAGACAGTGACGGCGATGCTGCGTTTAACGAACAACTCAGCGACGACCGGGCTGCGTCGGTTGTGGCCTATCTCACTGAAAATGGCGTTGACCCTGCCATGCTCGTGCCTTTGGGATACGGCGAGACCTCACTCAAGGTAGATCCCGAAATCACACCAGAAGACAAGGCAATGAACCGTCGCATCGAGTTTGTCGACATTAGCGGCTGAGCTTCACCGGTCAGCATCTGACAACGACTCATCAACTCTGAGTGTTTGAAAGGGACCCGGCGCCTCGGCGTCGGGTCCTTTGCGTTGCGACGGTGGCCGCTAGATGTGATCGAGCACGGCGGCCCAGCCACCCACGCTGGGGTGAGCGATGACGTGATCGGCAAGCGCGAGGGCCCTCGAGTCGCCGCCGTCGACGACTAATGCGACATCGGCCATGGCGAGCATCTCAAGATCGTTGCCGCCGTCGCCGAGGGCAACGATGCGATCGGGTTCACAAGCGGCGTATTCAAGCCATGCCCGAATACCGGTTTCTTTCGTGATGCCGGGTGGAGCGACCATCAGACTGAAGGGTGGGTGCAGCTCGTCGGCGTAGGCCGCTGTCTCTGCATGAAGCCCCTGAGCCAGTTCTTCGCTGATCACCTCGACGTGAGATGCTTCGACGCCGAGCACACCCATGAGCAAGATCTCACGCTCGTGGCGCAGCTCTTCGGTGGTCATCCACACAAGATCGCTGCCGAGCGACTCTAGGTGGCCAACAGATGTGGTGATTCCTTCGGTCGCAATCGCCCTTGTGTCCGCGGAGTATGCAAGCGGCACAACCCCTGCTTCGTAGAGCGCATCGAGAACCGCGCAGAGGTCATGGGGCTCAAACGGAGCCGAATGAAACCGGGTAGAGGTCGCGAAGTCCCAGCCAACTGCACCATTGAGCAGTACCGCAGGTGCTTCGATTCTGTTCGCAACCAATCCCCGATGAGCGCTATTGCGGCGACGTCCTGTGGCAACGAGAAGCGACGTTGCCGGGTCGTCGACTATCTCGGCTGAGGCTTCGAGCGTCGCCGGATGAGCCTGCAACGAAGTATCCCAGAACGTGCCGTCGAGGTCGGTGACGACAAGAGTCTTTGTGTTACGAGTCTTTGTGTTGCTCATCGACGCAACGATGCTTGCATCGTGCGCAGTTGCCGAAACGCGCCGCCTAGGCGCATCTCCACGGCATCGAGATCAGACGCGTTCGACGCCCTCAAAACCGTTGACTTGAGTTCGGCAGCCGTCTTGTCGAGTGACACCCATTGATCTGCAATTGCGGGCTGCGCCAGTGCCGCTCCGCGAGACTCTGCAAGTTGCTCTGCGAGCTGGTTTGCCCAGCTGCTCAGATCAACCTGTCGTTGACTTTGATCGCTCTCTTTTCGGATCCGGCGGGAGCGTGCCGCGCGGAACCGCAACGCTTGCACCAGCACGAAGAGCAACGACAACGCAAGAAGGCCTGCGGCGATCCACACCCACCACGAACTCGTTGGCGGGTCGATGCCCTCTTCATCAACAACGGCGAGGAACGCGTCGACGGAATCGCCGATATTTTCCTCGGCTTGCGCGCGCGTGAGCGCACGTTCGAGCTGCGAAACCGCGATATCTGCGCTAGCGACTTCAAATGAGGCGCCGTTGGCCTGATACGAGAGCGCAGTGCCCCCGAATCGGTCGACAAGAGCAGCTGCACTGACCGGAGCAACATCAGCGTCGACCACAGCGACACGCAACGTGGTGCCGATGCTGCGCGCCCGGGCATCTGCCTGAGCAAGCTGACCGATATCCAGTTCTTCGGTGCCCGTCACCGAAAGGTCGCCGACTGACGCACCCGATGCAAAAGCTTCGACCATCGCTGACGGAAGCGACGCGTCGGTTCGGCTGCACGACGCAAACAAAAGGGCCGCGACTGCGATTACGACCAACGATCTGCACCTTGGGTGCCCGGCAACGGAATCAACGCGACCCAGTCGCTCGACTGTCATGCTCGTCCCAAAATGCGAGTGACGACGATCTCGATCGTGCGTCGATCAGCCCCACGATCCTTTGGGGGCCGGTACCGGTCGGCGTAGCGACGTTCGGCGTCGGCATTAGTGGCGGCATCGGCGGTCACGGTCGCGGTGCCATGAAGCGTCATCCATCGACCACCATCGACTTGACACACCGCCGCCTCGAGACCTACGTCTTGTTGCTGCTCGATCAAGCGCACTTTGCGCGCTGTCGCGAAGGTGATAATGCGCGCACACATCGTCTCTTCGTCGTACGTGAAGCCGACGGGTGTCACGTGCAGACCGCTCGGCGCGGCCAACGAAAGTGTTGCGAGATGCCTCTCGCTCAAAAACGTGAGCATTTCCTCGGTCAGATGCGCCGGTTCAACAGCCATGATGCGAGGCTAGTTGGCCGTTCGCGAGGTAGGTTGGGTAGGTCATGCCGATCTTCACGCGAACCGTTGAGTACGGAACCCCATTCCGCAAGAATGAGGTTGTCAGAGCCACCTGCGACCTTCCCGGAGTCCCTGCGGGCACAACCGGCAAGATCAAACTCGCCAACGGGTTCGAATGGCACCGCTACTGGGTGTTTTTCGACAACGGCATCGACGTAGGACAGCTCGACGAACGAGAACTCGTGCGCCCTGAACACTGGGGCCAATGGCACGAGCAACAAGCCGAAGAAGCCGCCGCAGCCGAGCGGCTCGCGGCATCCGCCGCCAGCTCAGCCGATGACGCGGGTGGCGATCGAGCGGCTGCTGGCGATGCTGACCCCGACGACCCACTCGCACGGCTGCGGGCCATGGTCCCCGCTCATCTGCTCGAGAAGTCCAAGGCTGCACGCGAACGCCTTACGGGCGCCTGACCCCCCAACGCCGACCCGTCATGCCCCAATCCGTTCGATCTCGTGGGTTGTGCCACACCCTTTCTCACCTGGCGGTCACTGTCGTTGCTTTCTTGGCCGTTGCACTAGCGGCAACGCCAACAGCCGGCGCTCACTCCGAGCTCCTGCAGTCTTCACCTCGCTCCGGAGCCACGGTGGGCGGAAGCTTTCACCAGGTCGCTCTGCAGTTTGGCGGACTCGCGGAGGGCCCTGCCCACGACCTGTCTCTGGTCGACCCTGCTGGGAACGAGATCACCACAATCGCGGTACAAGAGGGGCAGCGAGTCGTGCTTCCGATCGAACCCCTGGCCGTTCCCGGTATGTACACGGTTCGTTATGCCGTCGTTGGAGCGGACGGCGACAGCACAAGCGGTTCGTTTACATTCCGATTCGATCCTGCAGCTAATGAACCGCTCGCTCTCACGATTGGCAACACAAGCGACCCTGGCTTTGATTTCATCGCCTTTGGTCTACTGCTCGCTGGCGCCGCGGTGCTGGGATTTTTGGTTTACCGGTTCAGTTCCGCTCTTCGGGATCACCGAGCCGCATCGGTATAGCAGCGGGGTTTCGATGACCCCCTCTCTATGACCTCGCCATGACCGTCTCAGCGGATTACTCCGACGGGCCCAGCCCCCATATTCGTCGGCTGATGCACGCCAGCCCGATGCTGGCCGACCTCGCCCGCGCCGATGTGCTTCTCTTGCGACCAGTCGACGACTCTGATTTCGAAGTGCTCCATCATGTTCGCCCCATAAACGCGCGAACCGTGTATCCGATTGACCAGGCGGGCGTTCGAATGCCTCGCGCCGACCGACCGTTGGCGGCCAAAGCGCTCGAGACTGGCGAAATCTTCGATGGCGGTGTGTATCTGCGCCATCGCGATCGCTGGATTCGGACCCTGGTTGGTCCGGTGACCCATGAAGGACGCGTTGTCGCTGTCCTCGCTCGCGAGTTCTATCCGGCCGTCGAGTTCATGCCTGGCGACCTTGAACTCGTGTGCTTTTCGACGTATCGACGGCTTGCGTCAATGATCGCCAGCGGCTCGTATCCGTTCGGCGTTGAGACGCGGGTGCACGATCATCCGCCGCGGGTCGGCGATGGGGTCATGATTTTCGACCGAGCGGGCCGCTTGCACTACGCATCTCCCAACGCGCTTTCGGTGCTGCGTCAGGTTGGTGTTTCCGGGGCGAACATCGGCCAGCGTTTCGGCGACTTGGGTATCGACGCACCCGGCATAAGCCAGGCCTATGCCAACCGACTTGCGTACACCGACGAGATCGAGCTCGGCCAAGCAGTCCTCAGCACCTACTGCGTGCCATTGCTCACCCGCGAGGTCGTGACGGGAGCTCTCGTGCTCGTGCGCAACATCACCGAGCTTCGCCAACGCGATCGGTTGTTGATGACCAAAGACGCGACCATCGCCGAGATCCACCACCGGGTGAAGAACAGTCTTCAGACCGTTTCATCACTGTTGCAGTTGCAAAGTCGACGTCTCGAGTCGGTCGACGCCCGCGATGCGCTCGCTGAGGCGGCACGGCGAATCCGTTCGGTGAGCGTGGTGCACGAGTTACTTTCGCATCGCACTGACGACGAGATGCGCTTTGATGAGATACTGGCAACGCTGGCAGACATGACGGGCACGTCGCTCATGAACCCATCGCGGCCCGTGGCGATCCACGTCGACGCTGACCCGATTGTGTTGTCCAATGCCGTTACGACGCCCCTGGCGTTGGTTGTAAGCGAGCTTTTGCAAAACGCACTGCAACACGCTCACGCATCACGGATCGACGTTCGCCTGCGAGCCGACAACGACGGAATACATCTTGCTGTCGTTGACGATGGCGTGGGATTTGAGTCGCAAGCTGCGGACGAATCGGGCAGCGGGCTCGGGCTCACAATCGCTCGCACACTCGTCGAAGGAGACCTCTACGGAAGCATCTCGTTCTCGTCACCCGGACCGGGCGCGGTAATTGAGGTAGATGTTCCACGAGTCAACCCCTCGCCGTGTTGATCAGCTGATCGCACCTCGCACCCGCAAGCGGCGACAATCGCGCTATCAATGGTGCCATGACTTCTTCGCCCTCAATGACAGGTTCAGGGCTAGCAGCCTTGGCCGGCATTGGGTGTGGCATGGCAATCTGGTCGCTCGCCGAGTATCTGAGCCACCGATTCGTTCTCCATGGTTCTGAATCGTTACCGTTCGGTGGTCTGCACCGGGCGCACCACGCGGACCCGTTGAAAACATCGGCGCCTGCCCGCTCCGCTGGACACTTTTGTGTCGCCGGTACGGGAGCAGCAGTGGCAAGAGAGTTGGCCCGCTCCACGAACCTCGGGGCAGCAGCGTGCGTCGGTGTCGCCCTCGGTTGGTCGGCCGGGTATTCGAGCTACGAGATTCTGCACTGGCAAGCGCATCACCTCGCACCCGCTACCGCTGCTGGCCTTGAACGACGGCGACGGCACCTGCGGCATCACTACGGGGGTCCGGCGACGAACCATGGCGTTACGTTCGGTTTCTGGGATCGCGTTTTTGGCACCGATGGCCCCAGCGGCCCCACTCGCCTATCCAATCGCAACACCCCGCCCTGGATGCTCGACGAATCGGGCTCGATAGCGAGCAAGTGGAGCCAAGCATTTGAGGTTGCACGTGTCTGAAACGTCACCGTCTGAACCGTCACTGTCTGAACCGTCACAGTCTGAACCGCCGCTTCTTCGCAGGCTTCCCGACAACGGCGACCCCGACGCGATCTTCGACGGCTTCTGGGGGTGGCTCGACGAAAAAGGAATCGATCCATACCCAGCACAAGAAGAAGCAATTCTCGAGTTACTCGGCGGCAATAACGTAATCCTGGCCACACCAACTGGCTCGGGAAAGTCGCTCGTTGCCACCGCCGCTCACTTCGCCGCTCTCGCCGGCGGGCGACGCAGCGTGTACACCGCTCCTGTCAAGGCTCTCGTGAGCGAGAAGTTCTTCGCCTTGTGCCGAGAATTCGGTACCGACAACGTCGGCATGGTTACGGGCGATGGTTCAGTGAATCCCGGCGCTCCGATCATTTGTTGCACCGCCGAGATCCTTGCAAACATGGCACTGCGCAGCGGCGCTGCCACCGATGTCGACGTGGCAATCCTCGACGAGTTTCACTACTACTCCGAACCGCAACGAGGCTGGGCGTGGCAGGTGCCGCTTCTCGAGTTGCCGCACACCCAGTTTCTACTCATGTCAGCCACGTTGGGCGACACCACACGATTTGAGACCGAGCTCGAAGGGCTTACCGGGCGACCCACGAGTCTCGTGAGTTCGTCAGTCCGCCCAGTGCCGCTGCGATACCAGTGGCGTGAGACAACATTGCTCGAGTCGGTCGAGGAGCTTCTCGAGATCGACCGGGCCCCGATCTACGTGGTGTATTTCACCCAACGCGACGCGACCGAAGCCGCTCAGAACTTTATGAGCACCAATGTGCTGACCAAGGAAGAAAAAGAAGCCGTCAAGGTCGAAATGGGCGGGTTCCGGTTCGACAGCCCAATCGGCAAGGACCTCAAACGCTTCATCTCGCACGGAATCGGCGTGCATCACGCTGGCCTGTTGCCCAAATATCGATTGCTCGTCGAGCGTCTCGCCCAGCGCGGACTTCTCAAAATCATTTGCGGTACTGACACGCTTGGCGTCGGCGTCAACGTGCCGATCCGTTCGGTGTTGATGTCGCAGTTGTGTAAGTACGACGGCCGAACGACACGCACGCTGCGCGTCCGCGAGTTCCAACAGATCGCCGGCCGGGCCGGGCGTAAGGGCTTCGACGATGTCGGTGACATCTGGGGGCAGGCCCCGGCTCACGTCGTCGAGAATCTCAAAGCCGAACGCAAGGCGGTAAACGACCCGAAGAAGAAGCGGAAGCTCGTCAAGAAGAAACCCCCAGAGCGCGGTTACTCGCATTGGTCTGAAGACACGTTCACCAAACTGATCGAGGGGGCTCCCGAGCCGCTCGATTCAAGTTTTGCGGTGAGTCATCACATGTTGATGAATGTGCTCGACCGGCCGGGCGACGGCGGCGCGGCGATGCGACGGCTGTTGACGGTGAACCATGAGCCTCGCAAACGCCAACGGGCGCACATTAGGCGGGCCATCAGCATGTACCGGTCGTTGGTGGACTCCGAAGTGATTGAAGAACTCGACGAGCCCGATGACCAAGGTCGCCGGGTTCGCGTGACCATCGATCTACAAAACGATTTCGCGCTGACCCAGCCGTTGTCGCTGTTTGCGGTCGAGGCTCTCGAAGTGCTCGATCCCGAACTTCCCACCCACCAACTTGATGTCGTAAGCGTTGTCGAATCGATCGTCGAGACGCCCAATGTGATCATCGCTGCCCAGCTCAACCGCATGAAGTCTGAGCTGGTCGCCGAAATGAAATCGACTGGCATCGAATACGACGAGCGCATGGAGCGACTTGAAAAGGTCGAACCGGTCAAGCCGTTGGCCGAATTTCTCTACCCGGCATTTGATGTGTTCCGCCAGCACCATCCCTGGGTGGGGTACGACAATGTTGAACCCAAATCAATCGTGCGTGACCTATGGGAACGAGCGATGACCTTCGGTGAGTACGTGCAGTTCTACGGCCTCAAGCGATCCGAGGGTGTCGTACTGCGCTACCTCGGAGACGTGTACAAGGCCCTCGTTCAAAACGTGCCCGAACATGCCAAGACCGACGAGGTCTACGACCTGACTGACTGGCTGGGCGAAACCGTGCGCCAGATTGACTCCAGCCTGCTTGACGAGTGGGAACGGCTAACCAACCCCGACGAATCAGATGCCGAAGTTCCGGTAGTACCGACCCGCAGCGACGTGACCACAAACGTGCGCGCTTTTCGGGCGATGGTACGCAACGAAGCGTTCCGTTGGGTGCAGCTTCTGGCCCGCCGCAGGTGGACTGACCTTTCAGCGACTGCTGACCTCGACCCCGAGATGATCAAAGAGCGTTTCGATCCGTTCTTCGAGGCACACGAAGAGGTCATCCTCGATGCCGACGCCCGCGGACCTGGGCATTTCGAGTTTGATCCTGCAACAGGATTGATCACACAAACGTTGGTCGACCCGAACGGCTGGAACGAGTGGCAGCTCAAGGGGCACGTAGATCTCGAAGCATCAGCCGACCAAGGCCATGCCGTCGCTTCTCTCGTCGACATCGTGCATATGACTCAGTAGCTGGCCCACTGACCTGGGCTCTTCGGATTTACAACGGGTGCAGTTTGCCAGACACATTGGCATGACCGGGCCCGCGTCGCGATCGCTGCGCTACCGTTGGGCCCGTGAACATTCTCGTGACTTACCGAAGCCGCACGGGCAACACCGAGCGGGCCGCCGAACACATTGGCGGGGCCTTCACCGACCTTGGCCACGATGCTGTTGTGCGTCCATTTGACGGTCTCGATTTCGCCGAGATCGCCGCAGCCGACATTGTTTGCGTAGGAACCTGGGTCGACGGCCTGATCCTGTTCGGGCACCGCCCTGGTGACCCCGGCAAGCTCCGCGAGATACCCATGTTGTGGAACAAGCCAACCGCGGCATTCATGACCTATGCGTTTCACGCCGGCAATTGCATCGACGTATTCGCAGACTGGCTCGAATCAGAACTCGGGGCCAACGTGATTGCTGGCCAGGCAATGCGGGCGCGTGACGTCGAAGTACTCGCCGCCGATTTCGCCACAGATGTTGTGAACCGAGTGCGTAATCCGGTCACCAGCTGATCGCTCTCAGCCCGCCAATACGGCCAACCGATCAACGGCTTGGTCGAGCAGTTCGTCGCGCTTGCAAAATGCGAACCGAACCAGATGACGACCTTCGGCTTCAGTGTCATAGAACACGACCGACGGAATTGCGACAACGCCGGCACGCTCCGGCAGCGCCAGGCAAAACGCCCGGCCGTCGTCGCTGCCCATCGAACGAATGTCGGCCGTAACAAAGTAGGTTCCCTGCGGGGTGTAGGCGTCGAATCCCACCTGCCTCAGGCCCGCCAATAGGCGATCACGCTTGCCTTGCAGGTCAGAAGCGAGAGCGTCGAAATAGTCATCGCCGAGGCGAAGGCCGACCGCCACCGCCGGCTGGAATATCGACCCGTTGACGAACGTCAAGAACTGTTTCACCGACCGAATTGCCTTGATGTGGTCGCCCTGTCCGCACGCCCAACCGATCTTCCAACCGGTGCACGAAAAGGTCTTTCCAGCTGAGCTGATCGTGATTGTGCGTGACGCCATTCCGGGCAACGTTGCAATGGGAATATGAGACGCATCATCAAAGCGAAGATGCTCGTACACCTCGTCAGACACGACCATGAGGTCTCGCTCACACGCAACCTCGGCGATCTGCATGAGTTCTGTACGCGTGAAGACCTTGCCCGACGGATTGTGTGGCGTGTTGAGCAGGATCAACCGAGTCTTTAGTGACACGGCTTGGCGTAACTCATCGACGTCAAATGTGAACGGTCCGTCGCCTGACTCTGGTGGGCGAAGCGTGACCACCCGCCGCACACCACCCGCAAGCGCCACGCCTGCTGCGTAACTGTCGTAGTACGGCTCGAACATGATGACTTCGTCACCCGGACGCACAAACGCGAGCAACGACGCCGCGAGGGCCTCGGTCGCGCCAGCCGTGGCCACAATCTCATCAACCGGGTCGAACTCGAGTCCCCAGAAACGCTGTTGATGCTCAGCTATGGCTGTACGCAGGTCAGCAGTGCCGGGCAACGGCGGATACTGATTAAGACCGCCCCGCAACGCCCGCTGCGCCGCATCGAGAATCTCGATCGGGCCATCGGTGTCGGGGAAGCCCTGTCCAAGGTTCAACGCATTGGTTGCAATGGCGAGAGCCGACATCTCGGCAAAGATCGTTTCGCCGAACTCAACGAGGCCAGGGTGCTGCCAGGCCCGGTGCGGCGCTGCCGCTCGCTCTGACATCAGCGGTTGGCGTGAGCGTCAGCCATCAAGTCCTGCAACGATGCGCCTAGTTTCTCGCTGAAGGCGGCGCGATCGCCGACGGTGACTCGACGTCCGGAAGACACCGGGGCATCAAGAAGTTCCCCTACCGAGATCACCACCTTTGCGCGTCGTGGGAATTTCACCCCTTTCGGCATTGCCTCGTCGGTGCCGGCAATGCCGATCGGGAGCACGCGGGCTCCCGTCTTTGCTGCCAAATACGCGACCCCGTCATAGATTTCGCCAACCTCGGTACCGACCTGACGGGTTCCCTCTGGGAACACAAACATCGCCTGTCCATCATCGAGCAGCATGCGAGCGGCTCGCAGTGCTTCGCGATCAGCGCTTCCTCGTTCGACCGGAAACGCACCGAGAGCGCTGATTAGCCACGCAAAGGGTCGAGTGGCGAACATGGTGTGCTTGGCGAGAGCCCGACAACGGCGACTCGACACACCGGCAACAAGCATCGAATCAAGATTCGACCGATGTACCGGAGCGAGAATGAGTGGTCCTTGTGCGTGCAAGTTGTCTATAAGCCCACGCGTCTCGACGCGAAAGTAGGGGTTGAGCACCCACCGGATGAAGCGCACCACGGCGCCGTAAACCACGAGAGACGACTTCTTCGCCCCGATTTCCAGCGCATATTCCTGTGGGTCCTCGATCGAAGCCATGTGCGCAGACTACGAGGCAGGCTCACTATCGAGAGCGACCGTATTGTTGAACGCCTTGTCCCAGATCTGACGTTGCCCCAATGGCTCGCCGAGATCGACCACTGTTTCGGTGATGTCTTGGTCTGGGCAGGTCGCCGGATCCACGGTCACGCGCACACGCAGGTTGGCGTAATCATCATCGAGCTCGACCAGCACTTCGTCAAAAGATTCGCATGGCGCTGGGAACCAGGTCACACGCACCTGCGAAGGGTCGTCAGTCGTCAAGGCCGTGGCGATAATGCGGTCTTGGACTTCGACCTGCGGGGTCGAGTTGTCTTGTCGTTGACATGCAGCCGCCACAACGCTCAGAGCCAACGCAACAAACAGCGCCGTGGTCGCGTGGCGGGTCGACATCATGTCGTCAAGATAGCCGTCACGCACCGCCACGCACAGTGTCGAGTGTTTGCCAGAACCCCGGGAATGTCTTATTCACACAGCTGGGATCTTGGATCGTGACCCCCGGTGCTTTCAAGCCGGTAATTGCAAAGCTCATCGCCATGCGGTGATCGCTGTATGTGCGGACCGTGGCTGGGCGAATCGCGCCCGGCGTGATGGCGAATCCGTCGGCTTCCTCTGCGGCGTTGATACCGAGACGCTGAAGCTCGGTTACGACAGCCGCGATGCGGTCGGTCTCTTTGCGGCGAATAAACCCGATTCCTGTCACGCGGGTCGGACCTTGCGCGAACGGCGCGATCGCTGCGAGGGTTTGCGCAGTGTCGCTGATGTGGGCCATATCGACCTCGACACCGCGCAATTCACCGGTACCTCGCACCTCGACGGCATCGTCATGCCATCTGACTTCGGCTCCCATTTGCGCAAGCACGTCGACAAACCTGACATCGCCCTGCATAGCTCCCCGATGCAACCCTTCGACCCTGACCCGGCTTTCGGTCACTGCAGCGGCGGCAAAGAAGTACGACGCTGCCGAAGCGTCGGGCTCAATGCGATAGTCGGCTGCTTGATACGGCGCTGTTCCGACAACGTAGGAACGCGACGATGGTCGTTGAACATCCGCGCCAAACGCCTGCATGACGTCACATGTCATGTCGAGATACGGCTGGGAGACCACGGCGCCCTCGAGCTCCACCGTCAGACCCTGGGGCACTCCTGGCGCAGCGAGCAACATTCCCGACGCGAATTGGCTGCTGACGTCGGCCGCGAGGTGCAGAACTCCCCCATCAAACGGTCCACGCACGATCATTGGAAGCACATCACTATCGACGTCACAGCCAAGTGATCGAAGAGCCTCTGCAGTCTCTCGCATGGGCCGAGCACGCATTTCGGGAGCGCCGTCAATCGTCACCGGATCGGTGGAGCGGGCTGCGAGTGGCGTGGCGAATCGAGCTGTGGTTCCTGACATACGCACATCGAGTGAACCATTGGCCCTGACCGCGCCGGCGGTGCCATCAACCGAGACCACGTCGCCGTCAATCTGCACCTGCGCACCCAACTGTTTGGCCACATTTACCATCGCCTGGGTGTCGTCAGCATCGAGCGCGCCGCGCAGCGTCGAGGTGCCGTCAGCGAGCAGTGCGGCGACCAAGGCCCGGTTCGTGATGCTTTTCGAGCCTGGGATCGGAACAGATCCATTGAACGGTTCTCTCAGCGGTTCGATCATCACGCCTGTCACATCGGACTTACGTGGCACGACGGGCTCGTTCGACATAGCGGGGACCGTAGCCCCGTGGCTCGAATCGATTCACGCAATTGCGTCGAGAGCCGCTTGTGCGAACTCTGGTCTCGTCACGACAAAACCCGGGCACACGGCCCGTTCCTTGTTGTATCGCAGCGGATTGCCGGCAGCGTCGCTTACATGCAACCCGGCTGCTTCGGCCACAATCGCCGGCGCGCAGACATCCCATTCCCACAACGGTCCACCGTGCACGTACACATCGGCCTGTCCGAGCACGACCAGCATGGCCTTGACGCCAGCCGAACCGCAGGTGACATGATCGGCGCCGAGAGCCCGGCTCAAACGCCCACCGTCGATATTCGCTCGGGAACGCCCCGTTACTACGATCGGTCGGCGATCAGGACGTTCGGCAACAGTCGGAGCGATAGCGGTCGAGAACACCGCACCGATCGTCGGAAGCGAGACCGCAGCAGCTGCGCCAACTCCTGCCACGGTGAGCGCTACGTGGATCGCCCACTCTGCATTGCCCCATCCATAGTCTGACGACCCGTCAAGCGGATCAATAATCCACACCCGGTCGCGATCAAGACGGGCACGATCGTCGTCGCCTTCTTCGCTCAGAATCCCGTCGTTTGCCCGAAACGTCGCAAGCTCACGCATGAGCAGTTCGTGGCCTTCAACGTCGGCGCGTTCCTCAGGCCACCACCCGCCTTGACCTCGTTCTTCAAACAATCGAGGACGAATGTCAAGCAGGTGTTCTCCGGCCATCGAGGCCAATCTTGCGGCGACGGCGTGATCATCAAGGACATGACCGTCGGATTCTTGGGGAACTGCGATAGTCCCCATCGTAGGTTCCCGCTCGCCCGCGACCGCTACCGTTCCTGGTATGGCTCAGGACTCGAAACGAGGCAACGACTGGACCCTCGACACCGATGGTGACGGTCTCGGTCTTGATGACATCGTCAATCGCCTCGATTCGTTCCAGCTACTACGCAAATCTGACGGCGGCGAAGCCGACAAATTGCTCAGCGAGCTCGGGGCAAACAGCGAGATCGACCGCGACATTGTCTTGGAACTCGGAGCCCGACGTCCGCTCGGTCATCCAGAGCGGTTCGAAGAAGCTCACTCGCTTGCGGTTCGGTCGCTCGAGGTACTCGACCGAAACGGCCATCGGTCCATTCCCGTGCCGAAACTGGGGTTCCTCAGCCCGATCGTGCAGTTCTTGGTGCAAATCGTCACCCAGTTCATCGTGCGCAGTTACGTCGGCAGTGTGGTCGACCATATGAAGCGCCTGTATGAGCGACGCGAAGCCGCTTCGCCCCACGACTGGGAGCATCTGCCCATGTTGATCCGCGCTCGGATCCACACCGAGCGAATCATGCCGGGTTTCAAACGCAGCCGACTCGCGTTGCCGACGTTCTTGTTCGGCGGCGCCATCTTGTCGCCCGTAATCGGCTTGCTACGATCCGCGATCCTGTCCCAGATCACGAGCAAATTGTGGCGGAGCGTTTGGCTCATCGTCATTTTCGTGGTGCTGACTGTTGCGTCGTGGATCATCGTGCACGGAAGCGCAGTCGCCCGACGACGAATACGCCTCACATCGGAACGACCGGTGCAGTCCCTATGGGAAATCGTCGGGCGGTGCGGTCATCCGCCACGAGACCACAGCAAGGTGTTCGCAGTTATCGCACTCATCCTCACGATCGTCTCAGGCATCGTCGTGGTACTCGGCCTGATCAACGTCTTCTTCTGACCTTGACATCGCCTACTTCTCTTCCCCGGCTACGTCGAAAACGACGCCTGAACCTTCCCAAGATTGCGGCCCGGTTCTCTGAGGGCATCGCTGAAGTCGAAAACCAGGTGGAGCGCTATGCGGCGATGTGGGACCAGGCGAACGAAAGCGCTCGCTGCGCCGACGGGCCATTGTGGGTTGCGCTCGGCGACTCATCGACACAGGGCGTTGGGGCTTCGACGTGGGAACTCGGGTGGGTGCCAACCGTGCTCAAGCGGCTGCGAGACGAGACCGGTGATCCATGGAGGGTGATCGTGCTCGCCATGAGCGGCGGGCGTTTCCGTGACGTCGCCGACCGACAGGTGCCGGTCTTGCGAACCATGCTTGGACCTGCCGATCTCGTCACGTGCGTCATTGGTTCCAACGACCTCATGTGGCGGCGCGGCACCAAGGGGGTACTCGCCGACGCTCGCGATGCTGTTGAGGTGCTTCCGCACGGCACCCTGCTCAGTGAGCTCAACGGGCCCGGACCGCGACCAGCGGCCCTGAATGACATCTTCAAATCCGGCCAGCAGAGCCGTGACCTGCAGCTGTTCAACATTTGGAACTGGCCATCAGGTCGTGGTGCCCTCGCTCAGGACCGAATTCACCCCAGCGACATCGGGTACGGCCATATGGCAGAGCTGGCATGGACGTCGATCGAGACGACAGTGGGCCGCTAGCGTCACACCATGGCCCTCTGGCTGATCAGTCTTCTCATCGTTGTTGCGCTCGTGGTGTGCGTTGCCATCTATGACATCGTTCAGCCCAAAGACCCAGTTCTGCGCACGTTTCCCGTGGTTGGGCATTTCCGCAAGGCACTGTCGAGCAGCGGCCCGAAACTGCGCCAATACATCGTCGCAGCGAACGATGAAGAGCGACCATTCAGCCGCGACCAGCGGCGTTGGGTCTATGACACCTCAGACAAACAAAGCTCGTACTTTGGATTCGGCACCGACAACACGATTGACCGCGACAGCCACCTGATCGTCAAGCATTCAGCGTTTCCCGACATGACGCCGATCGGTGAAAACGCTCCGCTTCCGTGCGCCAAGATCCTCGGTGAGTGGCGCAACCGTCCGCATGCCTTTCGACCAGAGTCGATGGTGTACGTGTCGGCAATGAGTTATGGCTCGCTAAGCGCACGAGCGGTCGAGGCCATCAATCGTGGCTGCGACATCGCCAGCGCCTTGCATAACACCGGCGAAGGCGGCATCGCCGATCACCACCGCCACGGTGCAGGCCTGATTTACCAGCTCGGAACCGGCTACTTCGGTTGTCGCAACGCAGACGGAACTTTCTCGCTTGATCGCCTCGTCGAGACCGTCGCATCAGCCAATGTGCTCGCGATCGAGGTGAAACTTTCCCAAGGTGCCAAGCCTGGGCTCGGCGGGGTTTTGCCAGGCAAAAAAGTCACCCCCGAAATCGCGGCAGCGCGCGGCCTTCCTGTCGGCAAGACGGTGTACAGCCCAAATCGCCACAGCGCCTTTCACGATGTCGACGGCCTGATCGACATGCTCGAATCCATCGCCAACGCCACTGGCAAGCCCGTCGGGATCAAATCTGCGGTAGGTCAGCACGAGTTCTGGCAGGAACTTGCCAGCCGCGTCGACAGCCGAAATATGGGACCAGATTTCATCACGATCGACGGTGGCGAAGGCGGCACCGGCGCTGCACCCCTGGCGTTCAGCGATCATGTTTCACTTCCGTTCCGAGCCGCGTTCGCCCGCGCACACCGGCCGTTTGTCGAACGAGGACTCGACGATCGCATCGTGTTTGGCGGCAGTGGCCGATTGGGATTCCCCGCCGAAGCGCTTCTCGCGGTGGCGATGGGTGTGGACATGATCGGCGTCGCCCGTGAGCCAATGCTCGCACTTGGTTGCATACAAGCCCAGCGCTGTCACGACGGCCACTGCCCCACCGGCATTACGACACACAACAAATGGTTGGTCCGTGGCCTCGACCCGACTGACAAGGCGACTCGCCTTGCCAACTACCTCGTGGGTCTACGAAGCGAAATGATCAAACTGTCTCATGCATGCGGCGTGCCGCACCCATCGCTGGTCACCGCCGACATGGTCGAGCTCTTTGAGGAACCGCATCGCTCAGCCACGGCACGATCGCTCTATGACGTGCACGACCGTGCAGACTTATCGGCCGAGCACGAAGTCGCGATTCGTAGTCTCATGACCGCTCGTCAAGATTGACCCGCGCCATGTTCACGCCCCGACCAGCCGAAGATGGCGCCTATGACTGACCTCGGCATCGACGGCCTCGCCGATGCCACGTTGATCGCATCGGGCGGAAGCGCACTTGTCTACGCGGCGACCGCCGCCGACGGCAGGCGCGTTGCTGTCAAGGTTCTGCGGGGAGTCAGAGGTAACGAGGTCGCACGGCGTTTCGCCCGTGAGCAAAAGGCCGCTGAGCTGCTTCAGGGCCACCCCGCCGTCATCGAAATACTCGGAACGGGGCTGACCAACGCTGGCGAGCCCTACCTTGTCATGCCCCTGCTCGAAAAGGGCAGCCTGCAAGACGAGCTCGAGCGCACCGGACCGTTCTCGGTGAACCAGGCAGTCGCCGACGTTCGCACCGCAGCCGGCGCCATTTGGTTCGCCCACAGCCACGGCGTGCTACATCGCGACGTCAAACCGGCGAACCTGCTCAGGACAAACACCGGATCGGTGATCGTTACCGACTTCGGCATCGCACGGGTAGTTGATTCCGGCATCAGCAGTGCCACTGTCGGCGCGTCGACCCCATTGTTTGCCGCTCCCGAGTTGCTCTCAGACAACGAAGTCAGTGTCGCTAGCGAGGTCTATTCGCTCGGGGCTTGTCTTTACGCCCTGCTCGCGGGGCGCCCCGCCTTTGGCGACACATCAAACATCTGGGCCTCGATCAATCGCATACGAGTCGACGTTCCCGAGCCCATACCCGGCGTACCGGCACCGGTGATGGCAGTGATCCATCAGTCGATGGCCAAAGACCCAAGCGACCGACCTGCAGATGCGGGCCTGTTCAGTTCGTATCTCGGAGCGGCGCTGACCGCCGAACCCGACTGGCGACCACCAAGGCCGGCCCCAAACACCAACCACCTTGCGGGTACACCAACATCAGCTGCGGGCCCCACTTCTTCGCCCGCCATGAACGCAACGCCGCAGCATTCCTCGGGGCTTCCAGCATCAGACGCGGCCATTGCATCACCACCACGGTTTGATCGTCCAACCCACGCAATCGATTCCCCGGCGCCCAATCGGCGCAATCGCCTGCTCATGAACGTGATCGCGACCGTGGTGGCTCTCGCCGCAATTGCCGGCCTCGGGTGGTTCGCTCTCGATTCTCTGTCAGGCGACGACCCGACCGATCTCGCGATCGAGAACGGCCTAGGCGACCCGACATTACCCGCCCCGACGACCACGGGCGACGCCAACCAGCTAGAAAACGACACCACCGATCCTGGTAGCGACCCGACGCCCGAAACCACTGCCGACCCGTCATCGACTTCGAATAGCCGTGTCACCTTTGATGGCGTGTGGTTCACTGCTCGGTTGCCGACTGGTTGGTCGGTCTTGAGCGCTGACGAAGACGTCGGCTACGGCTTTCGCAGCCGATTCGTAGCCGACGACATGTATCTCACAATCGATACCACTCCCAGCGAGCGGCGAGAGCCCGGTGGCGACATCGCTGAAAGTGCCCGGTCGATTGCATCTGGCATTCGCTCGGCTTCTGCGGTGACGACCGAAACAATCGACGGTCTCACGATGCATCTGTTCACGTTCACGAACAGGAACGGAGTCCCGAGCATCGACATCTTCTTTGAACGCAATGGCGACGGGTATGCCGTGCTTGCTGGGTCATCGACCGACCCTGAGGCCATCTATGCAATCGCCCGCCAGGTAGCGCTTTCGGTAAGGAGTACCTAAGTGACCGAGCCCAAAACAATGTTTGAACACGTGGGCGGCATGCCCTTCTTCACTCAACTTGTCGAGCGGTTCTACGAGGGCGTCGAACTCGACTCACTGCTGCGTCGGTGGTATCCCGAAGATCTCGAGCCTGGCAAGCATGCGCTCGTCTTGTTTCTTGCTCAGTATTGGGGCGGTCCTGGCACGTACAGCGAAGTTCAAGGGCATCCGCGACTTCGTATGCGCCACAACAGCTTCACAATCGGCCAAGCCGAGCGAGATGCCTGGTTCCGACACATGAGCGTCGCAGTCGAATCCTCGGGCATCGACGACCCGGCGCGACAACAAATGCTCGACTACTTCGCAATGGCCGCTGATCACCTGATCAACGCCGCACCAGCGGGCTGATGTTCTGTCCGCGTCGGCACGTGCCGGTAGGACAAAGTGCTGGTACAACGATCGGGTGATCGCCCCCGATGATGACGACGAGGCCCGCCGCCGAGAGCTGCGCGTGCACAAAGCTCGCGCCACCGGTCTTCTCGTTCTGGCAACGATCGCCTTCCTACTGCTGATCATTCTGACCGATGGGCACGGTTGGGCGGGTTACGCAGAAGCCGGTGCCGAAGCCGCGATGGTGGGCGGAGTCGCCGACTGGTTTGCCGTCACCGCGTTGTTTCGTCATCCGTTTCGGCTCCCGATCCCGCATACCGCCATCATTCCGAAACGCAAGGACCAAATCGGCCGGGCGCTCGGCGAGTTCGTGCAGGGAAACTTTTTGCAGCCTGAGGTTCTCGCCGACCGGTTAACAGGCACCGATATTGCTGGCCGTATGGGTGATTGGCTGGGCGAGCCCGGCAACGCTCATCGCGTGGGCAACCAAGCTGGCACAATCATTGGAAGCGCAATCGAGTTGTTGCGAGACGACGAGATCCAGGGCACGCTCGATAGCTACGTGCAACGTCGGGTCGACACCTTTGAGCCGACTCCGCTTGCTGCTCGCGCGATCGAGTTTGCGGTCGCTGGCGGCCATCACCATGCGGTGTTCGATGCCGGTCTGTCGGGACTACGCAATGTGCTTGACGACAACCGCGCGATGTTGCGCACGCGGCTGTCCAAAGAGAGCCCTTGGTGGGTGCCGGAGCCAGTCGACGATCGTGTCTTCGACAAGATCTACAAGGCGATTCACGCCTTCATCACCGAGGTCACGAGTGACCCGAACCACGAGTTCCGCACAACGCTTGACAATCGCATCGACCACCTTGTGTTGCAGTTGCGTGAGTCTCCCGAACTCCAGGCGCGGGCCAACGAACTCAAACTTGAACTATTGGCTCACCCGGCAACTCGTGAATGGACTGCAGGGCTGTGGGCCAACATCAAACAGTCCCTTCTCATCGCTGCCGACGATCCGACGAGCGAACTACGAATTCGTCTGCATGCCGCAGCGCTAAGCGCTGGCGAAGGCCTGCGCCGTGATCCGGTCCTTCGGGCCAAGGTAAACGATTGGGTCGTGCGAGCTGTCGTGCATCTTGCTGGCGAAAGCCGCAATGAGATCGCTGACCTCATCGCATCGACCGTCGAAGGCTGGGACGCAGATGACACCAGCGAACGCATCGAGCTTCAGGTTGGCCGCGATCTGCAATACATCAGGATCAACGGCACGGTTGTTGGCGGTCTCGTAGGCTTGCTGATCCACGCGGTCGCCCAGCTCGTCGGCTGAGGAGCAGCGCACAAGGTCGACTCGGGCATGCGATGCTGCACTCGTCAATTTCTATCCAGCTGGAACGAGGCGCACTTCGACAGACCGTTGGGCAGGGAAAGCGACTTGAGCCGTCGATGCAATGTCGTCAACCGTCACCCCTTGCAGTGTCGGAAGCCGGTTCCGGAGTTCAACGTCGCCATCGCGTTCGGGGTGACGCATGTAGAGCAACGCTTCGTCAAGACGGTCGCCGTTGGTCACAAAGTTGTTGCGTTCGGCGATCACATCGATGGCATTGCCCAGATACGACGGATCAAACTCGCCGTTTCGTAGGCGTTCCAGTTCGGACCGAACCGCAGCTGCGACTTCGTCTATGCGGTCAGGATCAACAGCGATGTCAATCGTCGAGTCGACCCACGGCACTGGTTCTTCGAGCACGTACACCACAGCCGACGGCGCATATGCCGCCCCGAGCTCTTCGCGGATTAGGTCGCGTAGCCGAGCATCGACGATCACCTGAAGAACCTCAGCAAGAATCTCAGATCGAGCCGTTACTTCATAGGGCGATTCCCAGTTGATGATCAATCGAGCGTCTTCCCCTACTCCGGCTTCGACCGTGGCGAGCAAGTTCTCGTCAGGCAGGCCAGGGTCTCGCTCAACCGCAGCTTCATCGCCAGCGGCGGCAGGCAAGGTTCCGATATATCTCGCTCCGAGATCGATGACATCGTTTATGTCCTGGAAGTCACCCACGATTGCGAAATCGAAATCGGCTGCGTCGGCAAAACGTCGCTTCCATGCTTCGAGTTGCAACTCGGCGTCAAAGGCGTCGAGATCTTCTGTGGTTGGAACCAATCGGTACCAGGGGCTGTCCCCGTAGCGTAAGGACCACAGGGCCAGCGTTGCCGCTAGGTCCGGTCGAGCGCTCGGGTCGGCCGCAAGCGGACGCCAATTCTCGATCATGCGGTCAGCGACGACCGGGTCAATTGTTGGTTCAGTGAATACCAGGTGGAGAAGCTGAAACAGCGTTTCGAGGTCGTCGGTTGACGCCGATCCGCTCACGGACTCATCGGCCCTGCCGACACTGGCATTAAGTGCCACGACCCGGTCGCTCAGATACCGGGTCACGGTCACGGGGTCAATGGTGGCGAACCCGCTTCCGACGACAGCCGACGCAGTGAACTGCAGCATGGGGGCAACGGCCTCATCCTCGGCGAAAAACCCACCATCGCTTGTGCCTTTGAGTTCGAATACGTTGTCCGTGATATCGCTGTACCTGATTCCTAGACGTGCCCCATTCGCATAGGTGACGACGGTGACCCCAATGGCGTCGAGCGGCGTGATGTCGATCACTTCGACTGCGTCGGGGCGCTGCATCAGCGCGACCAGTTCGTTCTGGCTCTCGACCCTCTCGGCGACTCGCTGACCTACCGATTCAGACCAAACCTGCTCAAGGTCTTGTGCGCTTGCCAAGTCGGCAACCTGCGCGGTCGGAGCAAGCAGCAGCACATAGGGGTTGCTATTTAGCAGTTCGTCTGCGAAACCTTGAAGGTCGACTGGCCGGATTGAATCCAACACTTGTGTCGCTAGACGATGCCGGTCCTCAGCAGGAGTGGGTCGCACTCCTCGAAGCGCATATTCGACCAACGTCTGAGCAACAGCGCCGTCTTGCACCGAGTCGGACTCGGCGAGCTCTTGGTCGATCTGCGATCGGAGCGACCCAACAATCCGCTCGAACTCCGCTTGGCCAGGTCGATACTGCCGTAACTGTTCGAGTTGAGTAGCCAGAGCGGCTAGACCAATCTCTGCGTCGGCCGGCGTAACCTCGCCGTTCAACCACAGGTACCCTAGGTTTGCAGCTAGCAGGCTCGTGCCCGCTCCGGCCGATGGAAACGGGCCCTCACCCCGCAGCGTGTCTTCACCGAGACGGCTATTGACCATGCCGACTCCGAGTGAGCGAACGAAACGCTCGCGCAACTCGTTGGGCGTTCCGGGAGCTGCGTTGTCGACGCGCCACCCGACCTGGATCTCGGTTTTGAGCAGCTCCGGATCGTCCCAAACATCAAACACCGGAGCAGCGAGGTCCGTCGGTGCACCAACAGCGGGTGGTTGCTCACCGTCGCGTTTCGCGATGTCAGCAAAGATCTGTTCGATCTGGGATTCGACCTCGGTTACGTCGATATCGCCAACGACAACCACCGTCATGCGATCTGGCCGGTACCAGTCCTGGTACAGACTGCGCAGTGAGTCTGCCGTCAGCGCGGTAACCGACGATTCACTCCCGATCGGCAGGCGATTTTGATATTCGGTGCCTTCGAGCAGTACGCCGCGTGTCAATTCTCCAAGGCGACCACCGACGTTTTCTGTGCGTGCTTGGACTTCCGCCAACACCACGCCGCGTTCCTCGTCGACCGCTGACGATGCAAGCGTGGCAGCGGTTGCCCACTGTTCAAAGATCTCAAGCCCCAGCTCAACTGACTCAGGGCTGCTCGGAACCTCAAGGCTGTACACCGTCTCTTCATAGGTTGTGTAGGCGTTGATATCTGCGCCGAATGCCGATCCGAACGACTCGAGCACCTGGACAAGCTCATTGCCGGGGAAACGTTCCGTACCGTTGAACATCATGTGTTCGAGATAGTGAGCTCCCCCAAGCTGGTCGTCACCCTCAACCACTGAACCAACGTCAAAGACCAGCCGCAGCTGTGCTTGGCCACCGGGCGAAGTGTTGCGCTTCACGAGATACCTGACGCCATTCGCGAACTCACCCTGCACCACATCAGGATCGATCAGAAACGGTTCGTCCCACTCTTGCGGAGAATCAAAAGCGTCATCGACCGGCGTCTGCAACTGCACGTCTGGTTGTGGCGTTGGAACCGCAGCTGCTTCGGATTCTGCAGGTTCCTCAACCGCGCTTGGGGTTTCGACCATTTCAGACGAGCTCAGCTCGCGGTCGTCACCCTGCCTGGCCGTGGCCGGAAGCTCGGTGATCACCACTGGCCCAGAAGCGCAGGAAACAGCAACCATGGCCAAGATCAGTGCCACACCGCCTGCGCATCGAAGTTGACGGGTCGCTTCGGCTTTCACCGGCCCTGTTGTAGCAGTCTGTCCCGGTGATCCGGGATCAGGTCACGATCCGGTGCCGGATCGCAACAAATACGAGGGGGCCATTTGGACCGTCGTCGGCGCAACCTGTGAAACCGCTGGCCGTATTGGCTCCAGGCGACTGGCCTGTTCGGTTGCCATTTGTCGATGGCGAACCAGCAGGATCACGTAGCCGACCATCAGTGCGTCGATTGCGATGTGGATCGGGGTCATGGCCCCGCCCACGGCCAGAGCGAGAATCAAGGTGGCAAAAGCCAAGCCGGTCAAGCCAATAAGCACCTGGCGGCGCCGCTCGCGAGCTTGGCTCGTAGTGCTCGGATTAGCGAAACGGTTCGCTGACGCTGACCCCGCGACCTGTTGTTCGGGGCCAACAAATGTGGGTGCCTGCAATGGCGAAGCGATGGTGGCATCAACCAGAGGGCTTGCTGCAGGTGGATGCAGGTGTACGACGTTGGAGTGCGCTGATTCAAGCGGCAGGAATCGCTGAGCGCTCGTAGGTGCGGCGGTGATTGTGTTCTGCTGAACGGCGCGGAACGAACGCGAATTGCGGCGATCCTTGAGGTACGGCGGAAGAAGAACCGCCGTCCAAAGCAATATCAGTAGTACGAGAACCACGTAAGTCAAGATCTGTTCGGCTTCCTGTAGTGGACACTGTTGCAGGTGAGCAAGGTGATTTGGCGGATATCGGTCGGTTTTACACAGTGCGTCTGCTGGGTGCGTTGATTCGTTTGTTGCGAAACAGTTACAGCAACAGGTTTTCTACTACGCGATTGTGGCTACCACAACGTCGGGCGGCTCGGTGTGGCCGATCACCAGCACATGACGAAGCCGCCACTTGTCAGCTGCCATCTCGACGCCATTGCCCAGAGCGACCACCCGACTTGAACGCCAGTCCAAGATTGGTGACCTGCATGCCCCTGTCGCGCGCCTTGCACATGTCGTAGATGGTCAGGGCCGCGGTAGCGCAGGCGCTAAGCGCCTCCATCTCGACGCCGGTTGGACCATGCGTTTCGACTATCGCCTCGATGTCGATATGAGCCTCGCCGACGTCGAAGTTGACGACCGCCGAGCCGATCAGTATCGGATGGCAAAGAGGTATCAGGTCGCTGGTGCGTTTCGCTCCCTGAATACCAGCGATTCGGGCCACAGCTAACACGTCGCCTTTAGCGACCTCGCCGGCCGAGATCAACGCGGCCGTTTCAGGCTGCATCGTCACCCGCGCCGTAGCCACTGCGCGACGATGAGTGGACTCCTTAGGGGTGACATCAACCATACGAGCTCGACCTTGCGCGTCGAGGTGCGTGAAGCCGTGGTCGCTCACGTCAACCGCCGATTTGGCTCATCGAGCGATGCGGCCTAATGAAATTCACTTTGCCGATCTGATGACCCGCCCATTTCGCGGTTACCGCCCGCTGAATTTCCTGGGCGATCGCCTCGTCACCAGCGCCGGATCGCAGCAATGACCTGAGATCGAACTCGTCAACGGCGAATAGACAGTTGCGGAACTGCCCTTCGGCCGTCAGACGCACCCGGTCGCAGTCGCCGCAGAACGCCTGGGTCACGCTAGCGATGACGCCAACCTCGCCCTGGCCGTCGAGATATCTGAACCGTTGCGCTGGTTCTGACCCTCGCTGAACGGGTTCGAGCGGGAACTCAGCTGAAATCACGTCAATGATCTCTTGCTGGCTTACAACACGATCGTTGCTCCAGCCTTCATCAGCGTCGAGCGGCATCCACTCGATGAACCGCACCCTGACACCACGTTCGCGCCCGAAACGGGCGAAATCGACCAGTTCGTCGTCGTTCACACCGCGCATGACGACCGCGTTGATCTTCACCGGACTGAATCCGGCTTCGACGGCGGCATCGATGCCGTCGAGAACAGTATCGAGTTCGTCACGACGGGTCAGTTCGAGGAAACGGTCTCGCTGCAACGAATCAAGCGAAATGTTGATCCGTTTCATACCTGCATCGATCAGCGGCTTTGCGTGTCGGCGAAGGGTCGAGCCGTTTGTGGTGATGGCCATGTCGGTGCCAAGTTCCGCGAGCATCGCGACTAGCTCGGTCACGTTTGCTCGGACGAGGGGCTCCCCGCCGGTGAGGCGAATGCTGTCGATGCCAAAATGAGTCACCATGACCCGGGCGAGTTGTGTGATCTCTTCAAAACTCAAAAGCTCGGACCGGTCGAGCCACTCAAGACCTTCTTCGGGCATGCAATAGGTGCAGCGAAAATTGCACCTGTCAGTTATCGAGATTCGAAGGTCGCGGTGCGTGCGACCGAAGGTGTCTACGAGCGGTCCCACCATGTGACGATGCTACTGCGCGGCGGGTCGAGCGCGAGTAGGTGCCGGACAACACGCTCCGCCACATTGCGTAGGGTCGAGCCCACGGTTGCCCAGGGCACGAGGCTTGATCGAACTAATCCGTTCGTGCACGAGTTCAACAATTGCTGAGATGAATCGCGGGTCGGTCCCCACCGTGCTGGCGCGGACGAACCCGAAGCCTCGGCGATCGGCCGCACGACGGGCGTCGGTGTCGAGGTCTTGGATGACTTCCATGTGATCGGAGATGAAGCCAATCGGAGCGATGACCACGCTGTCGTGATTCGACAACGAATCAATCGCATCACAAACATCAGGTTCTAGCCAAGGCATATGGGGTGGGCCAGACCGGCTCTGCCACACAAGTTGATGAGGTGGCATGTTCGGAACGAGTTCAGCGACCAAATCCATGACGTTGCAAAGCTGTTGTTCATACGCCGATGTATCGGCCATCGATGTTGGAATGCTGTGCGCGGTAAACAAAACATGTGGATTCGCATGCGTGTTGTAAACAGTTGCCAGCGAGGCTGCAACCGCGTCGGCGATGGGCACGACGAACCCCGGGTGATTGTAAAACACCCGCAGTTTCTCGATCTGTGGCGCACCATCGCCCACCGTCGCCTGCGCAGCAGCAATGTTCTCGCGGTACTGGCGACACGAGCTGTATGAGCTGTATGCCGAAGTCACAAACGCAAGGGCATTGGTGATTCCGTCGTCACGCATCTTCGATACAGCATCGACCAGCCAGGGGTCCCAGTTTCGGTTACCCCAGTAGATCGGAAGCTCGACACCGCTATCTGCCAGCGCCGGTGCAAGCGCTGCGATGAGCGACCGGCAGTGGTCATTAATCGGGCTCACTCCCCCGCGGTCGAAATAGTGTTGGCCTACCAGGCGAAGTCGTTCCTCAGGAATGTCGCGCCCGCGCGTCACCTGTTGCAGGAACGGCACTACATGCTCGGGCGCTTCCGGCCCGCCGAAGCTGACAACCAATAAGGCATCGATCGGTGCGAGCGGCGATGAGCTGGGGCCGCGAACCGCAGCGGTCAAGGGGACTTCTGACACAGACACAGACCGTCACGCTAGCTCCCGTTGCGGCAGCTCGATTCGGCGGCAGTGTGCGACGAGGATGCTGTTGGAACCGCTTCGCTGTAATACTCGCCTGATGAGGGCTGCACGAGCGAGAGCGCTGTCGACATCGCGCATTGCGCCCCGTCTTGTGGCTGCGGTAGCAGTGTGCGCGTGCCTCGGACTCATGGCCACGACCGCCTTCGCCCAGCTCGAACCGTCGCCCGATGACCCGGCGCTCTTTGACCTAGGGCTCGCACAACGCAATCTGGCCACGATTGACAGTCGTATCGACGGTCTCAACGGCGAACTCGCCACTGCACTCGCCGAACTCGACGCGCTGTTGGTAAATCGAGATTTCCTTTCGATGAACGGTGTCGCTCGGGCCGACGTGTTGAGTTCAGCTCGGGCCGAAGCTCGCGGTATGGCGGTCAACGCATACATCGGTCTCGGTCCACCGGTCTCTCGTCTGAGCGTGCTCGATGCAGAATCGGCGAGCGACTTGACCTATCGCAATGCCTTGTTGCGCCAGCAAACGCTGCGGCTACTCGATGCGGCCGGCGACTATGAGATCCTGCTAGGCGCCGCCGATGAGACGGTTCAAGCACTAAGCGACAGAATCGATACGGCGAAGACTCGAGTTGCGCGCATTAACCGTGACCTACGTCGAGCCGAGGAACTGCGCCCACCAGCAGTATGGACGGTGAGCATCGCCGAGATCAACGCCATCGCCGACGATGAATACCGCACTGGTCGGTTTCGCGAAGCAAGCCGAGAACAGTGGCAGAAGCTGCGGTTCTGTGAGTCAACCGAGACCTATGGCGCAGATACTGGCAACACGTTCTATGGCGCGTACCAGTTCACCTGGGAAACATGGGGAACGGTCGGGGGTTCCGGCAACCCGGCGTTGGCTCCGCCAGCTGAACAAGACGCACGCGCCCGAGTGTTGCACTCGCGACGCGGCGCTCAACCGTGGCCGATCTGTGGCCGATTCGTTCGCGTCTAGGTCCCCATGCGTTGGCGCTTAGGTCCCCCTGCGTTGGCGCCCAGGTCCCCATGCGTTGGCGCCTAGGTCCCCCGCCTACGGCCGCGTTCCGCAGCCCATGCTGAGCTGGCTAAGATCAGGCGGTGACCGTGGCCGTCGTGCTCATTTTCTGCACCTGCATCGTTTCCGGCATCGGCCTCACCATGCACAGCGACCTGCAGATGCGGGCCGAAGAACGCTTTTTCAGCGGCTGGGTCATCGGCATCGTGGCGTTCACGCTGATGGGGCTGCTCAGCACCCGCCTGTTCAGCTTCAACGGCACTGCTGTCGCTATTGCTGGCGTGCTCACGTTGGCCATGTCGGCAACTGGTTGGAAGCGCGGACTTCACCTCTGGGCCGAAGAAACGCACGACCTGCGCCAGCGGTTGGCAAAACCGTTGCGCAGCGGCGAAAACCCAGTGCTGTTGTTCGCATTACTGGTTCCGTTCTGGATCATCATTGGCCGCCTGTTTTGGTACGCCTACCAGTACAACCCTGACGGCGGCATTTCATCTGGTCACCTGGCGAGTTGGACCGACTGGCAAGCCCACCTGACCTACACCGCGTCGTTCGCCTTCGCCGACAACACCGCGCTCAACCTGCCAACCGCCACCGGTAACAACATCGGTTACCACACCGGCATCAACTACTTCGCCGCTCTTCTCATACCTGGTGGCGCCTCTCTGCCGGGCTCGTTGCAGCTGTCTGGAGCATTCACCCTGTTTGCATTTCCCGGCGTCATGTACAGCGTGGGCATGAGGGTGTTCCAACGGCAAGCAACCGCGCTGCTCGGCACGTTCCTATTTCTCTTCTTTGGCGGCTGGGGATGGCTCGAGTTCCGCAAAGACTTCGACGAACTCGGGTTTGACGTCTTCGACAGCCTTCCCAGGACCTACACACGGCTTCCCGGCCCTAACGAGGGAAGCTTCTTGCTCGAGAATCCAATTGTTGGGCACTTCTTTCCGCAGCGCCCAACCATGATTGGTTTCCCCATCGTGTTGCTGCTGCTTGGGTGGCTGTACACCGCGTGGACCAAATCGAGCGACGAAAACCGCACCATGACGCGCTCATTCATGTTCTGCGGCGTCTTACTCGGGCTAACCCCGTTCTTCAATCTCTTTGCCTTTGGTGCACCGCTTGTCTTTGTGCTTGGGTGGTTCGCATTGACCAAATTCAATACCCGGTGGCTCTACACCCTGGTGCCTGCGCTCGTGCTCGCCGCTCCCGTCGTGATCTTTTTGCAACCGCCATCGAGCACCCTCGAAGTGCCCTATGACTGGGTCGGTCACATCTTGTATCCAGGGGGCATTCCGTCAGATCGGGGCACCGGCACGCTGATCTGGGACTGGATCGTTTTTTGGGCCCGAAACATTGGAATCTTTGTCCCGCTTCTGGCCATTGCTCAGGCAGCGCGTGGCGTGCTCGATACTCGAATCGCATGGGGGCTCATGCCCGTCTGGCTGTTCTTCATCGGGCCGAACCTCGTAAAGCCGCACCCTTGGAACGGCAACAACACCCACTATTTCGTGTTGATACTTCTGATCGGCGCTCTTCCCGTGGCGGCTTTGATCGTGCACATCGTGCGCCGCGTGCCGCCAACGGTTCTGTTGGCGATTCCGGCGCTGCTGTCGATGACCGCATCGGGCATGCTCGACGTCTACGCAACCAACGACCGCGAGACGTCTCCGTATCCGGCGTTGGCGATGGACGGCGCCGCAGTGGCCGTCGGCGAATGGGCTCGCACAACCGACAAAGACTCGGTATTCGTCATCGAAACGGGCTGGGACCCCGGAGACACATCCGGGCATCTCCACCCCGTGCCTGCCCTTTCAGGACGTGATGTCGTCGTTGGTTTCGACGGCTGGGTCTATGACCTCGGTATCCCCGACTGGTCGCTTCGTAAAGAACACAGTCGCCAAATTTTCGACGCAGCGCCCGGATACGAAGCGCTGCTCAAGACCTACGAAGTCGACTATCTCGTGATGGGGCCGACCGAACGGACTCCAAGCTGGGATCCGAATATTGCATTCTGGGAAGAGGAAGCAGATGTCGTCTATCGCCACGCCGGCTGGACCGTCTTCAAAATCTGACAACGCCCCCGACGTTCGAGCCTGGCTCGCACGGGTGCCCGTGCCCCGACTCGGCGCGATTATCTGGGGACTCGTCATCATCGCTCTCGCTCTGCGGCTTTGGGAGCTCGGCGAACGAGCGATGCACCACGACGAAAGCCTCGATGCATGGTGGAGTTGGCGATTCCGGGTTGGAACCTACGACGGTTACGACCCCGTGTATCACGGTCCTTTGCGGTTCTACGTCACCGCAGGGCTGTACGAACTGTTCGGCGAGAGCGAAGCCACGGCGCGCCTGTTTTCGGCCTTGTGTGGCACCGCAGTTGTTGGGCTTCCGTGGTTTCTTCGCCATGAACTAGGCCGTCTCGGAACCATCGCAGCATCGACGGCGCTCTGTGTCAGCCCCACGATGCTCTACTACAGTCGGTTTGCCCGAGAAGATGCCCAGATGGTGTTTCTGGCCATGCTTGGTCTGGTACTTGGCCTTGCCTACCTGAAACGTCCTCGAATCTCCGTCGCTGCCGGACTGATGTTCTCACTCGCCGCCAGCTTCGCAATCAAGGAATCGACCTACCTCTTTGGGTTACTTATCGCGGTCTATGCGGTGATTGTGTTGGCCGCACAGTTCGATGCCCAACAGCGCTACTTCGACGGCCGCTCCGATGAACCTGAGCGCCTGCACGCCGGTTTCTTTGCCTCGGCCATGGGTCTCGCAAGCGTCGGACTTATTGCTGTTGCGGTCTCAGGCAACCTCGGCGATGAGCTCTTTGCCGCAATCGCCCTCTACTTTGCGGTACTCGCGGCGTTCGTGTTCGTTGTTGCGCTACCCCGGTTGAGGGTGGCTCGCCTGCACTGGAGCCAGCTAAACATTGGCGCATCGGTGATTGCGCTCGTCGCCATGGCTGCTGCTGGCCTCGCAATGAGCAGGCGAGACTTCGGTACCCGACCGGTGCTTGAAGACGGTTCGCTCGATTGGAGCCTTGGTTACGTCGCTCTCGGCGCGCTCATCGCACTCTGCGGGCTGTGTGTGGTTTGGGCAACCTTCGGCTACCAGCGAGACCCTTCGTCTCTGGTCGCTGCTAACGATTCAGCGATGTCGTCGCCAATCATCCCCGCTTTTGGCGGTGCCCTGCTCGGTGCAGGCTTACTGATCATGATCGGTGAATATTTGAGCGTGCTCACCCCTGGCGCGTTGGTAATCCTCGTGTTGGTCTGTTGCCTGGCCATTGCGTCACTAGTGGCGTTTCGCCCCCAGGTCACGAACCCTGATTTCCAGTGGCCGTCGACGCTCCGCTCGATTGGTGCAATCGGCTGGATCGGATGGGGCATCGCACTCGTGGTGTTTGCCGTTACGTGGGTGGTGTGCTTCACGGTCTTCTTCGAGCGGCGCGGTGACTGGGCAACCGGATTCACCAGCGCCATCAACTACTGGGATAGCCAACAAGAGGTCAACCGTGGCGGCCAGCCCTGGTACTACTACCTGTACGCATTGCCCGCGTACGAGTGGCTGTTTGTCGGCTTGGCATTCGTCGGCGGTTGGCGGGCGCTTCGCCGTCCAACAGTAACGACCGGTGTCTTCGTCTGGTTCACAATCGGCAGTCTGATTCTGTACAGCTACGCCGGCGAACGCATGCCCTGGCTCATCGCCCATCCGCTTCTACCGTTGCTGGTCGTCGCTGGTCTCGGCGTCAACGTGTTGTGGGAGAACCGCCACAGGGCTCTCATGCCAGCCGTCGCGGTAGCGCTGTTGTTCGGCCTCCTAGCCACCACCGGCACATCGGTACGGTCGAGCTTCTCCAACGGCGCCGATGGGCGTGAGATCCTCAGCCAAGCGGGCCAGGCCACGCCGCACCTGGTGGCCGCGCTCGAACGCATCGAAAATATCGATCGCATCGCCCGGCAGAGCACCGGCGAATCGGTGCGTATTGCGGTGCCGACATCAAACGCATGGCCGTACAGCTGGTACTTCCGGGAGAATCCAAACATCGTCTGGTATGGCGACGAAGGACCGCCGCGCGACGGCAGCGTCGACATCATCATCGCCGACTACGGCACGATTGAGCCGTCAGAGTTCGATGACTATTTCGCCACGTTGTATGCGATGCGGTCGTGGTGGGTTCCGACATACACCGACGCCAGCGTGATCGACTGGGTCAGCTGGGTTCGCGACCGATCGTTGTGGGAACAAGATCCCAACCCGAACTTCGCTGGAATTACCGAAGTTGAAGAACTCGATCAAGACTTTTCTCAGCTCGACAAGGCTGAGCGTCTCGGCGATGGCATCAACGACGCAGCGTCGCGGTGGATCGGTTTTGCTGGCGCAGATTCCGATCGCGTTCCCGATGCGATCGACCCCAACGCCTATGTCGAGCCAGACGATGGTCGCGACGGGTGCGGGTCCGTTGATCAGTGGTTCATGGTCAGCGGGCGTTACGCCTGGATTGAGTTGACGAGCTACCCAGGGCCAATCGATGCAATGGCGCCGCTCGCCTGTGCCAGCGATTCGTTCGCAACCCCATAAATCGCCAACCCCCGCTCGCCGCTGAACACTTCGACCAGCGCCGGATGGGTTCGAAACAACTCAAGGGTGGCCGGATTAGCCGACGCCCGTTCCAAGGTTCCAACGACGACAAACTCAACGTCGTAGGTTCGTAGGAACCTTGTGACTTCGGCTGGGTCGGTCGTTTGATACAGCGCATCGACGTCGCGAATGCGCTCACCTACCTTGCCGCTAAAGATCCCACGTTGTTGTTCCTGGTGCCACTGCCAGCCAACAACAGCTGGGAGCCCAGTATTGATGCTCATGCGTGACCACCACTGATAAAGCGGGCCGACACCTTCGACGATCGTGGGGCGCCCCTCAACCCGGCGCAACCACTCAATGAGCGCCAGGTCTTCAGATGGGTCAACCCGGTGTTCGTTGTCACGAAGATCTCGCACCCCGACCTCGACTACTCCTGGCTTAAGCCAGATGGTTCCGTCAAGCGAAGGGCCCAGGGTCGAATCAACCCGTGCGGCTTGCCGAGGAAGCACTGCAAGCACCGGATACGCCATCGCTGCGACCAACAACAACGAGAAACCAACACGGAACCCTTGCTGCAGGCGAGGACGCACAAGCGCCCAATCGATGGTCAGCGCAGATCCGACGCGGTCGCGAACTGGTGTGCTTGTGCGATGCTGGACCACTTCAGACAGCAGCCACATCGCCGAAAATGCCGTTGCTACGGCAAACAGGTGCCAGACCTGCAACCAGAACTTAAACACCGTGTTCAGACGAGCGATATCAGCGTTGAAGGTAAAGATTTCAACGGCAACCAATACAGCAAACCCAAGGAGCCAACACGCTGCCACAATCGTGTGCGCCGTTGACACCTGTTGCCTGCCGATCTCGAACAGCAACACTGAAGCGGCGAGGCTGAGGCCAACGAAGGCCCATGCGGCCACCGAACCGACGAGCAGGTGTATTCCTACGAACCCGCAAAGTATTGCGGGGGCCGCCACGATCGACGTCATAGTTCGAGCGGCGAAAAGTTGTGTGAGCCGAACCACAAGATACGCCGCGCCCACAAACAGGAACACGCCCCAGTGGGCAATCCAGTCGTCGAGGTTGGTCTGCGACTCGGCCCGGTGCACACCCGTATCGGTGGCCTGATTGTTCGAACGGTAAGGCGCTGACACCACGAGATGGGCGACGCCGAATGCCACAAGACGGATGAAAGCGTCTCGAACCCTCCACCAGCGTGGCCCTGTGCCGATGATCGCCCCGATGATGATGCTGGCGCCGCCGATGGCGCCGACGGCGGGAAGATCCCAGGTGTGCACCATGCGCACCACAGCTGTCAATGCTCCCATAGCAGCGACGAGCACGATGACTGGCTGCGAACGCCTCGAACGCTCGACTACAAACACCGCCAGCCCGAGCATGAGCCCAAAGAACGTCATGTTCATGAAATGGGGATGCAGGTCCGCGAACAGAATCGTGAAGCTTGGGAATTCGGTGACCTCGAACCCCGCGCTGTTCTTGTTCACCCGGCTCGGGTCCCACCAGTCGAAATCAACGAGCGGCAGGTCTTCGCGCAGACGTCGTATCGCTTGGCGAAACGCGTCGAGGTTTCCTACAACAGCAAACAGCACCGCGGTCAACAACCCCGCCCGCGCCGGAGACAAGCGTCTTCCGGTTTGGCGATGGGCTAGATCAGCCAGCACGGCCGCAGTGGCAAATACCGTGACAACGGCGAGGGCTGCGTAGGTAGCAACGCCGAGATTGAAGGTCACCGCCGGCAATAGACCGAGGAGTTTGGCGGGCACCGCCAGCATGAACCAGCCGCCGTAGTAGTAATTCAACGCACCACCGGCGAACCAAGGGTCATACGGTGGCAATGTCGTCGAGCCAGTAACCGCAGTCAAGTACGCGAGCTCCATGGGCTTTTCGCCGCCTTGCCATGGGTGCCACGAGTCAGGATTCAGCGCACGGAGCGCCAGAACGGCAAGGAATGCCAGCGTGAAGATCAATTCCGCTTGCCACATGATTCGGCGATGAGCGTGCCATACAGCAACGAGTTCCTTGGCGTTGCGACGGGCCATTACGACACCACCGCAGACCAGAACCAGTAGAACGAACCCGATCAACCTTGTTGAAAAGGTGGCCAAGCCAAATGAGACGATTAGCCAAACAGGCATGGCGAAGGCAAGCAGGCCAATGACTTTGCTATAGCCATAAGCCACGCCCGCAGAACGGCCTGCCAGCTTGGCGACCACCGGAATCGACGCGAACGCAGCGATTTGTAAGATCGCGTACCACGACACCGCAGCACCAAGACCGCTCGATTCGTTGTGGTGCACCGCATCAAAACCATCGCCAGATTGCTGCGCCTCGTAGCTGGCGGGCCGCAACATCGCCGCGTTGGCATAGGCGTCTTTGGGTACCGCGTTTATCGCGGTACGAGCCCGATCCGGGTTGAGCAGTTGGGTCGCGCGGTCGCGGCTGAACTGACTGGTCTTGCGCCAGATGTACACGGTCGGGTGGTCATAGACGGTGAAGGCTTCCTCGGCGCGCGAATCGTCGATTGTCAGCCCGAGTAACGATGGCTGATTCTGAAACGTCGCCAACAACTCGAAGCCGAGGGATCCGTCGAACAAACGCTCGTAGTAGGTCGTGATCTGAGGGAAGCGGGCCGGTGTCAGCGGCAGAGCATCATAAAACTTGTTGCTCGACTCGATCACGTAGTCAGTCGCATCGAGACCGTCGATTAGGTTCGTGATGCCCTCGGTAGTGTCGCCAACAAACGAGAATGGCCGCAGCACGATGTATTCGAACTCAGAAGGCTGACCCCACGGCAAGCCGTCATCCCATTCTTGAACCGTGACCGCGGCGGTTGGCGGCAGGTTGTCGAGCATCCAGTCGCCGGCGGCCATGCGAGCGTTGTCATTGCCATACACGCCGTTCGCGAACGCCAACCCCCAGAACACCGTTGCGCCGACCGAGAGCACGACCAGACCACGAATGAGGCGAGCGAGTTCAGGACGCAGCTGCTCAGCGGTTGCGCTACGCCAAAGAGCTACGAGTCCGCAGCCAGCCAGGGCAGCAAGCACCGGATACGCCGGTTGCAGGTATCGCACGATGGCGTAGAACTGAAATGTGACCAGGACCAGATACGCGGCGACAACCGCGAGCGGAATCGCCCAATAGTGCTCACCTCGGCGAATTCGCATGGCGGCACGCACACAACCGGCCAGAGCAGCGAGCGCCAAACCAGGTCCCATGCCCCAGAGAAATAGCTGCTTGAGTGGGTGCCACAACGGTGTCTTGCCGACGAGCGGCTGAACCCACGGCCAGTTGCCGCCTTGGTTGACGTCTGACAGGTACGCGATGTCCTTTTCGAACTCAGCGTTAAAGATGAGCGACAACCCCGCCTGAAAGTCATACGGCTGCACGACGCGATAGGCGACCACCGAAGCCAACGCCATCACGATCCAGGGTTCAACGCTTCGGAACAAAGACCGGAAGCCCGATCGAATCTCGGATCGTTGCCGCAACGAATCGAGGTGAGGCCAAGCGACAACGAGGGCTGCGACCATAGGGGCCGCAAACGCCGCGACGCCGTTGAGTTTCGAACCAATGGCGCAGCCCAGCGCAAGCGCGGTTAACAGCCTGGTCGGCCAACCGCCCTGGCCGCGCGCGAGCCTGACCGACCCGAGAACGGCGCTCGCAACGAAAAAGGCCACCCACGGTTCGCTTCCGAGAAAGTGGGAGTACTGAATGTGCAGAACGGTCAGGGCCTGCAACAGCGCCGCCAACAACCCAGCTCGACGGCCCATGAGAGCCGCCCCGAGAGCGAACACAACCAACACAGTCGCCGTGTCGACAAGCGCACTCATCAGTCGTCCGACGATCGTCACGTCGTAGCCCGTGTTGAACCGCAGTCGCTCCCCCACCGGGCCGTCACGGTCGTGAAGCAGATTGATACCAATGGCGTCTAGTCCGCTGGTCACCGGCGCCATGAAATCAGTCATCAGAACCGCTGCCGCGGCCTCAGACGCCCACAGCGGCAGGGTGCCGTAGACGTAGTTGTCTTTGTACACCCGAGGATTCAGCGGCGACCGCTCAGGATCGAGTACCTCGCTGGCGGTCCACTGATCTGGGTTCTGCACGTTGGCAGCGACATCGCTCCAGAATCGCTCGTCGGGGTGCAGATGGGTGCCTCGATCCCAGTCGAGGTTCCAGGCACGAAGCGCAAACGCGAGCAGCAAAATGAGCGCGAGCAACCATCGGTGACGGTCGATAAGACGGCGCGGAGTAGACGCTCTTTGCGTTTTCGCATCGATGTGAGCGCCCTCTATGAGTGCGCCCTCGATGTGCGCGGTGTCAGCTGAGCTCACAAGGCGTGCACCAACATCAGAGAAAATGTTCAGGCTCAGGCGTCGCCAGGAACGAGATGCGGAACCTGGTCGCGCATAGCCGTCAATACCTCATCGAGGCTCGGGTTGACCAGCGCCGTCTCACCTATTCGCAGGGTCGGAACGACTTCATTGCCGTTGGCGACCGAGCGCACAAACGCTGCATGATCGGTGTTTTCCCAGATGTTGAACTTCGCAAAGGGCACCGCTGCCGACGTCAACGAGCGCTCCAACCCGGCGCAGAATCCGCACCCGGGACGCCAGAAAAATTCGATGTGGTCAGCGGCTGCATCGTGGGACTCCGGGATCATTAGGCAACACTACCGAGGATGACTTCCCTCAGAGGTGGCACCCGCCCGTGATTCTTGTTGACGCCCAGGGAATTTCCCTCAGCCATCACGGCGGGATTGTGATCGATAACGCGTCGTTTACCGTCCAATCGGGGGACCGCATTGGAGTAGTCGGTCACAACGGAGCAGGAAAGAGCACGCTTCTCGGCCTGTTGACCGGTCAGATCACACCCGACTCTGGAGTCGTGCGCAGCGAAGGCGGCGTGCGTATGTCTGCGTTGGCTCAACAACCGGTATTTGACGACGTAACAGCTCTCGTTGCCGTCGGTGACTCTTGGGAAGCCGAAGCCGTGCTCGACCGCCTCGGCCTCGGCGACCGGGTCAACGACAATGTGCTGACTATGTCGGGCGGCGAGCAGCGCAGGGTGGCGCTCGCTCGGGCCTTGGTCGCGCCATGCGACCTGCTGATTCTCGACGAACCCACCAACCATCTAGACATCGACGCCATCGACTGGCTCGAGGAACGGCTTGGCAAATTCAACGGCGGTCTACTTCTTGTTTCGCACGATCGACACCTGCTCGATGCAGTGACGACACGCATGCTTGAAGTCGATAAGGGTGCGCTTCACAGCCACGAGACCGGCTACCGCGGCTATCTGCAAGCGCGAGAGAGCCGTGTCGCGGCCGATGAGCAAGCCGAGACGGTTCGAAGCAATCTCGCTCGGCGAGAAGCTGAATGGCTCAAGCGCGGCGCACCGGCGCGCACCCGTAAGCCAAAGGCACACATCGCTCGAGCCGAAGCCGTGCAGGTCAGCACCAGATCAAACGACATTCGCGATGGCGGCCTAAACCTGCATAGCCAAACGCCGCGACTCGGTACGCAGGTGATCGAACTCGAGAACGTGAGCGCCTCGATCGGCGATCGGGTTCTGTTCCGAGAAATGACCGCGCTCCTCGACCCCAACGAACGCCTCGGGATTGTCGGGCCGAACGGCACCGGCAAGTCGACGCTGCTCGACATCATCGCTCGGCGACGCGAACCGTCAGAGGGCCGGGTGACGATTGGTTCAACGGTGCAACTCGCGTACTTCGACCAGATGGGGGCCGGTCTCGACTCGAAACAGCGGGTTATCGATGCCTTTACCGGAGGGCGCCGCGAGCCCGATTGGCGCGACAAGGCGCTGCTTGAACGATTCTGGTTTGACGCTGCCACCCAGTATTCGCCTATTGGCGATCTTTCTGGCGGTGAGCGTCGCCGTTTACAGCTGGTGATGGCACTCGCTCAGAACCCGAACGTCTTGTTACTCGATGAGCCAACCAACGACCTCGATCTCGACACCTTGCGCGCTCTCGAAGATTTCCTCGACGACTGGCCCGGCGCTCTGGTCGTCGTGAGTCACGACCGGGCGTTCCTGGAACGGGTGGTGACCGATGTCGTCGTCATCGACGAGTCACTCCGGGCCGAGCGCCGTCCAGGCGGCTTCGCCGTGTGGGTCGAAGAACGGCGGTCGCAACGGCGACGTGGCCATGCCGTGCGAAAATCGACTGAAACCTCAGCGACTTCGCCGCCCGAGCGAACAGGTGAGCCACAGGTTACTTCAAATCCGACACGTTCAAAGTCGACGATTCGACACGACCTGAAACAGGCGGACAAGGCGCTGGCTAAAGCAACCAACAAGGTCGAGGCGCTTCAAGCCGACATTGAAACTCTCACAGACCATCAAAAACTGGCAGACGTTGGCACCGAGCTTCAGCGCGCCCAGAAGCATCTTGATGAGATCGAAGAACGCTGGATCGAGCTGTCGGTCGAGCTCGAAGACAGTTGATTCCGACACACTGCGCTTGAGAAGGTCGAACTTTGGGGTGCGACCCATAGCCTGCAATCCATGAGTGACGTCACCACCGATGAGATCGTTCTCGACATCAGCGAAGAAGCGCTTTTCAAAGTCATGGATGTACGGGCGGCCGAAGACGAAGGGCCCGCGCTCGGGCTTCGTGTCGAGGTAACCGGTGTTGAGGGCGTTGACTACGCATACGACCTGGCGTTCGAGCCGGTGGCCGAAGCGACCGACGCCGACATTGTGTACTCGGTCGGCGAGCTGACGATCATGGTGCCGCTGACGAGCGTTGACAAGCTACGCGGAGCCACACTGGATCTGCCGAGCAACCCAATGCAAGGCGGGCTTGTCATTCGCAACCCGAATCGCCCCAACCCCTTGGGCGACACCGAGTCAATCGAGCTCAGCGGAACGATCGAAGAAAAGGTCCAGCAGCTCCTGACCCAGCAGATCAACCCATCGCTCGCCGCGCACGGCGGCTGGGCAGGGCTCGACCGGGTCGACGGCACCGAGGTCTATGTCACCATGGGCGGCGGTTGTCAGGGTTGCGCCATGAGCGCTGCAACCCTGCGCGAAGGCATCACCGTGATGATCAGCGAGATGATTCCTGAGGTCACCGAAGTGATCGACACAACAGACCACAACGCCGGTGAAACGCCGTACTACGCCTAACGCTTGAGTTTGGGCCTGCGGCTTGAGTTTGGGCCTGCGCTTCAGTTGGAGTAGCCCCGACCGAAGCCTAAGACGACCCGGTCACGCAGGCAGGCGCCTGCGTGTCAGCCATCAGACCGGGGAGCGCGCTCTCCGCGAGCTGATGATGGCACGTCGTCACGGTCGCGTTCTTCGTCAACTGACGCAGCGTCGCTCTCAACGTTGAAGTCCACGGCAGACGCGGCCCGCCCGACCAGCGTGACGCCGGCGGGGAGTTCGTCGATCTGCGAGACCGAGTCGGCGATCACTTCGACGCTTACCTGACCGCCACTCGTGTCGAATTGCAAAGAGAACTCGTCGTAACGTTCGGCGGGGTCACCCAACGATCCGGTGCCGCAATAGGCGTTCTGAACCATCGACTGTCCAAGCTGAGCAAACCAACAGGTAACCGACGCATCGCCGTCAGCGGGCGATTCTGCCTCTGCTTCAAGGCGGTCAAGAATAGTTCGCCCATTACTGACGAGCACCGAACCAACCTGCACTCCGTCGCCACTTGCCACATCACTGTCTGGGTCGCCACTGTCTGGGTCGCCACTTGCCACATCGCTGGCTGGGTCGCCACTGTCTGGGTCGCCACTGTCTGGGTTGCTGGCGGCACCAGAATCGCCTGCGTCCTCGACTCGTGCGCCTGATTCTGGATCGTCGCCGCTGACCTCGTCCGCGTCGTCGTTTTTGTCGTTGCCCGCATCGTTGCTGGTTGTCGGCGTCGATTCGCTGGTCTGGGAATTGTCAGCCTGCTCGTCGGCACCCCAACGTTGATTCGCGAAGAATGCCAGCCCGGCGGCGACCAGAAGAGCTCCTACCAGGATCCAGGCTTTAGCGAAGCGTTTGCCTTTGGATTTCTCGGGAGATTCAGCTACGGCCACTTGACGAACCGGAGACTCAGCGCGCTTCGTGACGGTTCGCTCACCGTGTAAGGGTTCAGCATCGGCACCGATGTGGGGCGTGGGGTCGTGACTATCGCCACTTAGTGCTTGCGTCGGAACTGCGGCGCGATTGGTCGCGACCACAGGCGCGAGTGCAGGTGGCGGCGGAAGCGCATGAAGCGAAGGCGCTGAGACGTAGTCACTCGGAGGCGTGATCCGCGGCGTGGGTTCATCTGCTTCGGTTGAAGCCATGAGTTCAGACGCAACGCCGAGGCGGCCTTCGTTAGGCGAAGACGGTGGTGATGGCGCAGGTGGTGGCGGCGGAGGCGGCAAGGGTAACGAAGGTAAGGGTGACCAATGTGATGCCCGGCCGGCAGGTGGTGGTGGTGCGGGAGGAGGCGGTAGGTCATCGCTGTCGAGCGCCGAACCACCGCTACCCGAGACCGAGTCGGCGTCGGCGTCGGCGTCGGCGTCGGTGACGGTGCTCGATGCATCGCGCACCGGGAACACCTGCGGGACCGAAGCCGTGTCTGCGAGCCGCTTCGACATACCGCCTACATCGTGGGCGACATTTGGCACCGAGTTCTGCAAGTCCTTGATATGTCGATCGACGGCACCAAGATTGATCGCCGTTGGCTTCTCGTCACGCACATTCGTCGCCGAAATCGAGGGGCTTCCCACAACATGGGCAGAACCAACGGACGGAAGGGGCGGACTGGCGGGCCCGCTGGTTGGCCAGTCCGGGTCAACGGCTTCAAAACCCTTGTCGCTCACGCGACGGGTCCAGTCAAATCCGTCGAACCATCGACCTTCGAATCTTCCTAGTGGATCGGCGTACCAGTCGGCATTCATTGGCATTCATTTCGTGAGCTCGTGGCCAGTAGCCCTGCGTTGGTAGAGGGTAGGTCAACATGACAACATCTTGCGGTCAGACTGCTAGGCAAATCCGCCTAGGCTCTGCTCTCGATGCAGTCCCCCGCAGACCTAGCTTCGTCGAGGGGCGATTCATGACCACAGCAATTCCCGGATCGATCAACGAGATCACTCCAACATTTCTGAACAAAGCACTCGCACAGGTATATCCCGGCACCGACGTCGAAACTGTTCGTTGTTCCTCTATCGGTACGGGTCAGATGGCCAACAGCGTGCGGGCCGAATTTGCGCAGGCGTCATCTCACAGAGGTGTACCCGAGAGCGTCGTTGTCAAATTTGCGTCTGCAGATGCGACGAGTCGACACGCGGGGGCGTCGGGCGCCTACCTCAAAGAGGTGCGCTTTTATGAGGAGATTGCCGACTACGTAGACATTGATGTCCCTCGTTGTTTCTACGCCGCGATCGATACGAACCAAATTGATTTTGTGCTCGTGCTCGAAGACATGAGCCCAGCGCAACAGGGCGACCAGATTGCCGGATGTTCAATCGAGCAAGCTGCAAACGCATTACGCAATGTGGGCGGCCTTCACGCCCCGCGGTGGGGCGACCCCACACTGTTCGATGTGGCCTGGCTCGGCTCCGCTCCCGATGTCGCTGCTGCAAGCCAAGCACTACTGCAAGCAGTCATGATTGATTTCACAGAGGGATTCATCGACCGCTATCGCGACCGCACCACAGCGAGCGAGCAGGAACTCCTTCGCTGGTTTGCGCAGCGAACTGCTGGCTGGCTTGCCGACCATCACGGCGTCTTTGCACTCACACACTCGGACTACAGACTTGACAATCTGCTCTTCGGAGCCGACGAACGAATTACGACGGTTGACTGGCAGACGCTGTCGGTGCGTAACCCAATGGCCGATGTTGCGTATCTGATAGGCACCAGCCTTTCCACCGACGACCGACGCAATCATGAGCGAGACTTGGTCGCCGGGTACCACGCTGGGTTGGAGCAACGGGGCGTGACCGGCTTCGACGCCGAAACGTGTTTTGAGCACTACCGCTCGCAAACGTTTCACAGCCTTCTCATCACGGTTCTTGGGTCGATGATGACCGGCCAGACCAGCCGCGGAGACGACATGTTCATGGCGATGCTTCATCGCTCGGTCACGCAGATCGAAGATCTTGAAAGTCAGAGCCTGCTGTGAGCCGACCAGCCGACGCCGTTACCGTTTGCGCCATCGCTGGGGGCTCCGGTGCTGGCAAGACCACGCTCGCCATCAAGCTTCTGGAGCGTCTCGGGGCGCGAGCCCAGCATTTCACCATCGACTGGTATTACCGAGACCTTTCTCATCTGACGCCGCCGGAACGCGACGCGGTCAATTTCGATCATCCCGATTCGCTCGAAGTCGACCTGTTTTCCAACCATCTCGAGAGGTTGCGAACCGGCCAGGCTGTCGAAGCTCCGGTGTACGACTTCCCCAGTCACACTCGCACCCAACAGGTAAACCTCATAGAGCCTGCGCCAATCATCGTCACCGAGGGCATTCATCTACTCGCTCTCGAGTCGGTGAGAGCGCATTGCGATTTGATGGTCTTTGTCGACGTCGACCCAGATATTCGACTGCAGCGCCGTATCGATCGTGACGCTCGCGAACGAGGCCGCACGGAACAGAGCGTGCGAGCACAATGGGCAGCGACCGTTGCACCGATGCACGAGCTGTTCGTGCAACCAAGCGTCAGGTTTGCTGACCTGGTCGTCGACGGAACGAGTGACCTTGATCTTGCCGCAACCTCACTAGCGGAGCGCCTGTGTCAGCTATGAGCAAAAGTTCGACCCCGTTCGGTCAGGCAACGATTCCCCGGTCGTGAAGGGTGCCGATCTCGCCGGCTGACAGGCCGAGCACATCGGCGAGAATCTCGTCGGTGTGTTGCCCAAGAAGCGGGGCGGTCGGAACCGTTGATCGAGCTCTCGCACTGAAATCGAGCGGGGACCCCGCGCTCAGCACACGACCGACTCCAGTCTGGTCGACCTTGTCGAACATTGGGTTCGCCGTCGAACACCGTTCGTCGTCGGCGACAAGCCCAAGGAAGTCGCGGTACCTACCCCAACAGCAGCCGTGATCGTCGAGGGCCTGTGCCACCTGTGACAGCGGGCGAGACAATGTAAATGCTTCGACCATCGCGAATAGCTCGGCGCGATGTTCGAAGCGTTGACCCTCGTTTACAAAATCAACGTCGAGGCGTGTTTCGAGTTCCACTATCTGGTCGCCAATGCCTGTGGCCGCGACCATGCCCTTCCACTGCTTGGCACTGATAGCCACGATGATGATCCGTTCGCCGTCACTCGTCGCGAAGTCTCGACCAAACGCGCCATACAGATCATTGCCGAGACGTTGTCGTTGTTGCCCCAGCACTTGCGCCTCGGCGATATGGCCGAGGTTTGCGACAGTCGACAATGCTGTGTCGGCGAGCGCCAGCGACACGAGCTGCCCCTCGCCTGTCGCACGGCGGTGCCGTTCTGCCGCTAGCAAACCGAGCGCCGCCTGCTGCCCGCAGATGACGTCCCATGCCGGAAGCACATGGTTCACTGGATCGGTGGTGGAAGCGGGGCCTGTGACCGCTGGGTATCCAACCGCGGCATTGACCGTGTAGTCAACTGCGGTGGACCCGTCTGGGTTGCCACGAATCGCCACCATCAACAGGTCGGCGCGTGCCTTGCGCAGCTCGTCATACGCCAACCACCCACGTGCCGGGAAGTTCGTCAAAAACATGCCCCCGTCGTCGCCCGGAGCGCCGATAAGTGAAGTCAACAGTTCACGGCCTTGCTCGCTTCGGAGATCAACTTGGATCGACCGCTTGCCCTTGTTGAGCGCCGTCCAGTACAGCGATGAACCATCTGGAGCGATCGGCCAGCGCGTGTAGTCAATGCCGCCACCAATTGGGTCGAAGCGGATTACGTCGGCGCCGAGCAATGCCAGGTGCATACCGCCCGATGGCGCCGCCACAAAGGCAGACCCTTCGACAATACGCATGCCGCTCAGAATGTCGGTACTCATGGGCGGGGCTCGACAGCATGTTCCTGCATCTCTGACAAACTCGCCCATTCCAAGGTCGCTATGTGGGTTGCCTCGAGCACCACGGCCGGGGCTTGGCCGGCGTCGTAGGCTTCTTTCCATCGCGGCGCGCACAAGCACCACTGATCGCCAGGCGCCAGTCCGGGAAAGCCATGTTCCGGGTGCGGCGTTGATAAATCGTTTCCGGCAGCTCGCGAAAAGTCAAGAAACTCGGCCGTGACGCGGCAACAGACGGTATGCACGCCGAAGTCACCAGTTCCCGTGTCACAGCAACCGTTTCGGAACCACCCGGTGCGAGGGTTCTCGCTACAGGTCTGAAGGTCAGTGCCGAGTACGTTCTTTGCCATTTCCCCATCGAAGCACAGTCGGCGCGACTTTAGGTGATCCTGCGCCGACCATATGGGTGAGATCGCTGCAAGACTGCCACGACGACCACAAAGTGTGGTTAGCTGAACGCGTCGATGACTGATGTGAGACACACACCCGATGGCAATGCTTCCGAGACGTCGCCTATCGGCCCGCGGCTCGGCAAGGTCCTCGACCACCTCTCGCGTCTTCATCGCACCAGCGAAGCCGTTCTCTTCGATCGCGCAACGCTCGAAATGAACCCGGCGATGGATCAGTTCCAGCTGTTGCCCTGGTCAATCCACCGTGTTGCTCCGGGAAGCACCCTCAACGACTTCGTTGCGGCCTGTGACCGCCCGAAACTGCACGAACAGCTCAAGCAGGCAGCGGTGATGACGACCGGCTACCTCGAAACAACAGCGCCCGATGGGCAAGTGCGATCGATTCGCCTTTTCCTGACACGACCGTTCACAGACACCTACGGCCTCGCACTCGTCGACGTCGCCCCGTTTGCTGACGTATCTCTCGACGAGCCGGTTAACCACCAACTTCGGGTCGACCGAACCGGCGTTGTGTTGCGAATCAAAACGGTGCCGTTGGCCAAGGCACCATATAAGCAGCTTCCAGCTGCTCCTTTTGCATGGTGTTCGCACCTGTTCGAAGATGCGTCGGCACGGTCAGCGCAAACCGCAGTATCAAAGGTGGCCGACGGAACCGAGACCTACCTCGTAGCGAGCGCACGCTCCAGATCAACACGTAGAACCTGGCGCATGACGGTTCTCGCCGCCAATGACGAAGTAATCGTCGATCTGACCGATACAACCGCAGATGCTCGGCGTATTGCGGCTCTCGAGCGAAGCCGTAGCCAGTTAGACCTGCTATCCGAAGCGCTTCCCGTGGGGGCCTTTGTCGTGAATCGGTCTGGCGAATTCGAGTTCCAAAGCCAAGTCCTCAAAGACATGCTGGGAGGAGCAACCGAGTCGCTGTTGCAATGGACCTCGTTGATTCATCCTGACGACCAAGACGCGGTCGAGATGGGAATCAACAAGCTGACGTTCGAAGATCGCCTTAGCGTCGAAGCGCGCATGCGTCTCGGTGATGAGAAGTACGCCCCAGTTCGTTTCGTCGGTCAAGTCGTGCGCAGCGAAGGCGGCGTCGTCGATGTCGTGGTCGGGTTCATCGAAGATCTCACCGAATCGAGCGCCTTGAGGCGCGAGGTCGAACGGGCGGCAACAGTCGACGACTTAACCTCGCTACCCAATCGTTTTGTGCTTGATGAGAACCTGCGAACTCGGCTTGATCAGCCGGCTCTTCATCAGACCGCGGTGCTGTTCGTCGACCTCGATGGATTCAAGCTCATCAATGACACGCAAGGTCACGGCGTCGGCGATCAGGTACTGCTCGAAGTTGCGCAGCGATTCAGACGGGCCATTCGACCTCGAGATCTTGTCGCTCGATTCGGCGGCGACGAGTTTGTCGTGGTCGCGAGCCGAATCGACGATGTGTCGGAGGCATTGGCGATCGCTCGACGACTACATGACGTGCTGGCGACACCGGTCGTCGTCGACGGACGGGCCCTATCAGTCGGGGCATCAGTCGGAATTGCGTTGGCAGATCGAGACAGCAACCCTGACCAGCTGATAGGCGACGCCGACATTGCCATGTACGAAGCCAAAGCGGCCGGCCCCGATGCGAGCGTGATCTTTGACACTGCCCTTCGCGCTCGGGCATCACAGCGCTTCGATATGACCTCTGATCTGCGACACGCCGGTAGACGACGGGAGTTCGTTCTCGACTACCAGCCCATTGTTCGGCTTGAGGATCGGACCGTCGTGGGCGCCGAAGCCTTGATCAGATGGCAACACCCGACGCTTGGCCGGCTGCTGCCGCCACAATTCGTCGGACTCGCCGAGGAAATTGGTCTCATTGGCGATCTGGGCAACTGGGTGCTCGAACAGACCTGCGCCGATCTCTCCCAGATGCAGAGTCGTGGCCTGGTCGACGATGGCTTCATTGTGAGCATCAACGCCTCAGCGAGCCAGTTCACCAATGTCGACCTGCTTGAAGCCGCTGCGGTCGACGCTACTCAACGATTCGGCGTGAGACCCCAGCAGGTTCGGTTCGAGCTGACCGAATCCGTTCCGTTGACGGAAATCCCTCAGGCGGCCCGCAACATCGAGCGCCTGAGCGCTGCCGGCTTTTCTCTTGCGATCGACGATTTCGGCACCGGATACTCAAGCCTCGCGCATCTCACGATGCTCAAGTTCGATGTCCTCAAGTTGGATCTGAGCCTGACTGCGCAGCTCAAAGACGAGAACGCCTCGGTCGCAGTCGTAGCAAGCCTTACCGCATTGGCCGCCTCAATGGGCTTTGACATCGTGGCCGAAGGCATCGAGTCCGAAGATCAACTTAGGCTTCTTGCCGAAGCTGGTGTCAAGTTCGGCCAGGGCTATCTGTTGGCGCATCCGCTACCGATCGACGCTCTGGCAGAATTACTCGCATAACGCACCAATCGCGCTCACCGCCACACGAGCCTGACGCGTCAACCGACAGACGGGTCAGCAGGCCACGAATGTTTCGGATAACGCCCCGCCATGTCCTTGCGTACCTCGCTCCAGCTTCCCTTCCAGAAACCAATCAAGTCAGCGGTTCGTTGGATCGGACGCTGGGCGGGAGACAGCAACTCGATTGTGAGGGGTAGCGCCCCATCAAGTATCGACGGATGAACCGCCACACCGTAGAAGTCTTGAGCACGGGAGGCGATCAGCGGGTGTTCGCCTGAATAGTCAATGACCAATTTGCGCCCAGACGGAAGCTCCTGACGCAACGGAACAAGGCGGTCGAGGTCGCGCCGGCGTTGGTGTCCAATCACCGAGTCGAGGGCAACAGCAACGGACACGATCTCGATGTCGGCCCGAGAGATCGCGCCAGGAATGAACGGACGCAACCATGTGTCGAGACTGCGTATCAACGCCTTGTCGCTGAGGTCGGGCCAATCGTTGTCGATGAGATGCCGGCGCAAGAACTCAACACGCTGCTGCAAACCACGAGCGGTGTCAGTCCATGTCAGAGCCTTCAGCCGCGACGCCCGCACATGCTCCAGAAGCAGCTCTGTGACCTCGTCAGACGCTTCGGGCCTGCGGCGACTCGAACCAAGGTCCAACGCACCCAAATGCCGTTCTACGACGATGTACGGGTCCTTGCGCTCGCGGTCCCACTTCAGACGTTCTGTCACCTCAGCATCGAAGCCAGCGGTTTCGAGCAAGTCGTTGCCATCGACCGAAGCCGCCAGCCTGACCCGCGAGTCTTTCTTTGGGCCCGCTACATCGAGCGCCACCAGGAAATCTTCGCCCGCAAGTTCATCTCGTTCAGCGACCCGCACGCCCGAACCGTTCCGCACCCGGAATCGACCCCGTCCGGCGCCCCGGCGTTGCGCGATCCGATCTGGGAATCCGGCGGCAACCACAAGCCCGAGACGATCGATGTCGACCGCTCGGTCTTTGCAGCCGACTCGACGAGCGAGATCTTCTGCACGCCGTCGGACATGACCGAGAGACCGCCCCGAGGCTGCCTCGTGTCTCGCTGTGGGGTCATCGATCAGCCTGACGCGCAGGGCAAGGTCGGTTGGCACCTCACCTGGCCGGCCGCGCAGAACATCGCGCTCATCGATAGCTGCGGCAGCGATGCAGCCCATCCAGCCGACGCCCCGATCGATCGCGGTCAGCACGATTGACCCAAGTCGCGGATGCAGCGGCATCTGGCTGAGTTTGCGACCGCGATCGGTGAGCATGGCGTCGTCGTCGATTGCGCCAAGCATGGCCAATACGTCTCCAGCTTCGTCCCATGCGCGCTGCGGCGGGTGGTCGAGCAGTCGAAGACCCGTCGTGTCACGGACTCCCCACATGGCCAGCTCCAGTCGCAATGGCGCCAAGTCAACTTGCGTTAGCTCAGCTGGTGAAAAGGCCGACCGGGTTCCATGTTCGATCTTTGACCAGAGCCGCACGGCCGCTCCAGGGCCAAGACGCCCCGCACGGCCGGCGCGCTGATCGGCCGAGGCGCGCGAGATCGACACGGTGGAGAGCCGAGTCATGCCGGTGGCTACATCGAAGCGGGGCGCTCGGGCGACGCCAGAGTCGATCACACAGCTCACCCCGTCGACCGTCAACGAACTCTCGGCAATGTCAGTGCTGAGCACAACCTTGCGCCGCCCCGGCCGAGACGGGGCGATCGCCAGATCCTGCTCGTCGAGCGGCAGGCTTCCGTGTAACGCCAGCACGTCGACGCCGGAGTCAAGATCAGACAAAGCGGACCGCACCCGCTGGATCTCTGCCATACCCGGCAAAAAGACCAGCAGGTCGCCAGACACAACGTTTGTAAGCGCCCAGCGGACCGCCTCGACAACTGCAGGTTCGAGGTAGTCGCGCCGGTCACGGGCTCGCCAATGCATATCGATGTCAAAGGTGCGTCCGGCGCACGCAACAACCGGCGGTGGGTCGGCGGGGTCGAGCAAGGCGGCTACCCGCTCAGCATCGATCGTCGCGGACATCACCAACACGCCGAAGTCGAGGCTAAATCCCTGACGGGCGTCGAGCAGCAAGGCCAACCCGAGGTCACCTTGTTGGTTCCGCTCGTGAAACTCATCAAAGATGACAAGTCCGGTGCCGGCAAGGGTTGGATCGTTTTGCAAGCGCCTGGTGAGTACACCTTCGGTGACCACCTCGATACGAGTTGCCTTGCTGACCCGGCGGTCGTCTCTTGTCGTCACACCGACGGTTTCCCCGACGGCCTCGCCCAGCAGTTGAGCCATGCGAGCGGCTGACGCACGCGCTGCGAGCCGACGCGGCTCGAGCATGACGATGCGCCGAGAATCAAGCCAGGGTTCGTCGAGTAACCGCAGCGGAACCACAGTTGTCTTGCCAGCGCCAGGTTCGGCCGTCAGTACGCACATCGAACGGTCGGCTAACGCGTTTTTGATATCTGCGATAACTGACTCGATTGGCAGGCCTGTCGGCGCAGCGGAGCGGGTCAAGCGTTGTCCGCTTCCACCGCTTCTTTGATGCGAGCAAACGCATCGGGCACCGCACTCTGGACCCGGGCCCAGCTCGAGATAAACGGTGTTTCCATCGGGTTCGACAAGAAATCTTCGCCCGCGTCAACGACCGCTTGGGCGAAAACTTCGACAATTGTTTCTTCGCTGTGAGCGTCGAACGTGAGTCCGTTGATCGCGGCGACGTTGCCGTACCGCTCAACCATGTCAAGCGCAGTTCGATAGTACGACGCCTTAATGGTTCGGAACAGCTCCGGTGAGAGAACCGCTCCACCGATCGCCAGTTTGCGATACATGGCCTTGGTGATGTCCAGGCTCATCTTGTGCAGACCCGTTGACGGATCATCAAAGGACACCCGCTGATGCTTGTGGTCATAGGCGCCAGTCAAGTCCACCTGGCAAATGCGCTGGGTGGTGTAGCGGCGGTGGACTTCGCTCAACACGCCGATCTCAAGTCCCCAGTCGCTGGGGATGCGCAAGTTACGAACAACATTGGCATTCATCGCGAACTCGCCCGCCAACGGATATCGGAAGCTGTCGAGATAATCGAGGTAGTCATTAGGGCCAACACAGTCGCGAAGGGCCCGAATCAGCGGCGTTACGAGCAAGCGCGCCACACGCCCGTTGAGCTGCTCGCCGTCGGTTCTGAAGTAATAGCCCTTGGCGAACGAATAGCCAAATGTCGGATGCACCACAGGATAGAAAAGTTTGGCGACCATCGACCGGTCATAGGTGACGATGTCGGCATCATGCAGCCCAACGACTTCGCCGAGACCCGAGGCGAGGAAGTACCCCATGCAGTACCAGACGTTGCGGCCCTTACCTGCCTCCTTGGGAGCGATCGAATGCTCGCCAAAGGTGTCGTCGAGCGCACGAAGCCGCGGACCGTCGTTCCACAAGATTCGCGTGTGTTGCGGAAGCCGGCGAAAGTACTCGCGAGCGTGTGCGAACTCGTCCGCGTCGGCTCCATCGAGGCCGATGATGATCTGACTGAGAAACTTGACCTGCGACAGTTCATCAACAATGCCTTCGAGCGCAGCTCCAGACAGTTCGCTGTAGAGCGACGGAATGATGAGCGACATAGGCCGGTCATCGCTCCAACTCTCAAGCTCGGCCGCGAGGTCCTCATCAGACCGCAGTCCGAGGTCGTGCAGAGTCGTGATCGGGCCGTTCTGGAAATAGTCGCCCACAACGGCCCGTCAGCTTTTGATTCCGTTCCGGATCAGACCGGACGGAACTCAATTCGCCGGTTCAGTGCTTTGTTGGCGTCAGTGTCGTTTGGAGCGACAGGATTTGCCTCACCAAAGCCAACTGCGGTCAAGCTTTCGGCTGGGATTCCTTGCTCGATCAAATAGGTCCTCACCGCGTCGGCGCGGTCTTGGCTCAAGGTTCGATTCAAGTCGTCAGACCCGTCGCTGTCGGTGTGCCCACCAATCTCGATGTTTGTTGGCGTGGCAATAAGGAACTCGACAACCCGGTCTAGTTCGGCCTTGCCTTCAGCGGTAATATCGCTGCTGCCAAGCGCGAACGTGATTGGGTTCAGGCTGAGAGCCTCGCCGATCTCTTCGGGCGGAGCAGGAATCGTCGACGGCGGGAACATCAGTCCATTGATGACGTGAAGCACACCATTGCGACCGGCAATGTCAGGCAGCACTACGGTCACAAGATCATTGAGCTTGACTGATCCACCGTCTACTGAGACATTGATCAGTTCGTTCTGAAGCGTCGTCAGGGTTGTGAGCGAAGCCACATCGGCGCCGCTTAGTTCGCCGTTGACGATGTGGTACTGCAGAAGTTGTTGAAGGATTTCTCGGTTTCCTTCGAGTTGGCCCTGAGCTGCTGCGATGGCTTCATTGGTCGGAGCAAACACGGTGAATGGCCCGTTGCCGTCGAGAGCATCGCTGAGTCCTGCTTCGTCTAGCAGTGCGCGCATCGTAGAGAGCTCTGGCTGAGCAGCAATGATGTCGTTGATCGAATAGCCCTCGGGTTCAACCGTGACGACCTGAATGTTGTTCTGCGCACTCGTCATGCCCTGTACCGCGCGGGCGGCGGTGTCAACAAGTGCGTTGGTGCGATCATCGGGCACCGTGCCGGTCAGAATCGCGACCGTACCGACGACTTCGCCCTTGACTCCTGGGTAGGGAGCAAGAGCAGCGTTTAGAGCACCCTGGCGTTGGATGAGCGCAGGATCTGGTGTCGGCTCAGCCTGTTCGGCTGTTTCAGTCGACGTGGTGGTGTCTTCTTCGGTGTCGGCAGCGTCGTCTCCGCACTGGCTCATGAAGTAGAGAAGCAGGAGCACTGCCAGAATTGCCCCGAGGAGCCACCAAAGCCAACCCATAGCGGACATAGACCGACCCTTGTCAAAGTCGATGTCGCCGTCAATTGGAGTTTCTTCGACATGCACCGCAGAGGTCTCAGCGACCGCTTCGGTCGCGGTATAGGCGGGCTCGCCTGGCACTGTCACACTTGCGGCCTCGTCGATACCGCCATACGCGTCGAAGTCAGCAGACGTGCCGACCTTTGGCAGGTCTTCGGCGATCACGATGTCATCTGCTGCAACGTCACGAGAGGCAACGTCGCCTGCCACAACATCGCCAACCACAACGTCGCTAGCCCGGGTGGCATCAACGTCGACGCTGACGTCGGTTACATCGGGCGCACCATCGAGAGAGTCCGGAAATACGCCAGCGACCACCGTTCCGGCACCGACCACGCCGGCACCAGCGGCAAGTGCGCCGGCTCCGATGCCATTGGCGTCATCAATTTCGACATCGAGGTCGAGCCCATCGTCGAGGCCGACATCGGTATCGAGATTGCCGCCGACACGGGCGACTGCGTCAACGTCAGAACCATCAGCATCGATGCCAGGGCTGACGAGCTCCACGACCCGTCCGAATCCCTTGCCTTGAAGATCTTCTACCGCAGACCCGAGATATCGGCGCAATCCGGTTGCATCGCGGCTCGCTCCGTTCGCGAGCGTGCCGGTGGCAAGAGGCGCCAACACGGACATGACCTGCGCAAGCATGCGGGTGCTGAGACCCGAGGCTCCGCTCAGCGCACTAAGCGCGGGCTCTCCACGATCACCAAACGCGACGTCGAGCAATGCCGCTCCGCGCGACGGATCGCCTGCGCTGAGATAGGCGGCTACATCGTCGGGAACCTGAGCACCCGGCTCATCGAGCATCGCTGCAAGGTTCTGGGCACCCCCTGGCTCGAGCGACTTGTCTCGGAGTCCGGCGATGAGCGCCGGAAGCCCGATTTCCATCGCCCTTCGCGTCTGGGTGCGGTCTGTGCCGAGTGCATGAGCGAGATCATCGGGCGCTGATCCGCGCAACATGTCAGCAATCGTTTCAAACATCGAGGCCACGGGCGACAATGTTAGGGCCTTCCGGGCTCAACTCGGGTTCAAGGGGTTGAATTCGACTGTCAAGCGAGTCATTACTGTACCCATCCGGTGGTGATCGCTCCATCTAGGATCAGAGCCAATGAGCTACGTCTCGAGCGAAAAAGTCAACGTGGGTGAGCAAGCCCCGCCCTTCACCCTTCACCAAGTGGGCGGTGAGCCGATGTCGTTGAGTGACCTCCAGGGCACTCCGGCCGTGTTGGTATTTCTGCGGGGTTTCTTTTGACCAAACTGCCGCCGGCACCTCTCGCAGTTGCGAGACGAATACGACCAAATCGAAGCGACAGGAGCCTCACTCGTGGTGATTGCGCCCGGCAGCGCAGACAAGGCCGATGAATACATCGCCCGATCGGGCACGTTCCCTTTCGCGGTTCTCAGCGATCAGGATCACACCGTTTTCGACGCGTATGACGTCGGCAAAAAGCTGATGTCGCTCGGTCAACGGCCTGCGATGTTCGTGCTGGACCCCAATGGCATCGTCACCTACAACCAGGTGGGTACGCAGCAAACTGATCTGCCCACGGTTGAAGAGATCGTACGCGAGGTCATGGCCCAGCAATGACCATCGTGGGTAGAGCTAGCGCACGAACCCGAACCTTGGGCTACCCCCGATGACCGAGGTCCGTTGGCGTTCGCGATCAACGAATGATTCGCCAATTGTCGTAATGGCTCTCGAAGGGCTGTTCGATATTGCCAACGCGGCGACCGACGCAGTCGACCACCTTTGCGGCCTCGCTACGTCCCAAACGCTCCTGGCGTCGATCGACCCAGAAACGTTTTTCGACTTTACGCAAGAACGCCCAAGGGTGAGTCTCGGCCCTGACGGAGCTCGCACACTCGACTGGCCCCAAAATGACGCCGTGGAGCTGCGCCTCGACGGACCGGTTCCCGAAATTATTGCCATCTCGGGCATCGAGCCCCATCTGCGTTGGCGCACGTTTTCTGAATCAATTGGCGAAATTGCGCAGCAATCCGGTGCTCGGTTAGTGGTGACGCTTGGGGCCATGGCAGGCCTCGCACCGCACACGCGTCCACTCGGTGTTGTGGGGTCCGCAAGCGACACCGCACTTGCTGCAAAGCTCGGCCTCAGCAAACCGAGTTATCAAGGCCCGACCGGGCTCGCTGGCGCGCTGCATGTGCATCTGCACGAGGCAGGGCTCGCTGTGATCTCAATGCGCGTTTCGGTTCCGCACTATGTAACCCAATCGCCAAACCCCGAAGCCACACGATCACTGCTTGCCCGGCTCGAGCTCGTGACCGGCATCGAGACACGACACCGAGAACTCGATGCCGACGCTCTGGCGTGGCGACGTCGGGTTGACGAAGCTGTTGCAAGCGACCCTGACATGCAACGTTACGTGGGCCAACTCGAAGATCAGATCGATGCGACCGACGACCTTCTTCCATCGGGCGACGCGATCGCCGCAGAGCTGCAGGCGTGGCTCCGGGACCGGAGCTGACTAGGTTCGTGGCAATGAGCGATCAACGCGAAGATATGACGTTCGATCTGTACGGCACCGCCGTGCGCGAACTGGCGACGCAGGTGGCCGATGACGGCTATCGACCTGACATGATTTTGGCCATCGCCCGCGGTGGCCTGTTCGTTGCCGGGTCACTCGGCTATGCGCTGGGGGTGAAGAACCTTTACGTAATGAACGTTGAGTACTACACCGGCGTCGACGAGCGCCTAGACGTGCCCGTCATGTTGCCGCCCTATGTCGACTTTGTCGACACCGACGCCGCCAAGATTCTCGTCGCCGACGATGTGGCCGACACTGGCCACACGCTCGAGTTGGTGCGCGAGTTCTGCTCCGGTCGCGTCGCCGAAGTGCGCACAGCCGTGCTGTATGAGAAGCCGCAATCAGTCGTCAAGTGCGACTATGTCTGGAAGCACACCGATCTCTGGATTGAGTTCCCCTGGTCAAAGGAGCCACCTCTTTCCCAGGTACAGACCAACGCACTCGACGCATAGAGTCGCGCCATACGCAGGGGGCGTTTAGTGCCTGAAGTGGCGACGCCCCGTGAAGACCATTGCCAATCCCTGCTCGTTCGCGGCAGTGATCACCTCGTCGTCTCGAATCGACCCGCCGGGTTGAACCACGACAGTCGCACCAGCTTCGGCCGCAGCGTCTAACCCATCACGAAACGGGAAGAACGCATCGCTGGCACAGGCCCCACCTACAGCGCGCCCGTCTGCCTTTTCGGCAGCGATCCGGGCGGCATCGCGCCGGTTCTGCTGGCCTGCGCCTATTCCGACGGCTGCGCCGTCTTTGGCGAGCACAATGCAATTACTCGAAACACCAGCAGCGAGCTTCCATGCGAATGTCAGGTCGATCCACTCGTCGGCGGTCGGTTGACGCTCGGTCGCGACCTGCCACGTGTCGAAGCCGACCTGCAGACGGTCGCTGTCTTGGACCAAAAGACCACCGCTGACAGTGCGAAACGTCAGCGGCTCGGCAGCAAAGGGAGCATCGCCGACCGCCACGACCCGCAGGTTAGGTTTCGAGGCGAGAACCTCAAGTGCCGATGGTTCAAATGACGGGGCGACGACAACTTCAGTGAAGACACCGGTGACACGAGCGGCCAGCTCGGCAGTCGCTTCACGGTTAAGAGCCACGACGCCACCAAACGCTGAGACCGGGTCGCCCTCGTGCGCCCGCTCGTATGCCGATTCGATCGTTTGGCCAAGCGCTGCGCCACAGGGGTTCGCGTGTTTCACCACGACAGCAGCCGGACCGTCTGCTTGCAGGTTGTTGACGAGAGCCCATGCGGCCTCGGTGTCGTACACGTTGAGGTACGACATCTCTTTGCCCTGGTGGATCACTGCCGAGTCCCACCACCCTTCGCCGTGCGTATGGCGGTACCGGGCGCCGATCTGATGCGGGTTCTCGCCGTAGCGAAGGTCGTGGACCCGATCGAGGCTGAGGTGGATCGAGTCGGGCAGCCCACCGCCGGCATCAGCTGCAGCGTCAAACCACGTCGTAATCGCGGCGTCATAGGCGGCTGTGTGGGCAAATGCTTTGCGGGCAAGCGCACGCCGCATCTCGGCATCTGGGCCGCCGGACCTCAAAGCCGAGAGCGCCGATTCATAGTCATCTGGCGACGTAACGATCGTGACATGGGCATGGTTCTTCGCCGCCGCCCGCACCATGGTCGGGCCGCCGATATCGATATTCTCAATATCTGGTGCCGCCACAAAGGGGTAGAGATTCGACACCACAAGGTCGATTGGGACTATTCCTCGGTCACTGAGTTGTGTTACGTGAGCGGAATTGCTGCGATCCGCCAAGATTGCACCGTGGATCGCCGGATGAAGGGTCTTGACCCGCCCATCGAGCATTTCATCGGCGCCGGTGACCTCGGCCACGGTGAGCGCGGCGATCCCAGCGTCGGCCAAAGCCCGGTGTGTTCCGCCACTACTGATGAGCTCAAACCCGAGCGAAACCAATCCCTCGGCGAACGGGATCAGACCGGCCTTGTCACTAACGGACAGCAATGCTCGCAACGGGTGCCTCCAGCGAAGTGTGCAGCAGAAGCCGACGTTAGCCGCGCATCGACTGTGCGGGCGCTACGGTTTCGCAACGATGAACAACGACACTTCACAGAAACGGTTCGAGCTTCGCGAAGCACTCCTCGTGATCGGAGGCGTTGCAATGATCGTTGCATCGTTCTTGCCGTGGCGACCGAATCCTGAGTTCATTGTCGATGGCGCCGAACGAGTCGAGCTCAGTCGCAACGGCTGGGAACTTGGCATGCTCGGGCTGTGGCAGACAATTATTGGCGGTCTGATCACGCTGGTTGGTCTCATCGGCATGCTTGGCAAAGCCAAGGTGCTTCCCCGCTCGATCGTCGGGTTTGCGACCTGGCAGCTCGTCGTTCTGTTCGCGACCCCACCGTTGTTGTGGAACTTTGGGCTGCAGTTCGATCAGATCTTCGGTGGTGTCGGCCTGTTCATCGGTTGGATCGGTGCCGCCACCGCCATCGTGAGCGCAGCAATGAACCAGGTCGATTGACGACCAACCGGTTCCGACGATGCCGACAAGCGCCAGCTCTACGCGAAGACGTAAAGCTGACGCCTATTCGATGAAAATTACAGCTTGGCGACGATTTCGGCCATGAGTTCGCCGGCCTCTGTAGGGTTCTGCCCCACCAACACGCCAGCGTCTCGAAGCGCTTCCATCTTCGCGTCGGCTGTTCCCTTGCCACCGGAGACGATGGCTCCTGCGTGGCCCATTTTCTTGCCCGGAGGGGCGGTTACGCCTGCCACGTAGCTCGACACCGGCTTGGTCACATTGTTCTTGATGAACTCGGCAGCCTCTTCTTCGGCCGAGCCGCCGATTTCACCGATCATCATGATCGCTTTGGTCTCAGGGTCAGCTTCGAATGCAGCCAAGCAATCGATGAAGCTCGTGCCCGGAACCGGATCGCCACCAATACCTACGCAGGTGGTCACACCGATGTCTTTTTGCTTGAGTTCGTAGAGCGCCTGGTAGGTCAACGTGCCAGACCGGCTCACGATGCCGACGGGACCGCCTGCCTTAGCGATGTGGCCAGCGGTGATGCCGATATTGCACTTGCCCGGGCTGATAATGCCTGGGCAGTTCGGGCCCAAAAGTTGCACGTCTGGATGGTCGCGTTGCAGCTTGTTGAAGAACCAGGCCTCGTCATGAGCAGGCACGCCTTCGGTGATAGCGACGATGAACTTGATACCGCCTTCGGCTGCCTCGATCACCGCGTCTTTCACGCCTGGTGCGGGAATGAAGATACAGCTCGCGGTAGCTCCGGTGGCTGCGACTGCTTCGGCAACCGATGCATAGATCGGCACGCCATCGACGTCGGTGCCCGCCTTTTTGGGGTGAGTGCCGGCGACAACCTGCGTGCCGTACTCCTTATTTAGGCCCCCGTAGTAGCTGCCTTGGCGGCCGGTCAGGCCCTGGTAAATGACCTTGGTGGTCTCGTCAACGAAAATTGCCATAGGAAGAATCTCTCTCGTGAAGCAGGCGGATCAGCGGGCGGCCAACTCGGCGCTGCGGCGAGCGGCGTCGAGCATGGTGGTTTCCATCATGAGTCTGTCGTTGAGGGCCGGGGCAAGAATGGCCCGGCCCTCTTCGGCATTGGTGCCGTCGAGGCGAATGACGATCGGCGAATCGATCTTCACCCGCTTCATGGCTTCGAGAATGCCGTTCGCGACCTCTTCACCGCGGGTAATTCCGCCGAAGATGTTGATGAAGATCGCTTTGACATTCTTGTCGTCATTAATGACTTCGAGCGCCCCGGCCATGACGTCGGCATTGGCGCCGCCGCCGATGTCGAGGAAGTTTGCGGGTTCACCGCCGACCTGATTGATCACGTCGAGCGTGCTCATGGCCAGACCAGCGCCGTTGGCGATCACACCGACCGAACCTTCGAGGCCGACGTATTGCAGGCCTTTGGCGTGAGCGGCTTGTTCGCGCTCGTCGCGGGTCTGTGTCTCGTCGTATTGGGCGTAGTCGGGGTGGCGGAATTCTGCGTTGCCGTCAAGCGTCACCTTGGAATCGAGCACGTGGACCTTGCCCTCAGGGGTGAGGATCAACGGGTTGATTTCGACCAGGTCGGCATCGCCCTCGGAGTAGCTCGCATACAGCTGTTTGGCGATGGCGATGGCGCCGTCGCGTGCGGCGGGGTTGAGCCCCGCGCCGTCGACCCATTGCGCGGCCAATTCATCGGTGAGACCATCGACCGGGTCGACCCAGATCTTGGAGATCTTTTCAGGCGTCGATTCGGCGACCTCTTCGATGTCCATGCCACCTTCGGCCGACAGCATGCCTAGGTGCTTCTTGGCGCCCCGGTCGAGCGTGAAGCTCATGTAGTACTCCTCGGCGATGTCCGAGGCCTTTTCGATCCAGATGCGCTCAACGATGTGGCCTTTGATATCGAGACCCAGAATGTTGGTCGCGTGTTCGCGTACCGCATCGATGTCGGCAGCGAACTTGATGCCGCCAAGCTTGCCGCGGCCGCCGGTAAGCACCTGCGACTTGACCATGACCGGCGTGCCGAGACGTTCCGCGGCTGCAAGAGCCTCGTCAACGCTGAACGCGATTTCGCCGGCGGACACCGGCATGCCGTACTGGGCAAAGAATTGTTTGCCTTGATACTCGAACAGATCCACTGCGACTTCCCTTCGACTCACGCAGCCAATGTCGGAAGTGCTGCGGTGCCGACGTGATACTAGGCGCACGCTCGCTGATCGATACAGCTGCGACGAGCAGAATTGGAGACACCGCCGTGCCGGTAGAACAACGAGATCCTCGCCAGACAGCCAAAGCGGTCGCCCTTGGGCTTGGCGCAGTGGGCGCTGCAGTCGGCTTTATGTTGCTCGTTCTGTTCGTCACCGATCGTGGAGGGATCGAGATAGCGCTCGGCGATGACGCGTTTGAAGCTGGACGCATCGACGCCATCGCGGAAGAGGTCGCCGAGAACGGACCAATTCGCTACGCGGACCTCATCGGCGGACGCCAGAACATCATCTTGCAGCACCTCGGCGACGACCCGGCAACGGGCTGGTACGCGTTTGATCTTATTCGCCCCGGGCAGCCGCCTGAGTGCCAGCTCGACTGGGATGACGAGGCCGAGGTCTTCGTTGACGGTTGCGACGGCACAGTAATTCCGCCGACTGGATTCGGACAGCCGACCTACCCCGTCGAGATTGACGACGACGATTTTCTCGTCATCAACTTCCGAGCCGAAACAGAAGCCGCCCCCGACACCAACGATGACTGACGACGTTCATCCCGGCGTTACCACTCAGACCACGACGCGAAGGATCCCCGGCGGGTAGTCGCCGGGGATCGCTCATGTTGCTGGGGTTTCCAGCCGTGCGTTGGCCAGATCTTGATCTGGCCAGTGTTCTAGTTTGAGACCTTGGCTGCCGGACCGGAGCGGCTGAAGCCTGTCTTGATATCAAGCGGCAACGCCGGTGCACTCGCACTGCCGAACACGACGCCGCATGCACCTGCTGGAAGCTGTGAGGGGTACGGGTGCGGTTCGCGGGTTGATCCGAGCGTGAACACGGCCGCCTGTGCGCTGCAGCGAATGAAGTCGCGTGCGTTGTACACGCTGGTCATGCCATTGACGATGTAGGCGACACCATCGCTCGCTGCGCAGGTGCCAAACGAATGGATCGCGAACTGCGCGTGCCTCGCTGGACGGTGAAATGGTGAATCCATGAGATATGGACCGCCGCTGTCACCGCGACAAAATGCTGGTTGTTGACTTGCGTTGTGGTCTGGCTGCCACATGCAAAGATCGGTGTCAGCGAACTGCGCGGTGATAACGGTGCACGGCACTACAGCGGTTCCGATGCCCTCTTGCAGGGTGTCAGCATTTGGATTCGCAGGGGTGTTGCAGTCGGTGCCAACATCCATGCAACCCCAGCCGATCAGCGTCGGCACGATGTTCAATTCATCGAGGTTCGGAAGCGAAATGCCAATCAACGGCACCGGCGAGATCGAGGTCACTGGCGCAGCCAAGGTGAGAACAGCAACGTCGCTTCCCCATGACGCTCCCAGTTCGCCGGCTGGATCCCAGTCAGCGGGCACCGAGTAGTCGATGATCTGAATGACCTGGCCAATGGCGACATTGCTGAGTGTGGTGCGCCCCACCATTGCCTCGAACTCGACCTGTGTTTCCCATTCGCCGAGACCGTGATCGTTGCCGGCCGCATCGCTGCCGGCAGGGTCGAAGGTTCGGTTGCGCCACACACAATGAGCAGCTGAAAGGAGCTTGTCAGGGGCGACCAAGGTCGCAGCGCAGTTGTGCGCTCCTGGGTTGGTGGCGGGTAGCCACACTGACCAGTCCTGGGTGCCCGGGGCGCGTACCCGATACTGGGTCACTGCCATCGACACCATGAACGGGTATTCGCCTTCGTCTGCGTCGGTGCCGTAGACGATCTGTTGTGGCTCGTTGACATCACCGTCGAGGATCTGCTCCTCGGGCGCGACCCCACGCTCGTTCTGTTGCGCGGCGGCGGTCACGGTCGAGCCGGCCAGCCCGGCCAGGGCGACTAATGCGAAGAGCGGCAGCATGCGCAACAGCGATAACCGGCTTGGTCGAGATGATTGTTCGATCACGTGGGATCCTTGTCTAGAGTTCGACTCGTACGCAATGACACACACCGCGGACAGCGGCATTGTCAACCCGATACAGAAGAACTTCGGAATTACCCCATTTTCGATGCCGTCTACGTTTCGCTCATCATTCGTTCGATGATGGCGTCGATGTCTTGTTCGGTCGTGCGGGGATTCACAAAGCAGAAGCGGTAGCACGCTTCGCCGAGGTGGCGCGATGGCACGACAAATGCGCTTCCTTCGCGCATCACGCACTCGCTCCAGGTTCGGTACTGCTCGTCGTTCCAACCCTTGCGGGCGAATACCACGATTGACAGAACCGGATCAACCAGGAGTTCTAGATGGTCTGCAGCTTCGATCTGTCGCGCTGCATACCGGCTCAGATCCATCGTGACATCAATCGCATCTGCGTAGGCCTTGGTGCCGTGAACCGCGAGCGAGAACCAGAACGGAAGGCCGCGTGCACGGCGGGTTAGATGCACCGCGAAGTCGCTCGGGTTCCAGTCTCCCCATTCATCGAGCCATGTGAGGTAGTCGGCGTGCTGAGCATGCGCGTCACGGGCAGCATCCGGATTGCGGTACAGCAACGCGCAGCAGTCAAACGGCGCGAACAGCCACTTGTGCGGATCAACGATAAAGCTGTCGGCATGTTCGATGCCATCGAAAAGCGGGCGAGTCTTGGGTGACGCGAGTGCTGCTCCCCCATAGGCGCCGTCGACGTGCATCCAGACGTCATGTTCCCGACAGGCCGCGGAGATACCAACGAGGTCATCGATCACACCCAAATTGGTGGTGCCCGAGGTGGCGACAACGGCTGCAACACGATGGCCGTGTTCCTGCAGAACTTCGGCCACAGCGTCGCCCGTGAGCTTGAAACTTGAATCGGTGTCGACCGCGATGACGTCAGCGTCCATGACCCGCGCCATCGCCGCTACAGACGAGTGCGACTGCGCCGACGTCACAAAAGCCCAGCGTTGCGGAACACCGCTGTGTTTCTTTGCTGCCGAGTCTCGGGCGGCAACCATGGCAGACAGGTTGCCCATCGTTCCGCCTGGCACGAATACTCCACCTGCTTGTGCAGGGAGCCCGGCGAGGTCAGCGACCCATCGAAGCGCCTGGTTCTCTGCGAACACTGCGCCGGCCCCTTCAATCCACGAACCGCCATAGATCGAGCTCGCTCCGACGACAAGGTCAAACAGCACCGAGGCTTCGGTTGGCGCGGCAGGAACAAACGACAAATACCGGGTGTAGTCGACCGACAACGAGGCTGGGTCAAGAACGTCGGTGAATAGCCGCATCGCTTCAACCCCGCCGATGCCTTCTTCGGTAATTGTTTCGCCGCAATCGGCGTAAAGCTCTTCTCGAGTTCGAGGTGCACCAAGAGGTACGGGGTCGAGTTGGGTGCGACGTCGAGCAAAGCCAAGGACCGAATCTTCGATCGCGTCAAGTTCGCGTGAGTGTTCGTGCATCAGTCCAGTCCTGCTATCTCCGTAAAGCGGTTGTCAAGTGCCTGCTCATCTGCGCTTGAGTCGAGACCTGCCCAAGTAACCAGCCGACGACGGGTGTCGTCGTCGGGGAACAACAAGGGATTCTCGGCGAGTTCGGCCAGATCGGGACTGCCCTGCGCTAGTAGTTCTCGAACGCCGAGCACAGGACTGATGTATTGCACCCACGCAGTGTTCACAGCAGCAATTTCGGGGTCGTAAAACGCATTCATCCATTGTGCCGCGGCATACACATTGGATGCCCCGGTAGGGATCATCATCGTGTCGAACCATTGCACCGCTCCTTCGTCGGGAATGATGAACTTGATGTCAGGGCGCCGACGCTGTAGTTGAACAACATCGCCTGACCATGCCATCGAGGCAGCTACGGTGCCAGCTTCGAGCAGGTCGGCGAAATCGTTGAAAACCCAGCTGTGAAATTGACCGGCGGCTTCCGCGTCGGCCAATCGATCAAGCGCCGCTGACGCAGCTGCCACTGTTGGCCGGGCCGGGTCGTCGCCCGCGGCCAACATCGTCAGCCCTACGGCCTCGCGCATCTCGCCAATCATCGAAACTCGGCCCGCAAGGTCTGGGGCGAACAGCTCTTCAATCGAAGCCAGCTCGCGACCAACGGCTTCTGGGTCATAGGCAATGCCGGTGATGCCGGACTGCCATGGCATGTGGAAGCGAGCGCCGCGGTCCCACTGACTCGTCAGAAAGGCAGGGTCGATGTTGACATGATTCGGGATGAGCTCAAGCGGTAAGCGCTGCGCATAGCCGTCTTGAATCAGCTGGGCTGCCAACCAATTGGTCGGCACAATGATGTCCCAACCTGGCGCTGTCGCACCTTCGAGGTCGGCGATGACAAGATCGAGGCCGGTGTAGTTGTCTTCCCATAGATCGTCATATTCGATTCGCGACGTCAGCCGGGCACCGACCTCGTCGAGGAGCGCCGAGTCGATGTAGTCAGGCCAGTTCAGCACACGTAACGGACCTGTTGAGCTGGCCACAACAGCTCGCTGATCGGTGGGTGTGACGCATCCGGCAACAGCGAGTCCTGTCGTGGCAGCCAGTCCGCCCATGAAGGCGCGGCGGCTGATCCGACGGGTCATCGATACTCCCTAATTCTCAACGAAAATCCGAGCCAGGCAAGACCTGCGGCGATTACCGCTGCGGCGACAATCGACAAACGCAACCATCGCAACGCATCTGCGGCGTCGCCCACCGAGGCAACAAACTGCTCACGATTGTCAAGCAACGCAGCTTCAACCGCAGTGTTGAAGCCGTTGAAGGTAGACGCCACGGGTCCTCGTGCCAGATCTATCGCTCTGTCGCTGTCTCCAGAAGCACGCGCCTGTTGAAGTGAGCTTGATGACTCAAGGTGGCGCTTCCATCGGGTCAACACTGCGCTCGAAGCTGCACGCTCGCCAGGAGAATCGGATAATCGGATCGCGTCGAACAGCAGGCCCGCCTCGGTCGCTTGCGCTCCGTTGGCTAGGTCCGTGATGCGACCGTCACTGAGTTCGCCAGCGCTCAGAGCCGCACCGGCATCAACGGCACTGGTCGACGGCGCGTCGGTCAGCAATCCGCTTTGAAACTCATAGGCCGCCTGTTGAACCTGGTCGCTCGTCGCGATCGAGGCATACGCGTCAGATTGCGCTACGTCGAGCGCTTCTTGCTGCGCGCTGTAGCGCAGGGTGACGAACGCGATCAACCCGATCAAGACCAAAGCACTCAGCGCCAAGGGGACATTCAGTAGCCGCCGGAACCGTTTCGACAACCACATGTGCCCGATGAGAACTGTTATCGCTGCGCAGAGCAGAGCAACAATGCCGTAGACAAACCACGACGAGGCGACCTCTTCGTCGAACCGGCTTTGAGCTCTTGCGGTCACCACCGCCATCTGCGGAAGCACCTCATTCGATACCAGTCCCGACGCGGAATCAATCACCGCTGCAGCATCTGCGGAACCAGTGATACTGGCTGCGCGAGCCTGTTCGATCTGGCCTGAATACCTCGCCAGAGCGGTCAACGTCTGAGCAACGGCATTATGGGATTCGTCGTCGTCACCGAGCACGCGAGCGATGCGTTCGAGACCAAGACCTGCTCGCTCGAGCGCTTGTTCATACACACGTCGTTGCGCCGGATCACCGTCGGGCCCAGCGAGATGCACTGCCCGAGCCGATACGTCTGCCTCAGCAACGCTCGCATTGGTCTGCTGTGTGAGAATGAGGACCTCACCAGTGCTCTCAGCGACGCGATCTGTGTCACGAACGAGCTGATCCGAAGCAAACCAAGCCCCGAAACCGGCAATGGCAATGATCGCAATCGTCACAAGGGCAACAACTCGGACCCGGTCCGGGGTCGAAAAAGATCGCCCCGGCGTGTTCGTCAGCTGTGCCATGACACCAGTATGGCGTGCGGCTGGTTCAGGGTCTCGGGCTGGCTCATAGAATCGTGAGATGCAGACGCGCGAGATAGACCTGCGCCTACAGCAGTACACGGCCGCCGAGCACCGGATCGCTGCAAACCTGCATGAGCTCGACTCGCACTCGGTGTATCAACTGCTTACCAATGACGACTTGGTCGGTCAGACCGCGACCCAACTCAATCCGGCGTTGAACGCTGATCCATCGCTATGGCAGATGTATCACCTGCTCGAATCGACGTTGGCCGAAGCGAGACGAGTGCGTGCCGACGGCCGGATCACCACCGCCGACCGGGAACACCTGGCTCAGCTTCTGGGCGGTTCAAGCGTTGCGCTTTCGTCTGATCCGATCGGATTCGCGAATCGCGACCTCACGTCGGCGGCAACTACCGAACGTCGCGTGTCGATCGACGCTCTCATCAACCTCATGCGCAGCGTGTACGAGCCTCTCCGAGACGGCGTCGCTCAGGCCGACCAAGTGATTCGCAGGGTGCTTCCTCGGCTCAATGCGGTCACGACGAGTGTGGGGCGCACAACTGCCGAGGCCCTCGACTTAGGCGTCGCTACTGGTGAGGCGCAACGCATCAACCGCCTTGTCAACGATCTTCGGGAACGCTGCTTGACCGATCCGTTGTCTGTGTCTGTCGCTGACTCAGTCGAGGTGGACCAACTTGTGCACCGCTTCTCTGAGTCCGTCGCACAGGCTCGTGCAAGCCACGACGCTCTGATCGGCGACCTCGCTGCCGCGCACGCACTGCTCGACGAGTGCCGCTCGTTGCTCAACGCAGCACAACGCCACCTGACCGATGCAACGCTTAGGGTGGCCGACCCGATCGGCATGCGGAATCCACCAACCACCGCCATTATTGACGGTCCGCAAGGACTGGCCGCGATGCTCACACCGATCGCTACCTCGAGCGAACCATGGCAAACGATTCGCCGCCGCCTCGAGGCGTGGTCGGTTACTGCCGATCGGCTGGCCCACCAGTTACGGCAAGTCGAATCGGCAAATCGCCAGCCGCTCGACAGGCGCGATGAGTTGCGTGGACGACTTTCGGCATTTCGCGCAAAGATGGCAGGAACAGCAACGGGAACAAACGACGTGTTACACGAGCTGGCCGCCGAGGCCTACAACGAACTCTTCACCGCTCCCACCGACCTTGCACGAGCGGCGCGACTTGTCAGCGAGCTCGGCGAGCAAATCGCCAAGGTGCACAAATGAGTGTCGACTGTCGAGACAACAAGTGCCAAGGAGCCGTGCTGAGCGACGGTTACTGCAACACATGCGGGTTGGCAGCCGGCCCGCCAAAGGCGCGCTCCGCGCAAAACCCCCGGGCGTCATTCGGAACAAATGCACCGATGCCGCAGCAGCGAGGCGGCCGCGCATCAGCGACAAACCCGCAGGTGGACTTCTCGCTCGTTGGCAATGTCTGCCCAAAAGGCGACTGCGGCGGCACTGTTCTCGGAGACGGCTATTGCAACACGTGCGGTATCAGGGCCATCAAACCCTCACGGCCTCAAGGTCCACCACCACCATCGTCGAGCGCGACTGCGCAAAGCGGACAGACGCCGGCCCCGGCCTCTGGACCGGCTTCAGCCAGTATTGCGGTGCCATCTGTACCGCAACTATCGAGCGTCGTCTCCGGGGCTGGCGGTTCGACTGAACGTCGACGGTCATCAGCGACTCGGCGCTCGGGCACACAACGCACCCGCCTCGGTGTAGGACTCGTCACGGTCAAACCAACGCCGCTTGGCGACCCAGCGTCGGCGTTGATGAGCGCCGAGCGCATCGAGCGCGCACTCGGCGAGGTCCCAGAAGACGATCGAACGTGCAGCAGCTGCGGCAACCAAGTCGGTCGAAGTCGCACGACTGAGTCCGTCGAGCATGGCGCCACCGTCATGCCAGGACGACTCACCGGGTTCTGCGGCAACTGCCGCACGCCGTTCAACTTCATCACCGGTATGCCGGTTCTCAAAGCCGGTGACCTGGTCGCCGACCAGTATGAGATTCTGGGTCCACTCGCGCACGGCGGCATGGGTTGGATCTACCTGGGCCGAGACAAAGCCGTCTCTGATCGCTGGGTGGTACTCAAGGGCCTGCTGAATAAAGACGATGCCGATGCAATCACCTCAGCCGTCGCTGAACGCCAGTTCCTCGCCCGAATCGAACATTCGAACATTGTCAACATTTACAACTTCGTCACGTGGGGCGGTGCTGGCTACACGGTTATGGAGTTCGTTGGTGGTGAGTCGCTGAACGCCAAGTTGAAGAAGCGACGCCAGGAAAACGGCGGAGTTTCCGACCCGCTCGATCTCCCTGATGCGCTTGCGTACATCATCGGGGTGCTTCCCGCCCTCGGCTACCTACACGAGCAGGGTCTTGTCTATAACGACCTCAAACCCGCGAACATAATGGCCACCGCCGATGACGTGAAGTTGATCGATGTCGGTGGCGTTATGCCCATAGACGACCACGACGCCGCCATCTTCGGCACTCAGGGGTTCCAGGCTCCCGAAGTCGCAAGCGCCGGCCCATCAGTAACATCTGATCTGTACACCGTCGGCCGCACGCTCGCTGTGCTGACGATGACGTTTGTCTTTCACAAAGGCCACCTCGTCAACGCGATCCCTGACCCGGCCACCCAGCCACTATTGGCCCAGTGGGAGTCGTTCCACCGCTTCCTACTCAAGGCCACAGCGCCACACCCTGACGATCGGTTTCAGACAGCACAGCAGATGCGCACCCAACTGGTGGGCGTGCTCCGCGAGATCATGGCTGTTCGGACCGGCACGGCCCGCCCTGCCCCGAGCGCACTTTTCACCGGCGACCAGCTGACCGACCTGCTCATCGAGTCAGAGCACGATGTCGGCGATGCGACATGGCGGTCGCTTCCCCATCCACTCGTCAACGACAACGATCCCGCAGCGAGCTTCTTACTCAATCTGCCCGACGCAGACCCAGTTCAGGCGGCGAAGCTGCTTGCAGGAGCTATCGAAGCTGGTCAGGTGCCCTGGACCCCCGAGGCTGCCTTTATGAGCGCCTTGCTGGCCACCAGATCGGGTCGCGACCCTCGTGCGATTCTGGATCTACTTGGTCAGGCCGACCCATGGGACTGGCGAATTCGCTGGGTCGAGGGTCTTCGAGCCCTAATCACCGAGCAATGGACCGACGCAGCAGACAGATTCTCGCAAGTCTGGACTCAACTACCGGGTGAGATTGCACCGAAACTTGCGGTGGCGATCGCCGCCGAACAAGCTGGCGACGTTCATCGGGCTATTCCCCTCTACGAAACAATCGTCGCCAGGGACCCGGCATGGGTTTCAGCCTCATTTGGCCTGGCCCGCTGCCGAGCTTTGACGCGAGACCGGCCAGGAGCTGTCGCCGCGTATCGCCAGGTGCCCGCGAGCTCGGCCGGATACTTCGACGCTCAGATCGCCGCGGCAAGGACCCACGTCGACCCTATTGACGGGTCACACCCAACTCAGCGTGATGTGATTGCGGCGGCCACCCTCGTCGACCAGCTGCAAATCGACGCCATAGCCCGCGCCGAGATATCTGCCACCATCCTCGAACAGGCACTGCACGGCATCGACGAGGGACATCACAACGGCGACCCGTCGACGACGTTGTTCGACGAACCGTTCGACAACGATGGGATCCGCCGCAGCCTTGAGCGCACCTATCGCGAGCTCGCCCGACTCGAATCGACCAGGTCGGCGCGCATCGCTCTCATCGACAAGGCCAATGCCGTTCGTCCTCGGAGTCTGTGGTGAGCGGCACCGACACCACAATGATTTGCGCCAGCTGCAGCGAGTCGGTACCGACCAACACGTTTTGTGAAGCGTGCGGCGAGGCGGTCGATACCGGACCTGCCTCGACGGAAACTGAGCTCGCCGCACGTCGATGCAGCGCGTGCAGCGCTACGGAAGTCACCGCTGACGGTTGGTGCAGCCACTGCGGGCAAAAGCAACGGCCGCCACAAGACCATGTCCCACAAGACCATGTCCCTGAAGACCATGTCCCTGAAGACCATGTCGTCGATGATCATGGGCACGTTGCGGTCGTTTCTGACCGCGGACAACGGCATCGTCGCAATGAAGACGCTGGCGCGGTCCGGCTCGGATCGCGCCGCGTCGTACTCGTCGTGTGCGATGGGGTGTCTTCCACTGATTCATCGCAGCGCGCTGCCCATATCGCCGCAAACACCGTCGCCGACATCATCATTCATTCCAACGAATCGGACTCGGTAGCGATCCAAACCGCAACGGCTGTCGCCCAACAGCGGGTGACCGAACTGCCAGCCATCGACGGCGGCGATCCGTCGTCTTGCACGCTCGTTGCAGCGATCGCGAGTATCGAGCCACAGGCACAAAAGGTCGTCCTGACGGTTGGGTGGTTGGGAGACAGCCGCGCCTACTGGCTCGACGAAGACCCCGCACAAGGTCTCGGCGTCACACAGCTGACGGTTGATCATTCGTGGGCAAACGAAGAACAGCTGCATAGCAGATTGTCTGCAGACGAGATCGCAGCAGATTCTCGGGCCCATTCGATCACTCAGTGGCTCGGTGCCGACGCCGGCTCTATCGAGCCAACAGTGATCAGCGTCACCGTTGCGCTGCCGGGCCGCCTGTTGTTGTGCAGTGATGGCTTGTGGAATTACGCCCCAACCGAGCGCTCGTTGGCCCAGATTATCTCAAGGCTGAACATGGCATTCGGTGCCAGCGCGGAGCTCGCTGAAGCCCTGGTCAGCCACGCCAATGCTGCAGGCGGGCACGACAACATCACGGTGGCTATAGCCGCCCTTTCACCACAGGAGTAGGCATGGCCGATTTCAACGCAGACGTATTCCAGAACGAGTACCTGCCGAGCGGAACCGACGTGGTCGACGCCATCGTGACTGTGACTGCCGGCGCATCGGTCACCGCGGCGTCTTCGCCCGGCCCCACCACAGACCACCTGGTCGAGGTCATCGTGATCGATACGTCAGGTTCCATGGACGAAGACCGCGGTGCGAAGATGCAAGCCGCAAAAGCAGCAACGATCGCGGCCGTCGAGGCCCTGGCAGACGGTGTCGAGTTCGCGATTATTGCCGGCACAGAGAAGGCGCGCCTGGCATATCCGCGAGCCGGGCTCACCACCGCCAACCGATCCACTCGGCGCGAAGCCAGTCAGGTCGTGTCGAAACTTCGAGCCGACGGTGGCACCGCGATCGAGACGTGGCTTCATATGGCGGCACAGCTGTTTCAACAACGACCGCACACGATTCGTCACTGTTTGCTGCTCACCGACGGCAAGAACCAACACGGCAACCCGCAGAACCTCGCACGAGTCATTTCGCAGTGCGACGGCCTGTTTCAGGCTGATTGCCGGGGGCTCGGCACCGATTGGGACGTCGATGAACTCCGTCAGATCAGCTCCGCTCTACTCGGCACGGTCGATATCATTCCGCGACCCGACGAAATGGTCGATGAGTTCAGACGAATCATCGCGTCGTCGATGACCAAACAGGTTGCAGACGTCGCATTGCGGCTTTGGAGCCCCAAGGGCGCTGAACTGCAATTCGTGAAACAGGTGTCTCCGAGCATCGAAGCACTTACGCACCGGGCCGTGGTCGTTGACGACCTCACGAGCGACTATCCGTTAGGCGCCTGGGCCCCAGGCGAAAGCCGCGATTATCACGTACGAGTCCGAGTACCGGTCGGCAGCCTGGGCGATGAGCGCCTGGCCGCGAGGGTCATGCTCGCGGTCGACGGCCAAGCTGAGCCTGTGGCACTCATCCGCGCTGTCTGGACCGACGACTCGAACCTGTCAACCCGAATCAATCGCGAAGTCGCCCACTACACCGGCCAACAAGAACTCGCCGAGGTAATCCATTCCGGCCTCGCTGCCCGCGCTGCTGGGGACTTTGACTCAGCAACCATCAAGCTCGGGCGGGCGGTGCAGCTCGCGCACGAAACCGGTAATGCCGATTCGGTTCGTCTTTTACAAAAAGTTGTCGACGTCGATGACCCCGCCACCGGAACGGTGCGGCTGAAGAGAGCTGTTGAAACCGCCGACGAGATGGCGCTCGATGTTCGCTCGACACGTACGGTTCGAGTCCGCAAGGAGTCCTGATGGCCAGCTGTCGCAATGGGCATACGTCTGAATGGCCTGACTGGTGCTCGATTTGCGGTGAACGACTCACCTCGGCGAGTCCGGCTTCCGCCGATCCCCCAGCTGCAACAGGGGCCACTCAGCCCGCCAGCTTCGTGCCGTGTACTCATTGCAACGCACCACGCCACGTCGACGATGTGTTCTGCGAAAGCTGCGGTTTCGACTTTCTCACCGGCACCTTGCCAGGACCGCTCCCCCACGTGACGCCGTCATCTCCCGCACCATTTGTTGCGCCGCTCCTAACCGTCTCGATCGACCCCGATTACTTCAAGGCCTCGGTGGGCGATATCGAGTTGGAGCTACCAGTTCCTTTGCCAGCCGCGACCACGATTGATATCACTGGCGTGCGGATGTTGATTGGCCGACGAAGCGAAAGCCGAGGTATCTATCCAGACGTCGATATCGACGCTTCAACTGCCGATCCAGCTGTCTCGTCTCGCCACGCGCTTGTCGAGTTCCATGCTGAATCAGGCCGATGGACGCTCACCGACCTCGGGTCGACCAACGGAACCGCGACAGATGCTTCTGGTGGTGACGTGTTGACCTCAGGGGATCCTCGCGACATCGACATTGCGGCAGGAGCATCGTTTTGGATTGGGGCCTGGACCCGCATCGATATCAAGGCCAATTGAGTACGTCACGCCGAGCGACCGGTCTTGCGTTCTCGAAGAATGCAGACGCCCCGACAGCCGTCACTAGGCTGACTTCCATGTTCATATTCGGCCACAAGGCAGCTCGATTCGGCATCAAGGACGAGCGATGAGTCCTTCGCAGCAGGAGTTGAACGGACTTGAGCAGCTCAGGTTCGGATTCGAGCAGAAGCCAGCGGGCATCATCGCCCTCACTGGGATGATTGTCGAAGAGATGGAACACGGGTCGGTCCGATTTCGTATCGAGCCGAACGAAACGATGACCAATCCGCTGGGCACCGTCCACGGCGGTATAGCAGCGACGTTGCTCGACAGCGTCGCCAGCTGCGCAGTTCACTCGGCTCTACCCGCTGGTTCCACCTACGCCACCACACAGCTCAACGTTCATTTCACCCGAGCGATCCAACCCGACGGAACACCGATCACTGGCGTCGGAACGGTTATTCACATGGGACGATCGACAGCGACCGCCACCGGCACGCTGACCGACCCTGAGGGGCGCATTGTCGCCCACGGCAGCGTCACCTGCGCAATTCGCAGCTGACAGAGAAGCGACGATCGGTCAGCCGCCGACCTTTTCAAGCGGGGCCCAAGACAGCAGAACGCGCTTCTCGCCAACGGTCGGAAAGTTAACGACGGCCTCGGCCTTTTCACCTTCGCCCTCGATCATCAGCACGACACCTTCGCCCCAAGTCGAATGACGAACATCGTCGCCTACCCGTATTCCCTTCTCATGGGCACCGCTGCGGGTGCGGGCTGGTGCCGTGGGATTCGCGATGCCCGTGCCCAGCGATGGGCCTGCGTTACTACTTGCCGAGCGCATCGCTCGTTCGACTCGCGCTTCGCGTTGTTCGGCCCAGCGGTTGCTTCCGGTAGATCGGCTGCTGCGGCGGCGAGACGCTGTGCCTTCGACTTCTTTAACGAGCACAGCCGGTATCTCGTCAAGGAACCGGCTCGGCGGGTTGTATTGAGTTGCGCCAAACAGTGTGCGACTTGCGGCGTGCGTCAAGTACAGCCGCTGTTCAGCGCGAGTGATTCCAACGTACGCAAGGCGACGTTCTTCTTCGAGTTCTTCGGGGTCGCCGATGCTGCGCATATGGGGAAACACGCCGTCTTCCATACCCAAGATGAAGACCGTCGGATACTCAAGCCCTTTGGCCGAGTGCATGGTCATCAGCACCACCGAAGACCCCTCGTCGTCGAGCGCGTCGGTGTCGCTGACCAAGGCGATTTGTTCGAGGAACTCAGCAACATCGCCAAAGTCCGAAGCCGCACCGATCAATTCACCCAGATTCTCAAGCCGACCATCAGCTTCGACGCTGCGGTCAGCTTCGAGCGCCCCCCGGTAGCCAGAAACGTCAAGCAGATGGTCGAGCACGACCGCCGGCCCTTCGTCGAGCATGAGTTCGGCGGAGATCAAAAGATCGAGGAACTTGTTGATGCCAGCTACGGCCTTGCCCGAAACTCCCGCCTCGGGTGCCACTTTGAGCGCCTCGATAAACGGAAGCCCATGCGCTGCCGCCCACACATCGAGGCGAGCAATCGAACTGTCACCGACGCCGCGGCGCGGCGTGTTCAGCACCCGCTTGACGCTCACTTCGTCGACCGGATTCACGACCGCTTTGAGATAGGCCATGGCATCTTTGATCTCGCGCCGGTCATAGAACCGGGTGCCGCCCAAGACCTTGTAAGGGATCCCGACCCGCATCATGTATTCCTCGAGCACCCGGCTCTGAGCGTTGGTGCGGTAGAACACCGCCATCTCGCCCCAGCGGTAGTGCTCAGACTCGTTCAGTCGCGACAGCTCATGGGCGACCCATCGAGCCTCGTCGCCTTCGTCTTCGGCGTGATAACGAATGATTGGTTCGCCGGGACCCTGCTCAGTCCACAGCGTCTTTGGTTTGCGGCCAGGGTTGTGGTCGATGACCGCATTGGCGGCATCGAGAATCGTCTGCGATGACCGGTAGTTCTGTTCAAGTACGACGGTGGTTGCATCGGGAAACGCATTTTCGAACTCGAGAATGTTGCGGATATCTGCTTTGCGGAACCGGTAGATCGACTGGTCTGCGTCGCCGACCACGCACACGTTGCGGTGCTGGGCGCCGAGTTGCAGAACGAGTTCGTTCTGCACCGGGTTGGTGTCTTGGTACTCATCGACCAGTACATGCTCAAATCGGCGCTGCCACGTTTCGAGAACAGCGGGGTTCGAGCGAAACAAGCGCACCGTCACCGACAGCAGGTCGTCGAAGTCCATTGCTCCGGCGCCCTTGATTCGGCGTTGGTATTCCGCGAATACCTCGGCGATACGGCGCTCGTGAGACTGCTCTGCCCGCTCAAGGAATTGCTCAGGGTCATAGCCCTCGTTCTTGGCAGCGCTTATTGCGGAGTGCACCGAACGCGGGGGGAAGCGCTTTGAATCAACATTGAGATCTCGCAGCACGTAGCCGGTCAGGCGTACAGCATCGGCGTGGTCATAGATGGTGAACGAACTCGGATAGCCGGCAACCGCAGCCTCTCGACGCAGAATCCGCACACAGGCGGAGTGAAAGGTCGACACCCACATCTTCTGGGCGACCGGACCCACGAGTGCCTCGACGCGATGTTTCATCTCGTTCGCGGCCTTGTTGGTAAAGGTGATCGCCAGAATCGAAAATGGCGAAACACCGTTTTCTTGAATCAGTCGACCAATGCGATGGGTGAGCACCCGGGTCTTACCGCTACCAGCACCCGCAATAACCAGCAGTGGCCCGACGTCGTGCAGTACGGCTTCTTCCTGGTCGGGGTTGAGGCCATCGAGCATTTCCAGCGTCACATTTGCACCCTATGCGTTGAGTCGGCGCGCGAAGTGTTCCCGCACGAGCTTCCACTCGTCGTTCGTTGGGCGAGGTTGTCGCGATGTCGAGAACGTAGTCTGCGGTATGGCTCACCCCTTCAGGTTCAGTGCTTCCCTCGGTTCCCTCGACGCCGCTGATTTGGTCGCGAACGCGCAATTAGCTGAAGAACTCGGCTATTCCGCTGTCACATTGCCAGACCATTTCGACAACCAGCCCGCTCCCCTTGTTGGACTCACCGCTGCAGCGATGGCGACCACCACGCTTCGAGTTCTGCCGCTCGTGCTCGCCAACGACTATCGACAACCGCTCGTGCTCGCCAAAGAAATCGCGAGCCTCGACGCCCTCACGGGTGGCCGTGTCGACTTCGGTCTCGGCGCAGGTTGGATGCGCGCTGACTACGAGCAAGCGGGCATCCCCTACGACACACCGGGAACCCGCATCGCTCGTCTCGCCGAATCTGTCGACATCATCACCGCGTTGCTCGACGGAGAAAAGATCGACCATAAGGGCACCCATTACACAATCACCGGCCAGCTGGCACCGCCTCTTCCAGTTCAGGCAGGTGGGATCCCGCTGATGCTCGCGGGCGGCAAACAAAAAATGCTGACCCTTGCAGGATCCAAGGCAGACATCGTCGGAATCAACCCTGGGTTGACGGCTGGAGTTATCGATGAGAGGGCCGGCCGCGACAGCACACAAGCCCAGACAGACCGCAAGTTGCAATGGGTACGAGATGGTGCTGGCGACCGGTTCGACTCAATCGAACTCCAAACGAGAATTCACGTTGCGATGATTACCGACGACCGCGATTCCGTAGCTGCTGACCTTGCACCGGTACTTGGTATCTCTGCCGAAGAGGCCCTTGCATCACCGCACGCGCTCGTCGGCACCGTCGGGCAATGCATCGACGAGATGCGCCGCTGGCGCGATCGTTGGGGAATCAGCTTTGTGTCGATAAACGGCGAGAACATGCGCGAGTTTGCGCCAGTTGTCGAAGCTCTCGCCGGGGCCTGAGTTCCACAGCAACTCTCGACAATGCCGCAACGCCCGGAAGTCCGCGCTGGCTACACGGCGCGAGTCGCCCGTTCCGGTGGCAACATAGAACTTCTTGACGGTTGTGACGTCGTTCGCGGCATCTCAACCAACCGAACCAACCATTCATGACCGAGACCCTTAGGTCTCAAGGAGCGGCAGCCGCCGCTACAGAACAGGAAACGCCATGCCTATTGAAGACACACCGCCAATTGAAGACACACCGCTTACCGAAGAAGCACCGCCTACCGAAGAAGCACCTAACGGTGCAAGCACGCCTACCGGTGACTCCATAACCAACGAAGAACTATCGATTGAAATCCCCGTTGTCGACGATGTTGTTCCCGCCGCTACCGGTGTCACCACCGACGCGATCGTGACCGAATCAACCGACTCGCCGACCGAATCAGCGGTGGTCGATGTGGCCGCGGCCGAATCAACCCCGCAGCCGGCACCAGCCGCTTCGACTTCAGAAGCGCCTGAGCCTGCTGCAGCGCCAGAAGCCGCAACGGCGCCTTCCTCTGAGCCAGCGGCTGTCACCGACTCGGCAGCATCACCAGAACCAGAACCCCCGGTTGCTTCGGCAGAACCCGCAGCATCACCAGAAGCCGCGCCATCACCAGAACCTGCGGCTGCGCCGGCAGTCGAGGCAGCGTCGAGCGCACCAGCTGAGCAGACAGCGCCTATGTCGCCCGCACCCGGTGCGCACCCCACGATCGGCGACACAGCAATGCCAGGCGCCATCCCACCTACCCCGGCGGGTCCGCCTGCAGACCTCACAGATGGCTTGGGTCTTCCCGACGACGGCGTAATCCTTGGTCCACCGAATCTTGGCGGCTTCGAGAGCGGCGAAATCATCACCGGAACCGTGCTTACGGTTACCAGCCGCGAAGCCGAGATCGACCTCGGCGACGGCAAGATCGGCGTCGTTGGCGAACGACACTGGAGCTCAGGCGATCAGACCGATATGACCACAGTGGTCAAGACCGGCGACACGGTTGAAGCCGCAGTTCTCGCGCGCGCTGATGTCAAAAAGCGCATCACGTTGAGCCGCATCTGGGCGCAGCAGAAACGAGGCTGGGAGACCGCCGAGGCCGCCGCAAAAGACAAGACCGATCTAAGCGCTACCGTCGTCGAGACGGTCAAGGGCGGCATATCGCTTGACGTCAACGGGGTGCGAGCATTCATGCCAGCATCACTTGTGGATCTCAACACGGTCACCGACCTCAAGTCATTCATCGGCCAGACGTTCGACGTTCGGGTAATCGAAGCTGACCGAAACAAGGCTCGTCTGATCGTGAGCCGAAAGGCCGCTCTGCGCGCTACGCAGCGACACGAAGCTCGTACCGCAATGGCCAAGTTCGAAGTGGGCCAGGAGATCACCGGCAAGGTCGCCCAGATCACCGACTTCGGGGCCTTCGTCGACGTAGACGGTGTTCGGGGTCTCGTACACAAGAGCGAAATCGGTTGGAGCCGAGCACGTGACCCGCAGCGTGACCTTCAAGTCGGCCAGCAGGTCACGGTTCGGGTTCTCAAGGTCCAACCCTCGAAGAACCGTCTCGGCCTGTCGATGCGGGCCGGAGCCGACCCGATCAAGGCAATCGCTAAGGGCGACCGTTTCGAGGGCACCGTGACCCGCCTCGTCGACTTCGGAGCTTTTGTTGAGCTTCCTGATGGCGGAGAAGGCCTGGTGCACGTGTCTGAGATGGCCGAATATCGGGTGTTTGCCCCAGAAGAGGTCGTGATGCCTGGCGAGAAGGTCGCCGTCAAGGTGATCAAGGTCGACCGCAAGCGTCGTACGATCGACCTCTCAATTGCTCAAGCGGTTGTCCCTGACTCCCCCGCGGAGATTGCCGCCCGCGAAGCCGCCAAAGAGCGAGCGGCTGCCGAAGCTGAAAAGCAGGCGGCTGCCAAGTCAGAAACCGCGGCGCCCTCAACGGCCGCCGAAGCGGGTGACGACGAACATGCCGAAGACGCCGCGGGTTCGACTCCAGCAAGCCCCGAGGCGTCGTCTTCAGAAGACGAGTAGTTAGTGGTCGGAAACAGTCCGACCAAGCAACGCGAGAAGCCGTGTCGAAGCCGTCGCCTCTGGCGGCGGCTCGACGGGCGGACCATACGAGTCGGTCGTACCGAGCTTTGGTGCGACCGACTGCCAGAAATCAAGCAACCACTCGGCGTTGTTGTCGCTGATCGGTTCAGGTCGACCCAGAGCGACTCCGAGATCCCATGTGTGCACTACGTTGTCGGTGATCCGGTTGCCGAGCAGTTGCTTCCCAGACACGAGTCCAACATCAATGGCGTAGTCGGCCTCGGCGACTCCGGGTGCCCGCACCGTTTCGATCGCAAGTAACGCAGTACCGCGCCAGGTCGTCATTGGCGTCAGGCCCAATAGGTCGCTTCCGAAGTCGGTTTGGGCCGAGGTCGACTCGCCCTTCAACACGCTCGTGAAGTGAGCCTCGCCCAGCACAACATGGGCAACGAGGTCGCGTACTGTCCAGTCACCGCATGGAGTTGAACGATCCCATTCGTGGTCGGCAATTCCCTGCACGCCTTCGCCGAAACCGGCGACTGCGCCGATATAGCGCTTTATGAGTTGGTCTGAATCGAACTCATCGGTCACCCGGCGGTCACTCCCACTCGATCGTGCCTGGCGGCTTCGACGTAATGTCGTAGGCCACGCGGTTGACTCCGTCGACCTCGTTGATCACGCGGCTTGAGATCGTTTCGAGCACGTCGTAGGGAATGCGCGCCCAGTCTGCAGTCATGACATCTTCACTCGTCACGGCCCGCACGATGATTGGATAGCCGTAGGTGCGCTCATCGCCCATTACGCCGACGCTTCGAATGTCAGGAAGCACAGCAAACGACTGAAATATTTCGCGCTCGAGTCCAGCGTCTCGCAGCACTTCGCGCACGATGAAGTCGGCGCGCTGTAGAACATCGACTTTGTCTGGGGTGACCTCGCCGATGATTCGCACGCCCAGCCCTGGGCCGGGGAATGGCTGACGCCAGACAATCTCGTCGGGCAGGCCGAGTTCAGTGCCAAGTTTGCGGACCTCGTCTTTGAACAGGGTTCGCAGCGGCTCGACAAGCTCGAACTGCATGTCGTCGGGTAGACCACCCACGTTGTGGTGGCTCTTGATGGTCGACGCGTGCTTCGATCCAGATTCGATCACATCGGGGTAGAGCGTGCCCTGTACGAGGAAGTTGGCGTCTTCGATGCCGCCACTTGCCCGCTCAAAGACTCGAATAAAGGTCTCGCCGATTGCCTTTCGCTTTGCCTCGGGTTCAGTGAGCCCAACAAGCTTCGCAAAGAAGTCGTCAGCCGCGTGCACATGAATCAGTTCGATTCCCTGCGTTTTCTGGAAAGTCTCGACTACCTGATCGCTCTCATGAAGGCGCATGAGCCCGGTGTCGACATAGACACAGGTCAACTGAGCCCCAATGGCACGGTGCACGATGGCTGCGGCGACAGCGGAATCAACGCCGCCCGACAGGCCACAGATGGCACGCCCGGCGCCAACCTGTTGCCGAATGGCCTCGACCTGTTCGTCGATGATGTTCGCCATAGTCCATTCGCGTGCGATCCCGGAACGATCGAGCCAGTTCTCGATCAGCTCTTGTCCGTGTGGCGTATGCGAAACCTCGGGGTGATACTGCACGCCACAGATCAGTTCGCTTTCAAACGCTGCCACCGGTGCGTTAGCGGTCGAGGCGGTGACCACAAAGTTGTCAGGAAGCTCGCTGATGCAGTCGAAGTGACTCATCCAGACCGATTGGTTGATCGGTTGCCCAGCCAGCAAGCCCTGAGTCGCGCTGAGAGTCAAGTCTGTTCGGCCGTACTCACCAGCTTCGAATCGGCTTACGACGCCACCGAGCTGGCTGGCAATCAGTTGCGCGCCATAGCAGATGCCCAGGATCGGCACGCCAAGGTCGTACACGCCCGGATCGATTGCCGGAGCGTCGTCGACGTTGACCGATGCGGGGCCGCCACTGAAGATGATTCCCGCGGGGTTAAGGGCTGCAAACTCTGCCGCGGTCAGGTCGTGAGCGACGATTTCGCTATACGCATTGGCTTCGCGGACTCGGCGTGCGATCAGTTGCGCGTATTGCGCACCGAAGTCAACGACCAGAACGGCCCCGTCTTGCAGATCGGTCAACGTCCCATGCCGACAGCTTGTGCCTTTTGCAGGCTCTTGCCTTCGGTTTGCAGCGCTGGCGCCACCATCAACTCAGCCTTTTGGAACTCTTTGAGCGTGAGGTGTCCCGTGGTAGCCATCGAGGTACGCAACCCACCCATCAGATTTACTCGGCCATCATTTTCGCGGGCCGGGCCGACGAGGATTTCTTCGAGGGTGCCTCGCACATCGGTCTTGACCCGTGCACCGCGAGGAAGCGTGGGATGGAACGTCGCCATACCCCAGTGGTAACCCTGCCCGGGTGCTTCTTGTGCTGCAGCCAGGGGCGAGCCGATCATGACGGCGTCGGCACCACACACGATTGCCTTGGCAATGTCACCGCCGGTAGCCATGCCGCCGTCAGCGATTACATGGCAGTACACGCCGGTTTCATCGAGGTGACGCATGCGTGCGGCCCGAGCGTCGGCAATTGCGGTGGCCTGGGGAACCCCAATGCCGAGTACGCCGCGTGTGGTGCACGCATGCCCTGGGCCAACACCTACGAGGATTCCTGCTGCTCCGGCCCGCATGAGGTGCAGGGCTGCTTCGTAGCTTGCGCAACCGCCGACGATCGCCGGAATGGGCAAGTTGCGAATGACGTCTTTGAGATTCAGCGGCTCGGACTTTGTCGACTTGTGTTCGGCGGTGACGACGGTGCCTTGAATCACCAACATGTCGAGTTCCGCAGCGAGCACTGCGTCGAGATACTGCGTTGTGCGTTGTGGAGTCAACGAGGCGCAAGCGACGACGCCCGCTTCTTTGATCTCGCGAATTCGTTGCGTGATCAGTTCGGGTTTGATCGGCTCTTGGTAGATCTCCTGCATGCGCAGTGTGGCCTTTTCGGTGTCAAGGCTTGAGATCTCGGTGAACACGGCCTCGGGATCGTCGTATCGGGTCCAGAGACCCTCAAGGTTGAGCACGCCCGACGCGCCAAGCTTGCCAAGGCGCACCGCCGTGTCGGGACTGACCACGCCGTCCATCGCCGATGCCATCACCGGTAGGTCGAATCGGTAGGCGTCGATTTCCCATGCGAGGTCAACATCTTCTGGGTCGCGCGTACGCCGACTTGGCACAATGGCCACGTCGTCGAATCCGTAGGCTCGTCGGCCCGATTTTCCGAGTCCGATATCGATCTGGACCATGACAAAACACCCTGCAGTCGGCGACAATGCGACCCACCGACTCTATAGGGCAAGGAAGTCTGCGATGAGTTCTCCAAGCGATAGTCAACAGATCGCGGTCGAGCCCATTTGTTGGCGCACCGACGCGCTCGTGGCCGCAGTCGAATCTGCGGGCGCGGCCGTGGTCGACATAGCTGACGCTTCGGCGTTGATCTGGACAGACCAGTCTCAAGCCGAGCTGTTTCCTTCGATGGTTCATGACGGCATCGACTGGGTTCAGCTGCCATTTGCAGGTATCGGTCCGTTTGTGCCGTGGCTCGACAATCATCGCACGTGGACTTGCGGCAAAGGCGTTTACGCTCCGCCCGTCGCCGAGGCGGCCCTGGCAATGCTGCTGGCCGGCTTCCGTAATATTGCAAATTATGCGCGTGCCAACACTTGGTCGGGGCCAGTCGGACAGAACCTGACTGGCGCCAATGTCGTCGTGCTTGGAGCCGGCGGCATAACCAACGAGTTTCTGGCGCTTCTGCAGCCGTTTGATTGTGCGACGACAGTCGTTCGTCGCACCGCCCGTTTGCACCCGCTGGCGGATCGCACCGCGGCCCTGGAAGACCTTCACACGGTCCTGCCGCAGGCCGATGCAGTCGTACTCGCCCTAGCCCTCACGCCGCAAACACGCGAGGTCATCGGAGCAGCCGAACTGGCATTGATGAAGCAATCGGCGTGGATTGTGAACGTCGCCCGCGGCGCCCACATCGACACTGCCGCGTTGGTAGCCGCTCTTGAGAACGACCAGATTGGTGGCGCGGCGCTTGACGTGACCGAACCTGAGCCGCTGCCCGACGACCATGCGTTGTGGAAGCTCGACAACTGCCTTATCACCCCGCACGTGGGCAACACGCCTGAGATGGGGCTCGAACTCTTGTCCAACCGGGTCAAAGAAAACGTTGCCCGATGGCTGCGTTCCGATGAGTTGCTCGGCCTTGTCGATGTCGACGCTGGCTACTAGGGCAACTGTCTTAGAACAGGGATCGCACCTGCCAAAGGTCGGGAAAGCACGGCCGGAAAAGGGTCGAGCGGAGATATTCGACCCCAGACGAACCGCCGGTTCCCATGCGCGTACCAATGGTTCGCTGCACCATCATGACGTGTCGATAGCGCCACTCTTGGAGCGACTGGTCAAGGTCAACCATGGCCTCGCACAGGCTGCGCAGGCGCACATCGTTCTGGTATGCATCGGCGATCACGGCCTGCACTTCGGGCGACGGGCTTAGCGCTGCGGCCGGATCACGTTCGAGTGCCACCTTTGGCATGGCATGACCGTTGCGATTCAAGTATCGGACAAAGCAGTCCCATAGGGTCGGCGCTTCGATCCGCGCCGCCAGCCGGGCATGGGCTTCGGGGTCATCCGCGAACCAATCAACATCAAAGGTGTCAGTAAGCCCCAATAGCGCTTCGAGCTCGCGGAACTGCGCCGACTGAAACCCGCTTCCCGAGTCAAGAAACTCTCGGAATGACAGAAACTCGAGCGGCGTCATCGTTTCGAGAACATCCATCTGGCTGATCATCGTGTGAAAGATGCGACGCACTCGGCGTAGTTGATGTCCGCCGCGAGCCAGCGCATCACCGTTGAGGTGCGCTGCGAGCCGGTCGAGTTCATGCAGGATCTGCTTGAACCACAGCTCGTACACCTGGTGCACGATGATGAACAAAGTTTCGTCGTGTTCTTCAGGCTCGCTGCGCGGCTGCTGCAGCTTGAGAAGTTCATCGATTCGCAGGTAGTCGCTGTAGTTCGTCACCAGCTTCGAGACTAGAGCGCATATCGTCGGGCCATGACCACATCGCCTGCCGAACAATTGCTGAGGTCTCAAGCGCAGTTCGGTGCTAACGCAGCAAAGTATGCCGCTTCGACCGTGCACGCCAAGGGCGCCAGTCTGAGTCGAATCGTCGAACTCGTGATCGACAATGTGGCGCCGCAAGCGTCATGGCGCGGCCTCGATATCGCGAGCGCCGCCGGGCACACGGCCTTCGCGTTCGCTCCGCACGTCGGTTCAATGGTGTCAAGCGACGCCACCCCCGAGATGCTGGCGGTTGCCAAAGCAACCGCCACTGATCGAGGCATTAGCAACATCGAGTTCGAACTCGCCGACGCCCATGCGCTGCCCTTCGCCGACGCCAGCTTCGATCTGGTGACGTGTCGGATCGCTCCTCATCATTTCTCGGACCCCGCACTGTTCGTGACCGAGGCTGCTCGGGTATTGAGCCCCCAGGGCGTGTTCGCGCTCGTTGACAACGTTGCCCCGGCTGACCCCGCTGCGGCGAAATGGTGCGACGACTTCGAACGTCGCCGCGACCTGAGTCACCTTCGATGTCTACCGGTGAGCGAATGGGTCGATCTGATCGAGAATGCCGGTCTGACCGTGTTGGTGTGCGAGACCATGGGCAAGAGGATGATGTTTGAGCCGTGGGCCGACAACATGTCGGTCGACGAGCAAACACGAAATGAGCTGGTCGCAAACCTCGCTGCTGCACCAGAAGGTGCAGCACAATGGCTGCGACCACACGTACCCGCCAAGCGCTCCGAGGCATCGTTCGTGCTGACTGAGGGCCTCTTCGTGGCCCAAGTGCCGTGATGCGGCTGCGCTCCTACATGGCACCTGGCTTCCCCAAGGAGCTCTTTCTGCAGGTCGGCAAGCTCATTGGCGCCGACGTTGAATTCGATGAGCTTCGGTCTGGACCTGAGTTTGGTGATGATCCGTTCGCACGTGGCGAGATCGATCTGGGTTGGATCTGCTCCACGTCATTCGCCGCTCTTGCGCTGTCCAGCGAACAACCGTCGGTGCAACTCGTTGGTGTCGCCTGGGTTCCCACCGACCCCGGTTCGGCGTCTGCTCCGCGCTATTTCGGTGACGTGGTCGTGCGCTCCGGACTGCAGACCACAGACGGAAGCCCAGTCACCGAGCTGCACCAGCTCGGCGGTCTGTCGATCGCGTGCAACGATCCAATCAGCTTGAGCGGTTACTACTCGTGGCGCGTCGCCGTGTCTGACTCAGGACACGACCCTGACACGTTCGCTGAAATCCGGTTCACGGGCGGCCACGAACAATCGCTCGAAGCCATCGTTGCCGGCGACGTCGACGCTGCAGTCATCGACTCGGTGGTTCGATTCTCGCGTGGGCGTTCTGATCCGGCGATCGCATCGTTGTCGGTCATTGATCGACTCGGCCCTTGGCCCGTGCAACCATTGGTGGCTCGAGGGTCGATGCCTGCTGAGCAGGTCGCCGAGATTCGGCATTCAATTCTCAGGGCCGACACTTCTTCTGGGTCCGAGCTCGGCGAACAGTTGAACCGTGCCGGGCTTGATCGATTTGTCGAGGTCTCGCCCGATCACTATGCGCCCGTTGTCCGGGCGCTTGCGGTCTAGCAATACGTCAACGGGTCAGGTCCAGCGAAAAGTTCGACAGCAACTCGGGCCCCGCGTCGGTCACGAGATATTGGTCTTCGAGTTTGATGCCCTCGCCCCCCGAGCGCGGGCCGATGTAGCTCTCGACGGTGAAACACATGCCTGCTTCGACGACGCCGTCGTACCCCGAGGTTTCCCACGCTGCAGGGAAGTAGATGTTCGGATACTCATCGCATTGGCCGACGCCGTGGAACAAACAGGAATAGTGGCGGAAATCATCGGGCGAGGGGAACCACGCCTGATGAGCGAGCTCGCGAAAGGTGCGCCCCACGGTCAACAACTCGGCATTGCGTGTCAGCTGTTCGACAGCCATATCGAGCAACTGGGCCTGGTGTTTGGTGGGTGCGACATCACCAACGACCCAGCTTCGACTGATGTCGGTCATCATTCCGTAGGGCCCCACAAGGTCGGTGTCATAGGCCAGCATTTCGCCGGCCCCAATTTTGCGCGAGCTTGCTTCCTGCATCCACGGGTTGGTGCGAGGACCCGAAGCAAGGATCTGGGTCTCGATCCACTCGCCGCCACGTCGAATGTTCCCGGCGTGCAACAGGGCCCAAACATCGCGCTCGGTCATACCCGGCTCCAACGCGTTGAGCATCTCCGCCATCGTTGCCTCGCACGAGTGGACCGAACATCGCATCGCTCGAATTTCGTCGGGTCCTTTGATGCGTCGGGCCAACTCCAGAACCCGCTGACCGTCGCCGACGGTAAACCCGGCGGACTCAAGGTTTCGGTAACACTCGTATGGAGCTGCGTCGATGGCAACCTTCGCTCCTGGGCCGTGACGCTCCACTATTAGCGATGACAGTTCGTCGGCCCATCGTTGAGCTGCGTCGAAGCGCCGGTCGCCTGCCGAAAAATAGTTCAACCCAATCGCGGGCCGAACCTCAGCGATCACGTCACTGTGACCCGACAGAAATTCGCAACCGACATAGTCCCAGACCACGATGTGTCCATCGGTTCCGATCCAGGCGTATCGGGTCGCATTGTGCATAACCCACAGCTGCATATTGGTGGTGTCGGTTACATACCGAATGTTCATTGGGTCCAGCAGGATTGCCCCGTCGTACCCGCCCGACTGCAACTGTTCAATCGTGCGAGCCACTCGATACTCGCGCATCGACGCAACGTCGGGCAGCTCGAGTCCTGCCGTTGTCCAGGCTGCGACCTGTTCGTCACCGGGACCAAGCGTGAGATGATGTCCATCGGTTGCGGCCAGCACATTTTCACGTGAGCGGTCACGCAGCGATTTGACGACGCGATTCATGGCACCCCCAGACGGTTCATGTCAGACTCCCAGATCGCGAACGTAGACGAACAGCAAGCATCGCGCCGGTGTAGCGGCGCTGTCCGAGATATGTGCGCCGACGGCTTCGCTATGGTGCGCTGATGAGCGGATCCGAACTTGGCCGGTGGATCGAACACAGCCACAAGGTGATCTATGAGAGCTCCTGGGTGAGCCTGGAAACTGTCGATATCGAGACGCCTTCGGGCCAACGCTTCGATCATCATGTGGTGCGATGCCCCCGGTGGACACCAGAAGCATTGCGCCTTGGCGTTCATTGGCATCCGAGCAACGGCTTGATCGATCAGACTTTTCACGTGGCCTGGACAGACCATGCGGTCAATACAGGACCGCCAACCGATATCGATGAGGCGACCGAAATTTCATTTCACCCTGTGGCATCCATCGGCGCAATGATCACCTCAGGTGAAATCACCGACGGACTCAGTCTGACCTCATTGTGCTGGTGGCTTTCGTGCGGACCTGATCGGCACTGACCGACCGCTAACTTTTTACGTTTCGGGGCCGATAGGTCACGTGTCGACCGGTCCAACTCGGTTCACGCCCACGTCATGTCCAATCCTTCCGATTCCCCGAACACCACAGCCCGCGCTGACACACCCATTGATCCGGCAGTCGAGCTGAAGCACATTCGGCACCTGGTAAGCGCCGTCGACGACGTGTTAATCGTGAACGACGCAAACGGCGTTATTAAGTGGACCAACGCGCGGGCGTCGGAGCTTCACCGCGAACCTGAGGGCGGCTGGATTGGCACGACCTTGCTGGAACACGTCGCCGACGACGCCAGCAAGCTTCGATTTATCAACCTCGCTCGGGCTCGAGACAATCCTGACCACAGAGCGGAAGCTCAACTGACCTGCTTTGATCGCAACGGCGATTTGATCGAAGTGTGGACCCGCGTTGTGTATGACCCGGGAAGTGATCTCTTCTACTCGATCGAGCGAGATATCACTGAGCGCGACGCGATGGAAAAGGATCTCCGAGCTACCCAACAGCGCTACGCGGTTGCGTTCGAGGCATCGCGTGACGGCGTGTGGGAATTCAACCTTGCGGATCAGACGTTCATCGCGAATGAACGCAACTATGAGCTGCTGAATCAACCCTTTGAACCAGATCCTGTGTCAGCCGAAAGACTTCGCGAGGTAATTGGAATTTCTGAGTACAGCAAAGTCGAAGGCGCCATGCGCGAGATCGTCTACACCGGCACTGGAGTCACGCTTGACTTTGAGGTTCACGGTGCGACTGGGGTGCGCACAATCGAAACCTCGGCACTCCCGATCATCGACGACGACGGCACGATCACCAGCGTGGTCGGTTTCATGACCGACGTCACCGAGGCCATGCAACGATCTGCAGCGCTCGAGTTCGCGGCGAACCACGATGCACTTACCGGGCTGAAAAACAGACGGTTTCTCATAAGCGCGTTGAATCGGATGCTTGCCGCCTCGCAGGCCTGCACCCTGCTATCGGTCGATCTCGACGACTTCAAAATTATCAATGACTCGCTCGGACACGAAGCGGGCGACGAGATGCTCGAGGTGGTTGCTCGCCGACTCGTCGAAATCGCTGGGCAACACCACATCGTCGCTCGATTTGGTGGCGACGAATTCGCAATCCTCATGGACACCGACGACCTGGAGTTGGCGCAATCTCTTGGGCATGCGTTGCTCGATGCCTGGGAACGACCGTTCTATATTGCCAATCACGAGTTATACGGAAGCATGAGCGTGGGCATCGTTGCCGGTCGCGGAACCCACAACGATGCGAACGAACTGCTTCGCGATGCGGACATCGCCCTCTACGCAGCAAAGGCCAAAGGCAAATCAACCGTCGCCGTATTCAAATCGCCGATGCGCGCCGAGGCCGAGATTGTGCACCAAATGCACAACGACATCCGCCGTGCGGTGAGCAACAATGTGTTCGAGTTGTATTACCAACCCATTCTCGACACGGCAACGATGACGATGACATCGTGCGAAGCGCTGATCCGTTGGAACCGGTCAGGTGTTCCCGTAGCGCCAAGCGAATTCCTGCCGTACATCGAACAGACCGGCCTGATCGCAAAGGTCGGTCGCTGGGTTATTGACAAGGCATGTGAGCAGCTCGCCCAATGGCGCCGTGACTTTCCGCACATGGCGCATATTTCTGTCGCTGTCAATATCTCACGGGCTCAATTTGATCGCGGGAATTTATTGAGCGACATACTTCACGCGCTTGTCAAGAACGGGCTTACAGCTGCAGACCTGACTGTCGAAATTACCGAGACTGCTGTCGCTGGCGCCCCAGAAGACCTATTGACGACCGTGCAGCAACTTCGCAGCGCTGGCATCGCCGTCGCCATGGATGACTTTGGCATTGGGCAGTCGTCGCTCGCCGACCTATACGAGCTTCCGTTTGACACGGTCAAGATCGACAAATCGTTCATTTCGCGCATCAGGCCCGACGCTGTAGAACCCGTCATCGACGCCGCTCTGTCTATTGTCCGAGCCGCCGGAATCAAGTCAGTAGCTGAGGGCGTCGAGACCGCCGCACAACTCGAGTGGTTGGTTGCGCGGGGGTGCACCTTGGTGCAGGGTTACTACCTCGCTCGGCCTGTGCCGGCTGATCAGCTGCCGGAGCTGGCTGTGTCGCTACAACCGCAAGACCTTCGCTGACTGGGCTGGGTTTCCCCAGGCCCGAGCTTTGCGCTAGTGACTGTGACTGTGACTGTCGCACCCCTGCGGTAAGTTCGCATCACCGTAGTTATGGCCCTTACTGAACTTCCGTCGATCATCAATACGAGCCCCTTGCCGTTCGGCGCGCCTGAACCGCCATCTGACCCTGTGGTCGCAGCTTTTCATCCGGCGATACGAACCTGGTTTGATCGCACGTTCCCGCACGGCCCGACCGATCCGCAGCGCTACGCCTGGCCATCGATCGCCGCGGGCAATGACACGCTCGTCGCCGCTCCGACGGGTTCGGGCAAGACGCTCTCGGCGTTTCTCGTCGCTATCGACGACCTGTACAAGCGTCACGATGCAGGCACGTTGGTCCCCGACACGGCCCAGGTTATGTACGTTTCGCCGCTCAAGGCGCTGGCGGTCGACATCAGCGAGAACCTCGTGCGCCCGCTCGACGAGATCTCAGCTATCGCGACTGAGCTCGGCTACTCGCCCCCGTCGCTGCGGGTCGGCGTGCGATCAGGCGACACCACAAGTTCGCAGCGCAGCTCAATGGTGCGCAAGCCACCTGAGTTCATCGTCACGACTCCCGAGTCGCTGTACCTGATGGTGACCGCGGAGAAGAGCCGCAACGCGTTGCGCACGGTGCGCACACTCATCATCGACGAAATCCATGCCGTCGCCCGAGATAAGCGCGGTTCGCACCTGAGCCTGACGGTCGAGCGGCTCGAACACATTTGCGACGAGCGACCCGTGCGTATCGGGCTCTCTGCAACGCAACGGCCAATCGAAACAGTCGCCCGTCTGCTCGTCGGTAGCAACCCAACCAAGGCCGACGGCACAGCCGACTGCACCGTGGTCGATACCGGCCACAAGCGCCACCTCGACCTCGAACTCGTGCTTCCTGATGGCGAACTCGAAGCAATCGCGCCCGCCGAACAGGTGGCTGAGATGCTCGACGAGATCACCGAGATGATCGAGCAACATCAGACCACGCTCGTCTTCGTCAACACCAGGTCGCTCGCCGAGCGAGTCGCGCACCAGCTCGCCGAGCGTCTCGGCGATGATCAAGTCGCGGCCCACCACGGATCGCTGTCTAAGGCGCGCCGCGAGCGAGTCGAGCGCAAGCTCCGAGCCGGCGAGTTCAAGGCGCTCGTGGCGACTGCTTCGCTTGAGCTAGGCATCGACATCGGCCCAATCGAACTCGTTTGCCAAATCGGTTCGCCACGATCGATCGCGACGTTCTTACAACGAGTTGGCCGTTCGGGGCACACACGATTCGGCACACCCAAGGGCCGCCTATTTCCTCTGAGTCGAGACGAACTCGTCGAGTGCGCCGCGCTCATGTCTGCCGTGCACGGTGGGCGGCTCGACGCGATTCACCCGCCGGTTGCGCCGCTCGACATTCTCGCCCAACAGATCATCGCCGAGACTGCAGCTGAACGGTGGGCCGTTGACGATCTCTTCAGCTTCGTCAAAAAAGCTGCCCCATACAAAGACCTCACACGCGAAGTCTTCGACGAAGTTCTGACCTTTGTCGGCGACGGCATCGTGACCGGCCGAGGACCCAAAGGCGCCTATGTCCACCACGACAAGGTCAACGGCGAGCTTGAGGGTCGGCGCGGGGCACGGCTTGCCTCGCTCACCTCTGGCGGAGCGATCCCCGAGATCGCTGACTACCGGGTTGTTGCCGATCCCGACGACATCTACATCGGCTCGGTCAACGAAGACTGGGCTACCGAATCGCTGCCGGGCGACATCTTCTTGCTCGGCACCCACTCATGGCAGATCCGCCGCATCGAACCAGGTGTCGTTCGGGTCGTCGATGCTGGCGGAAGACCACCGACTGTGCCGTTCTGGCTTGGCGAGGCACCCGCACGTACCGCGGAACTGTCCGAAGAGGTCTCCAATCTGAGAGCGGGCGTGCAGCAGCGCCTCGAAACCGAAGTACCAGCCGCTGCACGAGCGTGGATCCGTGAAATCTGCGGCATCGATGCCCTTGCCGCTGAGACGCTTGTTGCATACCTTGCCGCTTCGTTGACCGTGCTGGGTGACCTTCCCACGTGCGACCGCCTCGTCATCGAGCGATTCTTTGACCAGACCGGCGGCATGCAACTCGTCGTGCACTCCCCCTTTGGCGGGCGCATAAATCGAGCCTTTGGTTTGGCACTTCGCAAGAAGTTCTGTGTCAACTTCGACTTCGAACTCCAAGCCGCGGCCAACGACAACGCGGTCGTGCTCTCGCTCGGGCCACAGCACAGTTTCCCGCTCGACGAGGTCAAGAACTACCTCAAACGTGACCAAGTGCCCCAGACCCTCACGCAGGCCGTGCTGGTGCCACCATCGCCAATGTTCATCTCACGGTGGCGGTGGAATCTCAACCGATCACTAACCGTGTTGCGATTCAAGGGCGGCCGCAAGAACCCACCGCCGATTCAACGCATGGAAGCCGACGATGTCATGGCCGCGGCGTTTCCGTCAGCAGCAGGTTGCCAAGAACACATCAACGGCCCCATCGAAATTCCTGACCACCCCATTGTTCGTCAGACCATGTTCGACACGCTCAACGAAGGCATGGATGTCGTCGGCCTGCAAGAGCTCGTAGGGCGGCTCGAGAGCGGCGACCTCGCCGTCACGTGCGCTGACACCGTTGAACCTTCGCCGCTTGCCCACGAGTTACTCGTGGGAGCGCCCTACACGTTCCTCGACGATGCCGAGGCCGTCGACCGTCGCACGCGTGCGGTGCCCTTGCGTCGAGGTATCCCCATCGATCTCACCGAGATCGGCGGCGTTGATACCTCAGCGATCAGCCGAGTGCGGACCGAAGCGCAACCAGATGTTCGCAACGCTGACGAGCTTCATGACCTGCTGAGCGATCTGGTGCGCTGTCGCCCGATGGCCAATCTGCAACCGCTGTTCGATGAGTTGGTCGAGCGCCAGCGCGCACAAATCATCGGTGGTGGGTTCTGGTGCACAACCGAGTTTGTCGAGCAAGCCTTGGCCGTCGGCACCGCAACCACCGCTGGCGAACGAGCCCTTCAGGCAATGGTGCGCGGCCACCTGAACATCACTGGCCCAATCACAACAAGCGAGCTTGCCGACCAATGCGGTGCCGGCGTAAGCCAGGTCGCGATCGCCCTTGTCGGGCTCGAAGGCACCGGCTTTGCAATACGGGGCAGCTGGTCGCCTACCGACGGCGAAGATGCCCAATGGTGCGCCAGACAACTCCTCGCCCGCATTCACATCTACTCGCAAAAGCAACGCCGCAAGGCAGTCGAACCAGTCACCGCACAACAATTTGTGCAATTTCTATTTCGCTGGCAGCACCTGGCGCCTGACGCCCAGGTCCGAGGCCGCGCCGGGCTTCTGGCCGTCCTCGAGCAGCTGCAGGGCTGCGAGATACCCGCCGGGGCGTGGGAGCTCGTGCTGGCATCGCGGGTCTCTGACTACCGCCCCGAATGGCTCGACGAACTCTGCCTCGGCGGCGAACTCGTCTGGGGCCGCCTGTCGCCCCGCACGCACACGACTCACGACGAAGACGACAGCGAGACCGACGCCGACGAAACGCCAAGCTCCGGCGTTTCGACCAGCCCTCAACGTCTCACGCCGTCGCGAGCAACGAAAGTCACGATGACGTTGCGTGGCGATTTCGCCTGGCTTCTCGCCGCCGGGCGGGGCGTCCACGAGGCCGTCGCTCCCCCCGGCATCATCGCCGACCTCGTCGAGATTCTGACCAGCCGCGGAGCACGGTTCCACGCGCAGCTCGTCGACGAACTCGACCTGCCTGCCGACCAGGTCGAACAGGCGCTGTGGAATGCTGTTGGTCTCGGCCTAGTTACCGCCGACAGTTTCAACGCAGTGCGCTCACTACTGTCAGGGCGTAAATCTCGCACCGTTCGTCACTCCCTTGGGCGGCGGGGGCTACGCGGCGGCGCCGCAGGTCACGAACGAAGCGAGGGCCGATGGGCGTTACTTCCCGAGCCACTTGAGATCGAAGACCGCGATGAGCTCGCCGAGGCCGTCGCTGAACAGCTGCTCGCACGATGGGGCGTGGTGTTTCGAGATGTAGCCATGACCGAGACGCTTGCGGTGCCGTGGCGCGAGGTGCTGTGGGCATTTCGACGACTCGAAGCACGTGGCCTGATCCGCGGCGGGCGTTTCGTGACCGGATTTGCCGGCGAGCAATATGCATCGGTCGAAGCCATCAGATCGCTGCGGACACTGCGCCGCGGAAGCGGGGCACAAAGCGCTCCCGCTTGCCGTGGCGGCCGTTGGACCGAGGGCAACAACCAGCCTTCAGCGCCCCTCGGCGGTAGCGAACAGATCGTGAACCTGCTGGCCGTCGATCCCTGCAACATCACTGGCGTGTTATTGCCCGGCGACCGTGTGCGAGCCGCTGGGTCTCAACGCATTCAGTTCCACAACGGGCTACCGATTACCGACGTCGAACCTCCTGCCACTGCTGCCGCCGGTTGAGACGACCGACGAAGCCGAGGGCCGTTCAGGCTTTGGCCTTTGCTGACATCAACTGGTTCACAATCTTGCCGTCAGCCTTGCCCTGTGTTGCCTTCATGATCTGGCCGACAAAGAAGCCTTGCACCTTGCTGTCGCCTTCGGCGAACCTCGCCCATTCGTCAGGATTGTCGGCGATCAGTTGATCGAGCAGCGATTCGAGTTCGCTGTTGTCCATGGCTTCGAACCCCATCGACGCGGCGATGTCGGCGGGTTGACCGCCCGAAGCGACCATCTCGTAAAGCACGGTCTTGACCTGGGTCGCACTCAGCGCGCCGTCTGCCTCAAGTGCGACGAGCGCGGCGAACGACTCGGCGGTCATCACGCCAACGCCGTCGGCAAGGTTCTGATCGACGTGTTTCATCACCGAAATGCCCTGGCCACCAGCCGCGATTGCGTCGAGTGCGAACGTATCGAGACCACGTTCAACCGCCAAGGAAGTTTCGGCCATGCTGACCCCTGCTGCAGATGCGAGCGCGGAACGGCGCCGACCTGGCAGTACCGGCATTGCCTCGTCAATCGCCGCAAGTTCGGCTGGCGTTGGTGCAAGCGGGGGTAAGTCGGGACACGCGAAGTAGCGGTAATCATCGGCATCTTCTTTGGACCGACCCGATGTGCTGCGCCCGCCGTCTTCGTCCCAGTGACGGGTCTCTTGCGACGGCGCTTCGCCTGCTTCGTACAGCGCCACATGTCGGCGCGCCTCGTAATTGATGGCACGGCCGAGAGATCGCAGCGAGTTGATGTTCTTGATCTCGCAGCGCGTTCGCAGCTCGGCATCGCCTGTTGGCCGCACCGAAACGTTGGCATCGACCCGCATCGAGCCTTCTTCCATACGGGCATCGCTGACACCGGTCGCGATCAAAATGTCTCGCAGTTCGGCGACATAGGCCCTCGCCTCGTCGGCAGAGGTGAGCTCAGGGCGGGTCACGACCTCGACCAGAGGCACGCCGGCTCGGTTGTAGTCAACAAGCGTGGCCGTCGCATCGTGGATTCGGCCGCCACCGCCGAGGTGTGTTGATTTGCCGGTGTCTTCTTCGATGTGCGCCCGTTCGATGCCGATGACGGTGCCGTCAGGCAGTTCGAGCGACCCATCTTCATTTGTGGGCTGGTCGTACTGCGTGGTCTGGTAGTCCTTGGGCATATCGGGGTAGAAGTAGTTCTTGCGGGCGAACACCGATGGGCTGACCGTGCAGCCGATCGCCCGACCGAGTGTCATGGCGTACTGAACAGCCTGCGCGTTGACGACCGGAAGCGAACCTGGAAGCCCCAGGCACGTAGGGCAGACATTGGTATTGGGCTGATCCCCGAACGAGTTCGAACAACCGCAGAACAACTTGGACTTCGTGGCGAGCTCAACGTGGACCTCGAGCCCGATGACCATCTCCCAGCCATCACTCAACTCGCTCATGACGATCCTTTCTGGGCGGCTTCGAGTACCGCTGCGGCTGCGAACATGGCCGGTTCGTGCAACATCGGCGCCAGTATCTGCACACCGATGGGTAGACCATCGTCACCAGAGCCGAAGGGCACCGACATAGCTGGGTGGCCGACAAGGTTCGATGGAATCGTGCACACGTCGCACATGTACAGCGCCATGGGGTCGCTCTTGGCACCCAACTCAAAGGCCGTCGACGGCGAAGTCGGCGAAAGCAGCAGATCGAATTGTTCGTATGCAGTTGCGAACTCGGCGGCGATCAAGCTGCGGACCCGTTGCGCCTTGCCGTAGTAGGCGTCGTAGTAGCCAGAGGACAGTGCATAGGTTCCGAGCATGATGCGGCGCTTGACTTCGTCGCCGAAACCAGCAGTGCGGGTGGCGATGTTCATGGCTTCGACGTTGCCGCCGTCGACGCGAGCACCGTACCGAACCCCGTCATAGCGAGCCAGGTTGCTCGACGCTTCAGCTGGTGCAATCAGGTAGTACGCAGCCAGTCCGTAGATGGTGGCTGGGATACTCACTCGTTCGACAGTCGCTCCGGCGCTTCGAAAGGCCTCGGCTGCAAGTTCTGTTTGCCGAAGAACATCTTCGTCAATGCCCTCGCCCATCAGCTCGTCGATGATGCCAATCCGCTTGCCTGCGACGCCGTTGGTCAACGCGCTGCTAACCGTAGGAATCGCCGCCGGTATCGAAGTGGCATCGAGCGGGTCGTGGCCGCTGATTGCGTCGAGCACCAAAGCGGCATCGCCGACTGTCGTTGCGAACGGACCGATTTGGTCGAGTGAACTGGCAAAGGCAATGAGCCCGTAGCGCGAAACCGCTCCATAGGTCGGCTTGACACCGACCACCCCGCACAGCGAGGCAGGTTGACGGATCGAACCACCAGTATCGCTGCCTAGCGACACCGGAACGAGTCCAGCGCCCACGGCGGCGGCCGAACCGCCACTGGAGCCGCCGGGGACCCTGCTTGGGTCGTGCGGGTTTCGGGTCGGACCAAAAGCCGAATTCTCGGTCGATGATCCCATCGCAAATTCGTCAAGGTTTGTCTTGCCGACAACGAGCGCCCCAGCAGCTTCGAGTCGCGAGACGACGGTCGCGTCATATGGCGGCTTCCAGCCTTCGAGCATTTTCGACGAGCACGTGGTCGGGGCACCTCGGGTGCACATGTTGTCTTTGAGCGCTATCGGAACGCCTGCAAGCGGGCCCGGGTCGTTACCCGCGGCGACTACTGCATCGACCGCGGCTGCTTGTGCTCGGGCTCGGTCCTCGGTCAGGTGCAGAAAGGAATGCAACTCGCGATCACGCTCGGCGATGTCGCTCAACGACGACTCAAGAGCCGCGGTAGCAGATTGGGATCCAGAGCGAACCTGCGCAGCGATCTCGATTGCGGTCGGCGTACTCATTGAGCGTCTCCGAGAGCTGGCGGCACCCGAAAGCGCCCGTCTTCAGCAGCGGGGGCCATCGCCAGCACCTCGGTCGGGTCAAGGCTCGGGGTGACTACGTCTTCGCGCAGCACATTGGTCAGTGCATAGGGCTGCGCCATTGGTTCGACACCATCGAGGTCCAGGGCTTCGAGCGCACTCGCTGTTTCGAGCACAGCCGCAAGCTGCTCGGTGAACATGACAAGTTCGTCATCAGCAACCCTAAGACGGGCCAGCGTCGCTACATGGGTAACTTCGTCGGCAGTGATGCGTTTGGTCATCGGTTGATCCGGGGGTGAGACACGTGTCGATGCTACCGGTGCTGAACGAGGCGATCGGCAAGGTTTGTCTAGGGTGAAGTTGTGACTTCTCATACCTTCCTGTCGCCTCAGTGGATCGCGGCGGCCAGAGCCGTGCACGACGACCTCGCTGCCGACATCGATGCACCTGCCGATCCGGTGCGCGTCAACGTCACCGTGCTCGACGCTCCGTTTGACGATCCCGAGTTTCTCGGACACGTTGACACGACAACAGGCTCGATCGTGCCCGAATTGGGCCACATTGACTCGGCCGACGTAGGGGTAAGGATTCCCTACGCGATCGCTCGTCAACTGTTAGTCGACCAAGACGTCGAAGCGATCATGATCGCGTTCATGAGCGGTCAGATCGAGGTCGAAGGCGACGTAACCCGCCTGCTCGATTTGCAAGACATGGAGCCAACGGCTGAGCAACAGGCAGTAGGCCAACTTGTTGCGTCGCGTCTGCGAGACATAACCGCCTAGCAGCCGGTCGGTTCAGCCGTCTTCGGTCGGGTCTTCTTCGGTGCCTGCGTCTGACTCGTCATCGTCGCTTGGCTCGCCGAGCACGACAACGAACTCGGTGCCGACATCGACAATCTCGCCCGCCGCCGGAACAGTTCCAATCGCTGGCTCTCCTGGTGTTCCCTCACTATCGATAAACACCAAACCGAGGGCTTCGAGAAGCTCACGTGACTCGCCCAACGTAAGTCCGTCGACATCAGGTATCTCGACCGGCTCGGGACCTTGACTGACTTGTGCGGTGATGGTGGTGTCGGCCTGCACGGGAGTACCCGACGCAGGCGTTATGGCAGTCACCACTCCAATCGGCGCGACCGGGTCATAGACCTGTTCTTCAACCACCCCGATACGTAGGCCCACAAGATCTGCGGTTACCTCACCGATCGGTCGACCGATCAACCCGTCAGGAACAACTCGAGCCACGGGCCCGAGCGAAACACGAAGTGCGACGGTTTCACCGACCGCCTTTTGGGTTGTTGGTTCATCAATCGATACAACCAGCCCGGCCGGAAGCGTTTCACTGTTGACTTGCGAGACCTGGCCGACGTTGAGCCCGACGATGTTCAAACGATCCTGAGCCTGTTCAGCGGTGAGACCGGCAAGGTCTCCGGGAATCTCAACCATCTCTCCGCCAAGCGACACCGTCAACGCTATGGGCGAATCGGCATCGAGTTCGGAACCTGGCTCCGGATCCTGAGCGAGAATCTCGCCCGGCGAAGAACCTTCCCTTCGGGCTTCGCGCCGTTCGAGGTTCCATCCGCCTGACTCAACTCGATCGGCAGCCTCGTCTATCTGAAGGCCGACAAGGTCAGGCACCTCGGACCGACCAAGGCCGCCAGACGACACCCACAGCAACGCAGCAACAGCGCCGGCTGCCAACGTGATGAGGGCAAGAATTGCCAGGGGCCAACGGGGTCGATCGGCAAACTCGTCATCGGAATCGACGAGCACGTGAGCGCGGGATCGATCAACCAACATGGGTTCATCGAGAGTGCTTTGCCCATGTTGGGAGCGCACCGGTTCGAGGTCGTCGTTCGGCTTGCCGACAATAGTTTCGCTCGGCACGTGCGATGTCGTAACCGGTGCGTCGAAGCCGGTTGACTCTTCGAAGTCATCGGCCGAGACCGTGAGTTGTTCGCCGGGGTCAAGCATTTCGCGGTCGACCAGGTCGACATCCGAAGCGCTAGACCTCGCGTCGCCGGTGTGGCCAGCTTCGGTATCTGCACCCGCATCGAGGCCAACCTGTTCAGGAACAGATTCTGCGAAATCCCCAATGCCCGAATCGCGGTCTTCGATGGCGTCTGGTTGCTCTTCGATGATCGGTTCGATGATCGGTTCGATGTAGTCGCCCCGAATCGGGACAGGTTCAGGGCGCTCCAGCTGTCCGGCCAGGGCAACAAGCGACTCGCTGCATGACCCGGCAGTTGGGCGCTCCGACGGTTCGACGGCGCCGCACGAATGGAGCAGCGAGGCGAGCACGCCGCACCGATCATCGATGACAGCCGGCTGTTGTGCTCTGTTCAACATGGTGGCAACGAGCGTGGGCGACGTCGGGGGCCGTTTACCGCTGATTGCTTCATTGGCAACGAGGGCCAACGCATACACATCGTTGGCCGAGTCAGGAGCCCGGCCGCGGGCTTGCTCAGGCGCCTGGTAACGCACCAGTGCGACCGGGTCGATCGATTCGTCGCCAGACACTGTGATCGTCTGAGCCGTATCCGGCAACAAACCAGTGCCGCCAAGTCGCACACGGCGGTCCGCTCCGAAATGGAGGTGCGCAGGGCTTAGACGGCCGTGCACCAGACCCGCTGCGTGCACATACTCAAGCGCTCGGGATGCCTCGAGGGAAATCACCAAGGCCTGACTGGGCGAAAGCCGGCCACCGCGACCAATCATTTCGGCCAGGCTTCCGCCTGGCATTGCCTCGCTGACGACCCATGGACGTTCGTCAACTCCCCAATCCAGCACGGGCAATAGGTTCGGATGGGACAGCGAGGCAACGGCCTGTACACGCTCGGCAAAGGCGTCTTGTGCAGCCTGATCTGGAGCTGCCTCGAACATCTCGATCAGCACACGACCGCCATCGACCGTGTCTTCGGCAACAAACGAAGCAGTGCCGTCACCGGTTGACTCGACGATGCGATAGCGATCGCCGACCAAACGTCCGATCTGGTCAGCTGTAGAACGAGAAGCCATGGTCGTGAGAGCGTACTTTGCACGGCAGCAGCACGAGTGGCGCCACGACCTCGTAGTCGGGTTGGGCACGCGCACCACCACGCCCCGCGGCGACCCGTACCCTCAACGTATGGATCTTCCAAGCGCAAAAAGCAGGCGTCTGATCGTCATTGCTTTGCTCGCTCTCGCGGCTGCGGTCTTCGCTGCGGCAATCATCGTCGCGACGGGCAACCCCGATAACGACGGGCTTCCGGCCGCCATTCAAAACGTGCAACCTGCGCCTGGTGACAATGTGCTCAGTCAGGTCGAAATTCTTGTCGACCTCAATGCCGGTTACGACGCCGATCTGGTCGTCAACGGGGTAACGATCCCTCGTGAACAACTCGGTGAGGTGCGTGGGCTCAACGTCATTACGTACCGCGCCGGCGAAGGTCGGGCCGTTGAGTCGCTGCTGCCTGATCAGAACTGTGTCCAAGCTCGGTACTGGGAGATCTCGACCGGACCAGACAGTGCCAAGATCTTCACCTGGTGCTTCTTCACCAGCTGAGTTACGACTCAAAATTGTTTACAACTCGCCCGATTCGAGCAGCAGCACAAAAGTGGCTTCATCGATGATCGGAACACCCAGCTCTTCGGCCTTGGTGATCTTCGAAGCTCCTGGCGAGTCGCCCAGCACAAGAGCGAGCGTCTTCTTTGACACGGTGCCTGGTGACTTGCCGCCGCGGCTGACGATCGCGTCTTTCGCTCCGTCACGGCTGAACCCTGCGAGGGTGCCCGAAACGACCACGGTGCGCCCTTCGAGAGTCGGAGCCACCTGCACCACCTCGGGTCCTTCAAAACTCACTTCGGCCGCACGTAGCCGCTCCACAATCGCCCGATTGGCCGGGTCGGCAAAGTAGGCGTGCACGCTCTGAGCAATCGTTGCGCCGAACCCGTCAACCGCGGCGACCTCGTCGACCGTCGCATCGAGGATCCGATCGAGGTGCCCAAACGCCCGGGCGAGCACATGCGCGCCGGTATCGCCGAGATGACGAATATTTAGTCCGATCAGAAGCGGACCAAGTCCGCGAGTCTTCGAAGCTTCGATCGATGCCTGCAAGTTCGTTACCGATGTCTCGCCGAACCCCTCGATTCGCCTGACCTTTTCAAAGTCGAGCTCGTAGATCCCGGCTATGTCCGATAGCAAATCATGCTCGGTGAACAGACGAACGGTCCGTTCACCAAAGCCTTCGATATCCATTGCCGCCCGTGCCGCAAAGTGTTCAATCCAGGCGTCGCGCTGCAATGGACACACCGTGTTCAGGCAGTAGTGGGCGGCGTCGCCATCGTTACGCGTGAGTGGAAAGTTCAGGCCGCACGAACAATGGCTTGGGAACTCCCATGGCGCCAGACCCTTCGGCCTCTCCGACAAGACTGGGCCCAACACCTCGGGAATTACGTCTCCGGCTTTTCGTACCAACACGGTGTCGCCAGGTCGTACATCTTTGTATGCCACTTGGTCTTGGTTGTGAAGCGTGGCCATTTGAACGGTCGAACCCGCGACCAGAACAGGCTCAAGCACGGCGAACGGCGTGGCTTTTCCCTTACCCCCGATCGACACGTGAATGTCGAGCAGTTTGGTTGGCTGTTCTTCGGGCGCGAACTTAAAAGCGATTGCCCAACGCGGATGGTGACTCGTCACACCGAGGTCGCGCTGCAATACAAGCGAGTCGACTTTGGCCACCGCACCATCGATCTCGTAGTCAAATAAGTGTCGATTGCTCTCCGCCTTGGCAAAGAATGCCTTGACCTCTTCTGCGGTGTCAACGACCTGAACCTGATCGTTCACCGGGAAACCCAGATCGGCGAGGAACTCGAACGTTTCGCTGTGGCGAGTAAACGCCGGGCCGCCGACTACATCGCCGAGCTGGTAGCTGAACCACCGCAGGTTCCGCGCAGCACTTGCAACCGGATCCTTGAGTCTGAGCGAACCCGCTGCGGTGTTGCGCGGGTTGGCGTATCGAGACTCTCCCTTTTCGCTCAACCTCTCATTGAGCCGATTGAACTCGCTGATTTCGAGGTATACCTCGCCCCGCACTTCGAGTACCTCAGGGGCGCCCACGAGTTCCTGGGGTACATCGCGTATGCCCAGCACATTGGCCGTAACATCTTCGCCGACCTGACCGTTACCGCGTGTGGCGGCCCGAACGAGCTTGCCCTTTTCGTACCGCACTGAAATTGCGAGCCCGTCAAACTTGAGTTCACACGCAAACGCACCCGCAGCCCTCCCTTCACCCAGGGCGCGCCCGAGGCGAAGGTGCCATTGATCGAATTCGTCGGTGCTGAACGCCTTGTCGAGCGACATCATTGGCACTTCGTGGGCGACTGGTGCAAAACTCGCGGGAGCGCCCACCGTTTGAGTTGGCGAACTCGCGGCGGCGAGTTCCGGGTTCTCGGCTTCAAGAGTCTGCAGTTCGACTACCAGCGAGTCGAATTGGGCGTCAGTGATATCAGGCTTGTTGGCTCTGAAGTACAGGTCGTTGTGCCGCACGATCTGATCGCGAAGTTGAGCAATCCGAGCCGCTGCATCGTCAGTCACATCACTCACTGTAGAAGTCTGTTGGGCATGCAGGTTCGTGCCATCCGCCAGAGCCGCTGTAGCGAGAGGTGCGCCAGCGCACCAATTCGGGCACGCTGTAGCCGTGACTCGAACGGTTGCGTTGCACGCGCTGCGTGGGATCTGGTTTCTGCTTCCCTTGACAGTTCTGAACCAGGCGCACGAAGCCGTCACCGAATGGAACGACGCACCGCGGCTCGTCGTCGTCATTGGCACCTGGGTCTTGTGGGCGGTCGGACTCGCGGCAACAGCCATTGCGTTGCCGTCTACGTTGACGCTGGTGCGTTGTTTGGCTCCTGCGGGTCTCGTGCTTGCAGTGTGGACAGGTTCGGCGACCGAGTTCGATTCCGGTGTGACCTTCGCGATTGCTCACGCCGCTTTGGCGACTGTCGTTTCGCTCAGTCACCTGATCGGCGACGTGTTTGTTGATGGAGCGAGCTATGGCGACGAGCGGCGCATGCTGTTGCGGCCTCAAGGTCTCGTGCTCGCTGTCGCCGTTCCCACCGCGTGGGTTTGCGTGGTAGCGGGGCTGGTCATCGGCCCGCTGATGTTGGCGAATGGTCGCTGGTTCGCCGGCACATTAGCGACCAGCGTGGGCGCCCTGGTTGTCTTCGTTGGAGCACGCGCTCTGTACGAGCTCACTCGGCGGTGGGTCGTCTTTGTACCCAACGGCATGGTTCTGCATGACCACGCCACACTCACTGAGCCCGTGCTGTTTCGCCGAACCGCAATCGAGCGCCTCGGACCTGCGATTGTCGGAAGCCCCGCTCGCGATCTATCTGGCGGTGCGGCAGGGCTGTTACTTGAGTGCCAGCTGACCGATCCGGCGCCGCTTGGCATTCGCGAACATTCGCGTCGTTCTGAGCACGCCGCGGCGATCACCGACGTGCGGCGATTCTTGATTGCGCCCACACGACCTGGGGCGCTTCTCGATGAGGCAGCTCGGCGCAAGTTGCCTGTGGGCTAGCTCGCAGTAGGCCAGTTCAGCTGATGGTGCGACCGGCGATGCCGCCGCCCACCACGATCGGCCCGTCATAAAGCACAACCGTCTGGCCGGGGGCGACTCGTGGTTGGGGCGATGCCCAGGTGACTCGGTTGCCGTCGACGGTGGCATCGCGTGGGGTGCCATGCGCACTTGTCTGCGCGGTGAGATCGGTGTCGAACACATCGCCGATCCACGACATCTCATCGAGATCGACGTGCGAAGTCAACAGGTCGGCTCGGCTTCCGATCGTGACCCGCTGCCCCACGACATCAACGTCGTTGACCCATTGTGCGGGCGCGCCGCCCGCCAGGCCGAGACCCTTGCGTTGGCCGATGGTGACCAGCTGAACAGCGGGCACGCTTCCGACCTCTACGCCGTCAGAGTCGACGACGGTCGCAGATGTGGGCTTGAGGCGTTTGCCGAGGAACTCAGCGCGGCTGGTGGTGCTGGCAATGAAGCAAACGTCTTGGCTATCAGGCTTATCCGCGATTCGCATGCCGATCTCGGCAGCGATCTCACGCACGCGGGTCTTGGTCATTGAGCCAACCGGCAACATGACCTTTTCGAGGTCAGCCGACGAGAGCATGTGCAGGACATAGCTCTGGTCCTTGGCCGCGTCTTCGGCCCGAGCAATGCGGCGGGTTCCGTCAGCGACGGTGACGATGCGAGCATGGTGGCCTGTGGCCACGGCGTCGAAACCAAGCGCGTCAGCTCGTTCGAGTAGACGGGCGAACTTGATCGAGCGGTTGCATTCGATGCATGGGTTCGGGGTGCGGCCGGCTTGGTGAGCCTCGACGTAGTGACCAATCACATCACGTTCGAACTCTTCGCCGAAGTTGAATACGTGATGATCAACGCCGACAAGATCAGCGGCGCGACGGGCATCGAGCACGTCGCTCACTGAGCAACAGCCCTTGTCGCTGGGCCCGCCCCATAACTTCATGGTGACGCCGACGACTTCGTGGCCGGCTTCGACCATGAGCGCAGCGGCGACCGACGAGTCGACGCCGCCTGACATGGCAACCATTACCTGCATGTCATCACCTCAAGCTTGCCGACTACTGCATCTATCATGCCGCCGCCGTTCGCAGCTGGTCGACACACGGTGGAATGATGGCGAGTGCGCGGTCAACGTCGTCGCCGGTGGATCCAAAGCCAAGCGAAAGGCGAAGTGATCCACCGGCAAGTTCGCGTGAGTAGCCCATGGCTGCAAGCACGTGGCTCGGGTCTTGGGCACCGCTGGCGCACGACGATGCTGCCGAGGCTGCGAGGCCCTGTCGTTCGAGCATGAAAAGCAGTGCTTCGCTCTCGATGCCATCGAAGCACAGGTGCGCGCTTCCGGCGACCTTGTGCGAACGGTCTGCCGCTGCCCCATCAGCTTGTGCCGGCATCGCAGTTTCGGTAATTCCGCCGACGGCGTCTTGCAGGCCACTGACAAGTCGATCTCGGAGCGCGCCAACGCGAGCCACAACCGAATCGCGTTGTGCATGCATCAAACGTGCAGCAGTCCCAAAGGCGGCGATACCGGCCACGTTGTGAGTGCCGCTTCGCATTTCGAACTCCTGACCGCCGCCGAGTACCTGAGCGCTCAGGCGAGCCCGGTCGCGCACGACGAGCACGCCGACTCCCTTTGGTCCGCCAAACTTGTGGCCGCTCAAGCTGATCAGGTCAGCGCATACCGCTGCTTCGCGAAGATCAAGCCACGGAAACGCCTGTACGGCGTCGGTGTGCAAGAGAGCCCGAGGGGCCTGCGCATCGAGCACCGCTCGAATCGGTTCGAGCGGCTGGATCACGCCGGTTTCATTGTTGGCGAGCATGACGGACAGAACCGACAGCTCAGCCGTCGCCACTTCGCGTAGATGATCGAGGTCGACGTGTCCGCGGCTATCGACATTCACGACCGCGCCGCCAAGGTGCTGCACAGGGTGCAGTACGGCGTGGTGCTCTACAGCGGCGCAAGCTGTTGTGCCGCCCGAATGAGCCTGGCTGCCAAAGATGGCCAGATTGTCGGCCTCGGTTCCGCTTCCACAGAACACGATCTCTGACGGAAGCGCACCAACCACATCGGCCACTTCGTCGCGAGCATCGTCGACCAGGCGGCGGGCGGTGCGGGCAACGTGGTGCGATCCGGTTGGATTGCCGAAGCCGGCTTGGGCCGCGGTCACCATTGTCTCGATTGCTTCGGGGCGCATAGGGGTGCTCGCGGCCCAGTCGAGATAAACGTCGGTTCGCGAAGACGCAGCGTCAGGAGCACCCATGGTCCCAGCGTATTGCCAAGCGGTGGTGGGTACGGCATGACACCCGCTGCGTTAGTCCCCGCTAGCTTCGGCCACGTGACAGACCATGACCCTGGGCTCTATGCGCGGTCGTTCACCGATGTGTATGACCAGTGGTACGGTGACCTCGATGACCCGCAGGTGATCGTCGACGCCTTGCAAGCCCGGTGCCCCGCTCGGGCTGTCGTCATTGAGCTTGGTTCAGGAAGCGGCCGCATCGCCGGGCATCTGCGAGGCGGCGGATTCACGGTGCTCGGCATCGACGTCTCGACCAAGATGCTCCGAGCTAGCACGAGCGACGAAGCACGTATTGCAGCAGACATGATCACGTTGCCAGTCGGCTCCGCTGTTGCCGACGCCGTCATCGTTGCGTGGAACACGTTATGCAATCTCGCGACTCCAGAACTGCAGTCACGGTGTATTGCCGAAGCGGCTCGCTGTTTGGTGCCTGGCGGCTTGTTCGTCATCGACACGTTCGTCGCTGCACCGGCAAATCCGGGCGAAGACGCCATCGGCGTTTCCACACAGCCCCATCCAGAAGATGGCGACGCTTCCACCGTGATCATCACCGAACGGATCCACCGTGGCGAGCTGGGCGCGGACCTGATTACTGGCACGCACGTCGAGGTCGGCACACCAAACCCACGTAGTCGACCGTGGCAATTGTGCGTACTGACACCTCAGGCGATCGATGCAGCGGCCACCGAGGCCGGGTTTGTTCT